>NZ_FMMP01000006.1:359938-719877 GCF_900095725.1 Cellulosilyticum sp. I15G10I2
AGTGCTAAAGATGTGAATAATACATCACTTGTGCTGCTGTATACCAATGGTAAGGATAAGTTGTTATTTATGGGTGATGTAGATAAAGAGATTGAAAGAAATATCAATGTAGGCAAAGTAGATCTTATTAAAATAGGTCATCATGGCTCAAGAAGTTCAAGCGACAAAGCGTTTTTAATACAAATAGAGCCTAAGTATGCTGTAATAACGGTTGGAGAGCGGAATAAATATGGACATCCTCATGCAGAAACAATGGAGGTACTAGAGCAGTTAGCGATTCCGGTTTATAGAACGGATGAAGGCGGTAATCTTATCTTTGTTTCTACAGGGAATGGCGTTACTACCAAGCAATTGCCAAATAGTTATTTATCAGGAGAAAGTAAAAAGTCTAAACAAAATGTAGAGACTAATAAACAGCCTCAAAAAGTAGTAACACACACAACCTATGCAAAAGTTTTTTTTACTAAGAATAGTAAGAAATATCATAGTCTATTAAGTTGCTCTGGGATGAAGTCACCACAACAAGGAACACTAGAGGATGTAGGTGACCGAACAGCTTGTAATAAGTGTTACTAAATGATTAATAACCTAGTCTTTGATAGCTAGGTTTATTTTTTATTTATAAAAGTATTTATTTATAAAAAATGCTAATAATAAATGAGTGCACATAACAAGCAAATTCAAAAGAATATAATTCAGAACAATGTGGTGATGCAGATGAAAAAGATTTTTATAATAATTATGTTATGTTCTAGCTTTTTTAGTGGAATAGTATATGCCAAAGATCGAGAAATATCTGTTGTAGTCAACGACAAGCTCATATCACGGGAGGAAGGACAGATTGATATGGTAAATGGCGTTGCATATATTTCAGTTAAGTTTTTAGAACCCGCACTCAATATCGATATGTATTGGATGAATGAAATAGGGCAGGTTCAGCTGAATAAAGATGAGAAAATAATGATTCTAAATCTGCACGACAATACCCTTACAACAGACTGGTTAAATGTTGAGCGCTATATGGTAGTTAGCAAGAATAACGATATAATGGTACCAATGCGTTTAGTAGCAGAATATTTTGGCTATAAAGTTAGTTTTAAGTCTGATGGGCCAATCATTAGTATTACAAGTAGTGAAAAGCTTCAAGAACAAGACGAAAAGGCGACTCAGAAAGAAAAAGCACACCATAAAGTTATTTATTTAACTTTTGATGATGGTCCAAGCCCATATACAGACAAGCTGTTAGAATTACTGGATAAATATCAGGTAAAAGCTACATTTTTTATGTTAGACGGTGCAATGAAAAAAAATCCAGAAAGTGTTAAACATATCGTAGAAAGAGGCCATGCAGTAGGATTACACGGCGTAACACATAAACCTCATACATTTTATTGTGGACATGATGGTCCACTTAAAGAAATGGAGCAGACTAATGAAACACTTGAAAGTATCGTAGGCTTTAGAAGCTGTCTAATAAGAACGCCTTTTGGCAGCAATCCACATCTAACCTTAAAACAATATCTTAATCTCGTAAGCCACGAGTATCGTATATGGGATTGGAATATTGACTCGAAAGATTGGGCATACAATAATCCCCATAAAGCGTTTAATACAACGATCAAGAACATGAAAACTTCAAAAAAAGAACCTAAGGTAGTGCTTTTTCATGATATGAAATACGTTGTAGAAACCTTAGAATTATTTTTAAAATGGATGGATGAAAATCAGTATACCTCAAAAGAAATTACAGCAGATTTAGTTCCGGTTAAAATGACACAAAAAAAATAGAAAATTTCTATCATAAATAAAAGTCTTCTTATTATTTTAGTAAATATAAGAAGACTTTTATTTATGATAGAATGGATGAACTGAACAATTACTCCATCAAATACCTTACTAAAAAATAAAATGTGGGAGAAGATAAGATTTATAGAGATAGCTTACAATCAATAGCATTTATAAATCTATCAAAAGGCATATTTAAGATAGAAGCTAAAGGATTAAGTATTCTATAACAGTTAAAATAGAGTGAAAAAGGAGGGGAAGTAATGATTAATAAGTCAGAAAGCATTAAAAATATTGCAAGTGCAGTGGTTAAGTTTCAGAGCAGAGTTGAAACCCTTAAAAGAACATCTTCTAATCCATTTTTTAAATCAACTTATACGACACTAGAAGATATTGTTGGTGCTATAAGGCCCGTCCTCGCGGAGTATGGCTTATCCTTCTTACAAAATACGAATGGGACCATAGCTGGTGATGTTATTAGTGTGTCTACCATGCTTCTTCATGAAAGTGGAGAGTTTATAGAATTTGAGCCTTTACAAATTAAAATTACAGGGAATGTACAGCAGTCTATGGCTACGGTTACTTATTTAAGACGCTATTCACTGCAATGTGCTTTAGGCATTGTGACAACAGATGAAGATGATGATGGCAATTTAGCAAGTGGTATTGATAAAACTCAGACTTCTAAAAACGGTAACTATAAAGTGACACCCAAACAGCTTTCAAGACTCTATACGATAGGGATGAAAAAGGGTTTTGATGCTAATGCTCTGAGATCATTGTCTAAACTTGAAAGTCTTAACGATTTATCTAAAGAAAAATATGATAAACTTATACATTGGTTAGAACAAAAACCGGATACACAAGTTGGGGCCTAATATTTTGGCTTTATAATAAAATTTTAAGTATCAAATCTTTCAAGAATTGCTTCAAGTATGGCAAGGGTATCAAGAGAAGTTACTCTTGAACGAAAATACTCATCTAGTAGTGCAAGTCTTTCTATATCAGATGTTTCACGGATTAATAAACTGAGACTATATAAGCTGTTCTTAGCTAGATTAAGCACGTTAAAAGTAAGTAAAACATGTCTATTTTGGTCACTGACATCAGGGACAGTTGCTAAGTAGTCTTGGAGCATTCTATTAAGTCTTTCTATGTTATTGTTAATCAAATTAATGCGTATTTCAAGTTGGGTATCCCCAGGAATTGGATCTCTAAGAGCCGCTTGTGCGATATCAAAAACTTGTCTTTGTATTGATTTTATTTCACTAATAAATTGCTCAATTGTTTGTTTATGCTCGGCATTACTTATAGTAATATCCTGAATACTATCAGCGCTCAGCGGGACAAAAGTAAACGCAATAATTATAGATAAAATAATGGAGATAAATGACTTAAATGAATAGTTTTGTTTCATGGGGCACCTCTAGTCAATGATAAACTTATCTATTTAAGATAACCATTTTTAAAATCTTTATGACCATGTTTGTCCTTTATTTTTAGCAAATAAAAAAGCTACTAGGGGAGTAGTAGCTTTTACAAAGAGGGGGTTAATGAAAAATATTAGCGTGTATTTATTACACTTTTTATTATAATTAATAATGATGGAGAATTTATGGAGATTAAATAAAATATGTTAGGGGTAAAATACTATTTGAACTTAATGGAAAAAGAAATATAATTTACAATGCAACTTTAATCGTAGAAGAAAACTAAGGCGCTAATAAACGTAAGTTTAATATGTTAATCAGTATATTTTTCAAGAAGGTCTTTCAGAATTTCAAGAGTGTCAAGCGTATTTATTCTTGTGCGAAAATATTCATCTAGCAGCTGAAGCCTTTGTATATCAGTTGTTACACGTGTTAATAAGGTCAGGGTATATAAATTGCTTCTAACAAGATTGAGAAAATTAAAAGTAAGCCTGACTTGTCTATCTTGCTCATTGAGGCCTTGAACAATATCGGCGTAGTCTTCGATTCTTTCGTT
Source organism: Cellulosilyticum sp. I15G10I2 (assembly GCF_900095725.1). Lineage (NCBI taxonomy): Bacteria > Bacillati > Bacillota > Clostridia > Lachnospirales > Cellulosilyticaceae > Cellulosilyticum > Cellulosilyticum sp. I15G10I2. The sequence goes on from NZ_FMMP01000006.1 coordinate 363,710, forward strand.
AAGTGAGGATAAGTTATTACTAATGATACTAATTTGATCTTGAAGTTGATTGGTATCAATAGAATCTCTAAGGGCAGATTGTGCAATATTAAGTGATTGGTTTTGCGCATCTTTAATCTCACCAATGAATTGATTAATGGTTTCTTTATGCTCAGCTGGAGAAATAGACCCTAGCTCCGAGGCATTTAAAATAACAGATGTGAAAATGATAATGATTGATAATGACGTTGTAATTAAAAATTTAAGATTATTTATTTTACACATACACCACCTCTAATTATTTATGAAACTTATACATTTAAAGTAACCTTTCTTAAAAGAAGTATGTACTACTTAAAAAACATACCTAAAAGAAAACTAGTACTGAAATGATACCTGCAATTATTGAACCTATTATATTTGAAATTAAATCAAAATTTGTATCTATAAGGCCGTGCTGATTATCTGAATTGCTTATAGAGTCTAAAATAAATTCGTATATTTCATAAACACAACCATATGAAATACCGATGGTTGCTACGAAGATAGAGACATATAGCCTTGAATGGATTGTGGGCGTTATAGTTTCATTTAATATTTCATAAAAAAATAAAGCATAAGAGAATGCCCCAAAAGCATGTAAAAATCTATCGTAATACTTTGAACGATAATAATAGTTTAGATATTTACCAATAAGATTGTTTCCAATAATAGTTATTAAGGCAAGGGTTATAATAAAGGGCCTAGCATAAAATTCAAACTTATATTGTGCTGCTAAAAAAATTAAATAGAGAGTATAAGATACAAGATTCTCAATAAAAAAACTATATTTCTTCTTAACAAAGTCAGCAATACCGATAATTAAAATAACTAACGAAAAGATAATAGTTATAAGCATTAATAATTTATTATATTCCATATGGGCACCTCTAGTTATTGATATAGGTTACATATTTAAAATAACCCATTTATTTAAGAAGTATGTATTATTGCAAAAAGCAAATAGAGCGAAACTTTATAAATAAAAAAGAGGACTTAAAAGTCCTCTAATCATTGCATTTATTGGGTTTTAAGCTTTTAAGAGTAAGCTCCCGAGCGGACTTGAACCGCCGACCTCCGCCTTACCAAGGCGACGCTCTACCTACTGAGCCACGAGAGCAAAATGCTTATTTATAATAGCATAGGGAGGAATGATTGTCAACATTTCTCCCTATTTTATATTAAGTCTTAATTATTTGAATTGTTAAGTGCTTTAATAACCTAGATTTTCACCTACTAAAATAACTTTAATACGATCTTTCTCTCGACTATTACGCGTAATGACTGTATGCATACAGATACAATCAGGAGAAAGACAATCATGACATACACCTGTTTTAGCACAAGGGGTATTTTTCTCAAGCCTAAGTGCATTGAGAGGACTGGCAAAATTCTTTACACGACTAATCGCTTCTTGCTCATTGAAAACAATTTTATTCATACCAACAACAATAATAACATTTTTAGGACCATAAATGAGTGCTGCTACTCTATTACCAGTGCCGTCTATATTTACAAGCTTGCCATCTAAGGTAACAGCATTGCTGCTCATAAGATAGTAATCACAAGAAAGGGCATCATGATAGAGGTCACTTACTTGATCTGGATTAACCTTTGAGCGGTCTAATAAAGTATAGCTTGGATTAGCAGCAAGTTTTTCAAGTAAGCCAATTTCTAGTAATGTCATAGATCCACCCCATGATATAGAAGCATTATCTTCTATTAATGAACAGACTTTTTGAGCAGCTTCATGTTTGTTATCTACATAATAAGCTTGTAGATTACGCTGTGACATTTTCTTGATGATTGCCTCAGCAGTAACTTTATAATATTCCTTTTTTATATCCAAGATGATTCCCCCTCTATGTATTAATTGAATCTATATTATTATACCATACTTTTAAAGTAAGCGGAGTTTACCATTTATACAATTTTTTACACTATTCATCGCAGTAGGTGTCATAACCTGAAAAAATATGTATAATATAGAAAGGAGCGAAAAGTGTGTACTAGAGAGCGGCGATTAGTTAATCTATGAAAAGTGGCAATTAAAAAGGGGGTGGTGTTGGTGATAAAAATAGCACTTTGTGATGATAACCATATATTCTTAAAAGAATTTGAAAATCTTATAGAGAAGTATTTAGTGAGTCATTGTGTAAACGGTGAGGTGAGTATTTATAATAATGGAAGGAGTCTTTTAGAACAATTTAGCAAAGATCATTACGCTTTTGATATTATATTTTTAGACATTGATATGCCTTATATAGATGGTATTGAGACGGCACAATGTATCAGAAATATGAATAAAGAGGTCACTTTAATTTTTTTAACCTCAATGGAAGATCGAGTATATGAAACCTTTCAATTTAATACTTTTAGATTTATAAGAAAAAACTATGTACTTATTGAGCTAGATGAATGTTTAAGTAAGGCACTTAGGTTGCTTGAAAATGAAAAAAGCACCTACTCTTTTAAAACAAAAGAAGGAACTATAAAGTTAGCCATACAGGACATTTTATATTTTATGTATATTAACAGACATGTAGAAGTAAAAACGATTGATAATTATTACAGATTAACTGTAACAAGATTCCAAGATATTATCAATCAGTTCAGTGACAAAGATTTTGTAGCTATACATAGAGGCTGTATTGTAAATGTTAAATATATCAAAGTTATTAACAAGCTATATATTATACTTGATAATAATGAGAAGTTATCTATAAGTCGGTATAAGGTTAATGAAGTATTTCGTGCATTTACAAATTATGCGAGGTAGGGGATAAAAATGATTAGTGGAATAGTTTGGAATTTATTTGAATATGGTCTTTGTTTAATAGAGCTATTTTTTTTATATATGTTTTTAAATGAAGTAATAGTTAAAAAAGAACATATACCTGAGTATATGGTTTATGTAATACTTATAATGAGTAGTATAGTTTCTTTTGCTTTAACTAGAATCAGTATTTTTTCTGCGTTTAAGGTAATAGTTGGGTATGGCATTTGTATAATAGTTACAGCTATCCTTTATAAAGCAAAGTTCAAAATTAAGTTGTTTTGGGGAACCATTTATTATATAGGATTAGGGCTTATAGACGTTGTAAGTGTCATTTTGATTTCGTATATCACTAAAATAGATATCGTTACTGTTGCCTTATCGAGTAATTGGTATAGAATTTTGCTTTCTGTCTTTGCAAAGCTTATAGCATTTATACTTATTAAATTGATAGCTAAAACAACCCGAAAGTCACTAGGAGACATACCTGCAAAGTTTTGGCATATGATATTGGGGGTTTTTGCAATTGCACTAGTAAGTATAATTGCTGTCATAGAAATAGGTATTATTCTCCAGGGAAATGAACTAGCGGGTTTATTTTTAGTTATTATTTCTATTGGTATACTTGTTCTAAGTATAACTGTTTATCAGACCTTCCAATATATGTGTAACTATTTTGAGAAAGAAAAACAATATGAGATTATTGAATATCAAAATGAAATGCTTATAAAAGCTACCTTAGAAAAGGATGAATCCCACAAAGAGATTAGAAAAATCTGGCATGATTTTAATAATCATATCAGCTGTATTGATATGCTGCTTCAAATGGATAATATTAAGAGGGCAAGACAATACATTTATGACATGAAAATAAACAGTGAAAAAGTACATTTTGATATAAAAACAGGTAATGAAATAGCAGATGCTGTCATTAATCAAAAGTACATGCTAGCTAAAAAGCATGATATTCAATTCAATGTTAATGGGTTTTTAGGAGAAAATATGAGTGTCAATGCCATAGACCTATGTGCTTTGATGAGTAATGGATTAGATAATGCTATCGAGGCAAATTTAAAGGTTAGAGATAAGCATTCTCGAAAGATTCATGTACATATGAAACCTTATAAAGATTATTTACTTATAGAAATTATTAATGCTGTAGGGGAAGAATTAAAAAACATTGAGCATTTACAAACGACAAAAAAAGATAAAAGTAAACATGGATTTGGTATGTTAAGTATGAAGAAAATAGCTGAAAAATATGATGGATACCTCCAGTATAGTTATGAGAATAAGTGCTTTAGTCTTTCGATTATGCTAAAGGTAGTTAATGAATAATATAATTCTTTTATAGAACCTAATAAAAGCTCCTATTTAATACATTGATTTTAAATCAAAAATTAAATAGGAGCTTTTTGGTAATATGTTATTAAAAAAATGACTATTCGTACCAAAAATCATACCATTCGTACAAAAATTAACACAAGTGTAAAAAAAAGGTGTATAGTAAATTCAAGAGGTGAGGACATGATAAAAACGATGTGTGAGGATTTTTCATTTATTCTTGTGAGAAATAGAATTATATCTGAAGATGACAGAGAAGTCTATATCTATGGCCTTGAGCTTTTAGTTAACAGCTTATTAGTAGTAGGGACTATTTTGACATTAGGCCTTCTCTTAAATAAGATCCTTGTTACGGTAACTTTCTTAATTGTATTTTGTTCTATAAGAAGTTATGCGGGAGGCTTTCATGCAAGTCAGTACTGGAAGTGCTATTGCATTGGATGCTTATCGTATTTAAGTATCATAACTGTAGTACATAGTACAGCTATATTTGATATGTATATTTGTAGTTTCATATTTTCAAGTATTTCTTACATAGGGATTTATAGCAAAGCGCCTTTAAATAGCAAGAAGAATCCTAAGACAGAAAAAGAAATGCAAAGAAATAGTGTTATAACGAAGGTGCTCATAAGTATATATACTTTGATAACAGCTATAGGGATATTTGCATATCCCCAGGGGATAGAATTGTGGTTCACTATAGCTTGTACGCAACTAGTAGTTACCATTTTTTTAATGATAACCATATTACAAAGGAGGTATTTAAGATGAAAAATTTAAAAGAAAAAGTATTAAGAGGAATTGCAAAAGCAGCTGATAAAGCGGTAGAAGGAGCATGTGGTTCTAAGTCATTCTGGATAACATATGAACCAGAAATGCCTAACGTTTTAAAACAAGCAAAGATGGACTCTCAAAAACATAGCTAGAGATAATGAGACAATTTAACACTTTAAAAATAAAAAGGATGTAAATCTGGATAGATTCAGATGACATTCTTTTTATTTTTGTGTACAATTTTAAAATATAATGGGGTATACTAATTAATAAATGAAGTTGTAGAAAGTGAGGGTAAATAGCATGAAACAAATTAGTGTATTTGAAGTTATAGGACCTAATATGATAGGCCCATCAAGCTCTCATACAGCTGGAGCACTAAGAATAGCAAGCGTTATGTATAAACTTGCACCAAAAGATATTGCTAAGGTTACTTTTATTCTGTATGGATCTTTTGCAAAAACTTATAAGGGACATGGGACTGATCGGGCGTTGGTTGCAGGTTTATTGGGTATGGAACAGGATGATGAGCGTATAAAAGATGCATTTGAATATGCAGCTAAGCAGGAACTGCAGTATCTATTTGAAACAAGTGACAGTAAAAGTCATAAACATCCTAATACTGTAGAAATTGTGGTAAATGATCATAAAGGCAATCAGTTAAGTATCACAGGTTCTTCAATAGGAGGCGGAAGTATAAGTATTGATAAAGTTAATAATATGGACGTTTTTTTTACTGGCGAATATTATACTTTGCTTATTACGCAAGAAGATAAGCCTGGGGTCGTTGCCTATATTACACAATGTCTCAGTGAACAGGGAATTAACATTGCTTTTATGAGACTTTATAGAGAAGATAGGGGTAAACTGGCATACACAATTATAGAAGCTGATGAACCTATTAGAGAAGCAATAATTGATCATATCATTGCCCATGACAAGGTACATGATGCAAAAATAATTCATTTATAGGAGGCATGCCAGTGAATTTCATAAATGCTGTAGAACTAATTAATATATGTAATAAGCAAAATTTAAAAATATCAGAGGCTATGATAAATAGAGAAATGCTAGTATTCCACTCGGAAAAAGAACAGCTTGTAGAGCGCATGACACATTCTTATAATATTATGAAAAATGCAGTTCATAAGGCGCTACAGGACGACCTTATTTCTATAGGCGGTTTAATAGGTGGCGAAGCTAAAAAGATATATGCCAGAAGTGAAATGGAAGAATCAGTATGTGGTGGGTTAATATCAAAAGCAATAAGCTACGCTGTAGGTGTTTTGGAAGTAAATAGCTCAATGGGGCTGATAGTAGCAGCGCCAACCGCAGGTTCATCAGGGGTCATTCCAGGAGCATTTATTGCTATTCAAGAGGCTTTTAATTTACCAGATGAAAAAATGATTTTAGCACTGTTTAATGCAGGGGCCGTCGGTTATTTAATTACTAGAAATGCAACTGTTTCTGGGGCAGAAGGAGGATGTCAGGCAGAAGTGGGTGCCGCTTCTGCAATGGCTGCATCGGCGATTTGTGAGCTTAAAGGAGGCACACCTAGTCAATGTTTAGACGCAGCATCGACTGCTTTGTCCAATGTGCTGGGGTTAGTATGTGATCCTATAGCGGGACTTGTAGAGGCACCTTGTCAGAAGCGCAATGCTATGGGCGTGTCAAATGCACTCATTAGCGCTGAAATGACTTTGTGTGGTATAAAACAAGTGGTTCCATTTGATGAAACTGTAGAGGCAATGTATAAGGTCGGGAAAAGTATGCCATCAGAACTTAGAGAAACGGCTATGGGAGGGATAGCTGCTACACCTACTGGATGTCAGCTTTGTTCGCAGATCTTTAATTCATAATAGAATAACTTATAGATAAAGGAGTATAGCCAAGCTATACTCTTTTCTTATTATGAACTGTTCTAAAATGCATACGCTGTCCATAAATTAATAAAAAGGAGGTGAAAAAATGGAGATAGGATATATCATGCTTATTGCAATATGTGTTATAGCACTAGTCGTACTCATGGTTGATATTACAGCAGTTTTAAGTAATCGCTATTACATACTTAAAATCGTATGCATCATGTTATTTGTATTTACAATGTTGAGATATTTCACTTTAATTGTATATGGCGATGCGCCAGCTTATCAGCAGATTATGGTACTTAGGTATTTCTATTTAGCAAGTAGTATTGGCCTGACAATTCCTACAGTATCGGCTATATGGTATGTGACTCCCCTATATCGAGAAAAAATAAGTTATCCCCGGTATTTATTATATTTTACGCCTTGGATCATCTTTTATATGTACATAATCATCAGACAGCCTACAGTTGTAGTACAAGGAGAGAGTTTTGGATATGCTTTACATCTTATAGACAGATATCCAATGTATCTTAGTATTGCTCAAGGAAGTTTTATAGCTATTGTTTTCATACTCAGTATAATAGGGATAATGAATTATAAAAACTTGCAGATACGGGTTCAGCTTCTAATGATAATAATGGCCCAGATCACCTTATTACTAGATGGGATAACTTATTTTATTAAAATACCCCATACATTTCCAAGGTTTACTGTAAGTGAAGTATTGGGTTTTGCAGCACTCATTTATGCTTTTTCGAGTAAAATAATAGAAGTTAAAGGCATAACCAACCAATAAAAAAAACAGCCCGTGGGCTGCTTTTTTATTGGTTGAGAAATGTTTCATATTTTTTTATTAAACATATACCAGCAGCATCAGGGCCAGTATTAACGCCTATTGTAACGCCTATAAATGAAAAATCATTAGGAACACTTATGTTTAATAGTGTACTTAATCCTTCCCTCATAATATGTGCATATTCAAGATTATCAGCGTGGGCAATTAAATAATTATAATCGTTAGCATGATCTTTTACATAGGCTTCAGTATTTTCCAGAGCCTTGGCTAAAGCTTTTTTAGTCCCTCTTACTTTACCACTTGGAAACAGCAAACCGTCTTGCAAATAAATAAGCGGTTTGACACTAAGCATTGTTCCAAGCAGTGCTGCAGCTTTACCAATACGACCGCCATGTTCTAAATAATCCAGAGTTTCTACAAAGAAAAAGATCCTTGCAGACTCTCTAAGTTTATTTGCCGTTTCGACGATTGTCGCGAAAGGAATATCATCCGCTATCATGCGTCCAATTTCTTGAACGAGTAGTCCCTGACCGCCTGTTGCATTTAAAGAATTAATAATAGCAATTTGTGCATTAGGATAATTTTCTAATATAAGTTCACGAGCATTGACAGCAGAGTTGTAGGAACCACTAAAATGAGAGGACAGACAAACGCAGATGATATTTTTATTTTGTTCTATTAGGGGCATAAACGTTTCCATATAATCATTAATAGAAGGAAGGGATGTTTTAGGGAAAATTTTATCCTTTCTCATGATTTCATAAAACTTTGCAACAGAAAGATCTGCTATTTCTTTAAAATATGTTTCCTTATCAAAAGAAACATAAAAAGGAACAAGTTTAATATGATATTCATTTATTAAAGATTCTGGAAGATCACATGCAGTATCACTGATTAATATAATTTCAGACATAGATTCACCTCCTTATTGTTAAATGACTCACATCTTGATTTTAATATGCTTTAACAGCCTGTGTCAATTAATAAATAAATCTTAAGCTTAAATGGGTATAATAGACATTTTAGTCTAACAACCTGCATATATTTATTGTAGTCATTAATAAAGGAGGAAGGGCTATGCTATCTTCAAGTTTAGAAAAATATTTAGTGGGAATTTACAAGATGGCACTTGCAGACACAGAACTAAAGAGTACGGATGTTGCAAAAGAAATTAATCAGCCGCTTCAAAAGACGATACAGGCACTGCAGAGAATGCATTATCAAAAATACATTGTCTATTTGCCGTATCAGCCTCTAAAAATAACGGAGCAGGGTAAACAAATGGCAGAATATCTCATTGCAAGAGAAGCACTTATTGATGAATTTTTAACACTGCTCCAGATCGAAGAAAACAAAGACTTGGAAAAAGAAAGTATGCAGCAATACTTATCATATGAAAGTTTAGAGCGCATAGAAAAATTTGTTTTATTTAACAGACAATATCCAGAAATAGTGCAGCGCTATAAACTACTTACAAGAAAAAAACTAACCCATAGATTACTTCCAGCCCTTCCAGACCAGGAGCGTCTATAGCAAACAGACATCTTTAAAATGTCTGTTTTTTTATTGTCTTGAGTAAAGGTTGGATCTATTCATATGCATTAAAGTGTATGAGATCATTAATGACTGAATAAATTTGATGTTATACTTAAAAAAGATATTAAATAAAGGTATATTCATACTTCAATGTATGTTAAAATGTGTTAAGTATGAAAAATTAGGAAATAAGATAAATAGATAGAGGGTATTATGGAAAGTAAAACAAACGGACAAAGTATTGTAAAAGGTGCAATGATTTTAGGGATAGGTGTGTTTCTAAGCAGAGTTATTGGGTTATTATACAGAATACCTATTACGAATATACTAGGTGATGAAGGCAATGGTCTTTACGGTTTAGCTTTTCAGGTTTATTCAGTTATTTTGACCTTTACGGCTATTGCTATGCCCAATGCATTATCCAAACTTATTGCAGAAAGAGAAGCTATGAACGCTTATAAAGATGCTCATAGGGTTTATAAAGTTGCCATGCTGTATTCAGTTGCTTTTGCAGCTGTACTTGCTATAGGTATGTGGTTTGGTGCAGATTGGATAGCCGAAGTACTGTTTCCTAAAAAAAATGTGGGCATGCCTATTAGAGCGCTTGCCCCTACAGTTATCGTCGCAACTATCATTGCCGTTATGCGTGGCTATTTTCAAGGGCAAAATAATATGACTCCAACTGCAGTATCGCAGATAATTGAACAAATATTTAATGTAGTATTTAGTGTTTTGCTTGCTTATTTGTTTTTAAGCCACGATTTAATAGTAGCTGTTACTGGAAGCACTTTAGGTACGGGAATAGGGGCAATAGCTGGTCTTATTACACTAATGACTGTTTATATGTGGATGCGTCCGAATCTTAAAAAGAAATTAAGGTATAGTAACGATTATCAATATGAAAATTCGGGGACAATTCTTAAACAAATTCTTGTTATGATGATACCTGTCGTTGTCAGTACTTCTGTATTTTCTATTATGGGGCTTATTGATCAAAGTATGATCACGAGAAATCTGCCTGCTTCTATTGCTTATTTAAAAGAAAATAGTCTTTTGCATGTAGTGCCGGTTCCGCGTATAGATACTTTATCTATAGATGAAATTGTTACACAGTTACTCGGACAGTTTTCTGTTAAATATTTTGCATTGTTAAATGTTCCAATTAGTTTGATTATACAGTTAGGCGGTGCTGCTATCCCTGCTATTGCAGCGAGTATGGCTGTTCACAACTATAAAGATGTACGTAAAAAGATTAAGCTGATTTTTAAGGTAGGCTTATTAATCGGTGCACCTTCTACAGTGGCACTCATATTATTTGCAAATCCAATTATTGGGCTGTTGTTTGCAGAGGTAACAGGTGATAAACTTTTAGCAAGCGGTGCTATAGGGATTATTTTTATAACACTTGCACAACTTAGTGCAGGGGTACTCCAAGGCATGGGTAAACCGAATATTCCAACATTTAATGCGGTGATAGCTTGTATTATTAAAATAATTGTGAATTGGATTGTACTTGCTGTGCCAACACTGCATATCTATGGGGTGATCCACAGTACAACATTGTGTTATTTAATCTATGCCATTTTAAATATCAATTATTTAAAAAGATATTTAAGCATACAATTTAATTGGCATAAACTTTTAATTAAGCCGATGATTAGTGCAAGTATTATGGGGTTATTAGCCTATGGTATTTATAATGGCCTTATGATTATTTTGCCAAGTTCAAAATTATGGACAATAGTTATTATACCTGTCGCTATGGTTATCTACCTATTTACAGGTATAGCAACAAGGACAATTACAAAAAAAGATTTACTTTATATACCAGGCGGCAAGAAGCTTATAAAGTTTTTAAATGGTGAATAGTGAGACTATAATAAAAAATTCCTTCAATTATGTATAAAAAATAGCATTTTAGACATAATTCTAATAAACGGTATTTTAGTACATGAAGGAAGTGTAAGATGCTTAAAAGAAACCAGTATTTAATGACGCTTGTGGTAGCTATTATGATCTTTTTTATCATATTTACAATAGGCTATTATTATATACAAAGCAGTGCAAGCCATACTGAACCATCTTATGAAGGACTTGCTACTAGAAGTGAAAAAAGCGTAGATGTTCTAGGTGCTGCAAAACCTGAAACTGTTGTAAGCATACAGCCTGATACACAGATCCATTTACTTATAGTAGATGAACATAATAATGAACTTGAAAATAAAAAGCTAGACCCATTAGTGTTATTAGGACTAAACGAATCAGATATAAAAAATAAATTTTCAGGCTATGATGTCGTTGAATTTAATGTGGAGCAGGTAGCACTTAAGAAAGTACTGCCTAGTGTAGAGAAGGTATTTGAGTATACATTAGGTATTCAAAACAATAGGGTATGTATTGTGCAAAAAGAAGAGGGAAAGGTTAATAAGTACATTGACCTTGATATGAGTGCTTCGCACTTTTCAAGAAAGACTTATAGTCTTCTGTTAAAAGAACAAATTGCAATATCACCGCTTCAAAAGGATGCGCTATTAAGTAATCCGAATTATATTGAAAAAATATTACAATCATATGAAGAGGAATAAGGCTGCCGAATAGGTAGCCTTATATACTTGCATTAAAGTTTAATTATCAATACAATAGAAGCTAGGAAAGGATGAGGTATATGAGGGATGTTATAGTAGTTGGCGGCGGGGCATCGGGCATGATTGCAAGTATTATTGCTGCTAGACATGGGGCACAGGTCCTACTTTTAGAACGGTTAGACAGAATAGGAAAAAAAATTTTGGTAACGGGTAATGGCAGATGTAATCTTTCTAATACACAAATAGAAAATACAAAATACCATACAAGTTCAACGGAAGATTTTTCTTATCCTTTAAAATATGTCAATTATGAAATAATTAGAAGTTTTTTTGAAGAACTTGGGGTATTACCATTAGTAGAAGGGGATAAAGTATACCCTTCTTCTGAACAAGCCTCAAGTGTACTTGAAGTGCTTAGAATGGAACTCACACGATTACAAGTAGAAATCCAAACAGATACAAAAGTAATTGATGCTTTCTCTAAAAAAGATAGATGGTATATTGTATGTGAAAATAATATTACATATCATGCGCCTAAAGTTATTTTTGCAACAGGAGGTATGGCAAATATAAGCTTTGGATGTGACCAACTTGGGTATAATATACTTAAAAAACTAGGACATACTATCTCACCCACGTTTCCCACATTAGTTCACGTACTTTCATCTTCAAGTTATTGCAAAATGATGAAGGGGACAAAAATTAAATGTCAAGCCAGTGCTTATGTAGAAAATAAGCCTATAAGAGAAGAATACGGAGAGGTATTATTTACTGAAGACGGATTATCAGGACCAGCTATTTTTCAGCTTAGCCGTATTGCTGCTAAGGCAAAACTAGAAGGTAAAAAAGCGTCTGTTGTATTAGACTTATTACCTAATCTAAGCCATGATGATATGATAAGTATGATATATAGCAGAATTGCTCTAAGACCTGAGCGGACATTAGAAGAACTTTTTATTGGATGGATTCATAAGAGAATTATTATTCCGATTATTAAGTATTCTAAAGTAGAGTCAATGCATATCAAGTCAGAGGATTTAGAGCATGATAGTATTGAAAAGCTTGCAAAGGCCATAAAGGCATTTGTATTTGAAATAAATGGCACAAGAGGCTATAAATATGCGCAAGCTACAGCTGGAGGGGTTGTATTAAGTGAGGTAGATCTTACAACAATGGCCTCCAAGAAAGCAAAAGGGATCTATATTACAGGAGAAGTATTGGATCTAGATGGAGATTGCGGAGGTTATAATTTGCAGTGGGCATGGTCTACGGGTTATTTAGCAGGACTCAGTGCAAGTAATGAAGGGAGGAAAGACCATGATTAGGGTCCAAGATATTAAATTATCATTAGATGAAGATGCTACGCAGCTTATTGCTAAAATAGCAAAAAAGCTAAGAATAAAGCCTGATGAGATAACAAGCTATACGGTATTTAAAGAAGCAGTGGATGCTAGAAAAAAAGAAGAAATTAAACTTGTCTATACGGTGGATATACAGACCTTAAAAGAAGCTGAGGTTTTAGCTAAATTCCCTCAGCTAAAAGCACCAGATAAAACTTATTATATGCCGCAAAAAGGCAATATGCTATTGACTAACAGGCCTGTTATTGTTGGAAGCGGACCTTGTGGCTTGTTTGCAGCACTCATTTTAGCCCAAGCAGGATTTAGGCCTATCGTTCTCGAGCGAGGTAAATCGGTAGAAAAAAGAGTAGAAGATGTGGATCTGTTTTGGAAGACTGGCAAGTTAGATCCCTCTTCTAATGTACAGTTTGGAGAAGGCGGCGCGGGGACTTTCTCAGATGGCAAACTAACAACACAAATAAAAAACATAAGGTCTCATAAAGTTTTAGAAGAACTGGTACAAGCTGGAGCGCCCTCACAAATTCTGTATAAAAACAAACCACATGTAGGCACTGATATTTTAAGAGAAGTGGTTAAAAATCTGCGTCATACTATTATTAGTCTTGGAGGAGAAGTTAGATTTGAAAGTCAAGTAACACAGATGGTACTTAAAGACGGACATATTACAGGTGTAGAGATTAATCACAAAGATTATTTAAGTACAGATATTTGTGTGCTTGCAATAGGGCATAGTGCAAGAGATACCTTTGAAATGCTTTATAAAAGTGATATGAAAATGGAGCAAAAATCTTTTGCAATGGGTATGCGTATAGAACATTTGCAAGACTGGATTAATGAAGCGCAGTATGGGAGGTTTAAAGATCATCCGAAGCTCGGGGCAGCAGATTATAAACTTGTACACCATGCTAAAAATGGCAGGACAGTTTATAGCTTTTGTATGTGTCCAGGGGGATATGTGATTGCATCTGCTTCTGAGGAGGGGATGGTAGTCACCAATGGTATGAGTCACTATAAACGAAATGCTCAAAATGCAAACAGTGCTATATTAGTCAATGTAGGTCCTAAAGATTATCCGAGCGATCATCCACTAGCTGGTATGATGCTACAAAGAGATTTCGAAAAGCTGGCTTATGAAATGGGGGATAATACTTATTACGCACCAGCGCAGCTAGTAGGAGATTTTCTAAACAATCAAGCAAGTCATACTTTGGGTACTGTTAAACCTACTTATACACCAGGTATCAAACTTACAAACATGAGAGAAAAACTTCCAAACTTTATGGCAGAGGCAATAGATGAGGCGATTAGAGCTTTTGGGGGGAAAATAAAGGGGTTTGACCATAATGAGGCACTTTTCACAGGATTTGAAACAAGAACGTCTTCACCGGTACGTTTATTAAGAGATCCCATGTATCAAAGTAATATAACAGGGGTATATCCCGCGGGAGAAGGTGCCGGTTATGCTGGAGGCATTATATCTGCAGCAGTAGACGGGATAGAAGTAGCTGAGGCTATTATTAAGGTATACGGGGGGATTCAAGTAAATGTATAGAGCAGATTATCATATGTAAAGCAGGCTAGTTATTTATGATTTTACTTAGACGTGTTTTTAAGCTATACTTAATGGGTTATAATAATTAAAAAGCAGAGGAGTACAACAGATGCAAAACGATATAGAAAAAGTGTTATTTTCTGTTTCAGATTTAGAAAAACGCATAGCAGAACTTGGAGAAGTCATTACAAAAGATTATGAAGGGAAAGAACTTATTGTTGTAGGTATTCTTAAGGGCTCTAATATTTTCACAAGTGACCTTGTAAGAAAAATTAACCTCCCACTTAAAATAGATTTTATGGTTGTATCGAGTTATGGCAATACTACAGAATCTACAGGTGTTGTAAGAATTCTTAAGGATCTAGAAAATAGTGTAGAGAATAAACATCTACTTATAGTAGAAGATATTGTAGATAGTGGTTTAACACTGAAATATTTAAAGGAAATGCTGCTGACTAGAAATCCAGCAGGTATTAAATTATGTACATTGCTTGATAAGCCAGCTCGCCGTAAAGAAGTGGTGCATATTGACTATTTAGGTTTTGAAGTGCCAGATGAATTTATCGTAGGTTATGGGATAGATTATGCAGAAATGTATAGAAACTTGCCCTATGTAGGTGTTTTAAAGCGAGAAGTTTATTCAAAATAAGCATCGCAAACAAAAGCACAGAGAAGCAACATATAAACTTGAGTTATTTATTGTTTTAATATTGTTTCTCGGAATGATTTCATATCACAGATTATTGTGAATAACTAAATTTAAAGATGTGAAAGCTATAATAAGTCTATATAAGAAGTAATACAAATAGAAAATGGGTGAGTAAAAGGTTTTGATTAACTTTTATTCACCCATTTTCTGATTATTCAAGCAGGTGGTATTATAATCTTATAAGAGTTATTGTTGCTTATATGTAGCCTTAGTTATACAATATTAATGATAGATAAGGGAGTGAGTTAATTTTGAAGGGATATTTAGGCCGAATTGTATTGCAAAATATTAATGAAGAGGGTATAAAAGAATACATAAGAGGTGTAAAAAAAGGAATGCCTATTGGGCTTGGATACTTATATGTATCTATTGCATTTGGAATGATGGCTGTAACAGGAGGGGTTTTACCTATTCAGGCACTTATTATTTCAATGACAAATCTTACTTCGGCAGGACAATTTGCAGGTATTAAGCTTATTGTACACGCTGCGAGTTTTGCTGAGATTGCGCTCACAGTATTTGTGATTAATATACGCTATATCTTAATGTCTTTGTCACTTTCACAAAGATTAGGCGCAAATATGAGTCAAGTTAAAAAAGCCTTTATAGCTTTTGGGATTACAGATGAAATTTTTACGATGGCTTCATTAGAAAAACAACAATTAACTTGTGCATTTATGTTGGGTCTTATGACATTACCTTATATAGGATGGGCACTTGGAACCTACTTAGGAGCAGCAGCCACAATGCTTTTATCACCACTTTTGCAAGATGCACTTGGTATAGCACTCTATGCGATGTTTATAGCACTTATTATTCCCGCTGCACGGGAGTCGAAAGCCGTTAGGATTACGTTGATTATTGCAATTGGGTTAAGTTGCTTGTTTAAATATGCGCCCTATGTCAATAGTGTTTCTTCTGGATTTGCTATCATTGCTGCTACGATCCTAGCTTCGGCGTTAGCAGCCTACTTATTTCCTGTTAAGGAGGAAGAATAATGTACATGTTTATTGCGATATTAGTTATGGCAATTGTTACCTATATGCCTAGAGTCTTGCCACTTACACTTTTCAATAAGAAAATCAAATCCACCTATATACGCTCTTTTTTACACTATGTACCTTATGCTGTATTAGGTGCCATGACATTTCCAAGTGTTTTTTATGCAGCAAATAATAGTATTTATGCAAGTGCTGGGGTTATGGCGGCGGTAATACTTGGATACTTTAAACAAAGTCTCGTTATCGTTGCAATGGCAGCTGTTGGCATGGTTTATTGCTGTAATATTTTATTTTAATACTTATAAGGAGGAAAAATGTATAGATTAGTAATATTTGACTTAGACGGAACACTGCTTGATACGCTTACAGACTTGGCTTATGCGGGGAATTATGTACTGAGACAATGGGGGTTTGAGGAGCATTTGGTTGATAATTATAAGAACTATATAGGAAATGGTGTCTACAAGCTGGTTGAACGTATGCTCCCAGAAGAGTGCCGTAATGAAAAAATGATAGAGAAAGCGAGAGGGATATTTGAGGAGTATTATAAAGTACATAGCTTAGATCATACCAAGCCTTACGAGGGGATTATAACTTTATTACATACGTTAAAAGAACAAGGCGTACTCATGGCGGTTGCATCCAATAAACCAGACATATATACCAAGGAGCTTGTTGGGCTTATGTTTGAAGATAAGATTACACTTGCATTTGGTCAAAGAATAGGGGTTATACCTAAACCAGATCCGCAAGTAATATTGGATATACTCGAGCATTTTAAAGTAGATAAAAGTGAGTGTATTTATATAGGGGATTCTGATGTGGACATGTATACAGCAAAAAATGCAGGTGTTACATCAGTAGGCGTATTGTGGGGATATAGAACAAGAGAAGAGCTTATAGAATCAGGTGCACATTATATTGTATCAGAGGTTAAAGGCTTGGAAGAACTTATTTTGAATGGTGAACCTAATAATTAATTCATGCAAAAAGATCATTATATTTAAAGACTAAGCGTCTTTTATATAATGATCTTTTTAAAGCTATTTCAAAAAATAAGATCTATTTAATTTCTACAGTATAGCGCTTTTGAAGTTCTTCTTGCTTGTTAAGGTATAAAGCCTGACGTTTAGTTAGTAAGCATTGTTCCTTTACTTGAGCTTCTACTTCACTAAGGCTTGGAATATCTTCTTGAGATATATGGTCGAGTTTAATAAGATGATAGCCAAACTGTGTTTTAACAGGGCCTGTTATTTCCCCATCTTTCATAGTGAAAACGACCTTATCAAATTCTGGAACCATTCTTCCGCGCGTAAATTCTCCTAAACTTCCGCCCTCAGCTTTTGAAGGACAATTAGAGTATTTTCCAGCAGCTTCTTTAAAATCAAGTCCGGCATTAATTTCATCTAATATAGATGAAGCCTCTGCTTCAGTTGGTACCAAGATGTGACTTGCTGAAGCTGTTTCTGGCTTTTTGAAAAGTGATTTATGAGATTCAAAATAAGCCGCTGCTTCCTCATCTGTTATTTGAATAGAAGTAAGCAACTTGTTAAGTGCATACTGTTTAAGAAGTGTTCTTTGCATACGCTCAAGCGCACTTGTAAACTCAGCATCCTTTTCTAATCCATGTGCAAGAGCATCTGAGTAAAGTAATTCCTGCATTACAAGTTCATTTACAAGTTGTTTTCGCCCTTCTTCATTTTGAAAGTTGCCAGCATTTTGACCAATGCTTTGCAGTAGTTCATAAAGATCATCTTGCGTAATTTCTCTTCCGTCTACGACGGCTAATACTTTGTTCGTCATTTATAATTCTCCTTTTTTACAAAGAATACACCAAGGAAGCCTTGGTGTATTCTTTATTAATTATTAAGCAAGTAGGATAATCCTTAAAGCTTAATATAAAATGCCTATTTAATAGTAACATTAATTAAGATAAATGTAAAACAATACTTCGTCTTATTTCTGATCTTGAAGGGCATCCCAGCCTTCTTCGCCAGTCCTGACACGAATAACATTTGCAACATCATATACAAAGATTTTACCATCTCCAATATTACCGGTATGTAGAACCTTTTTTGCAGTTTCAATCACTAAGTCTACTGGAACTTCACAAACTACAATCTCTAGTTTGATCTTAGGCAGTAAATTGATTTCAAGTGGTACGCCTCTATAATATTCAGTAGCACCTTTTTGCATACCGCAGCCTAGAACGCTAGAAACGGTAATACCTGTGATACCAATTTGATTAAGGGCTTCTTTAAGATCTTCTAACATGCGAGGACGAGTAATAATTTCGACTTTGTATATTTTTTTATCCATCCTATTCAACTCCTTATGCGCAGTTTATTAACTTTATTTTAGCACAAATTTAAATAATGATATATGTTTTTTGAAAATATAGTTTTAAATATTGATGTAGGCTGAAATACCATGTTCTATGCAGTCAAGACCATCTATTTCATGCTCTTGAGAAACTTTCAGACCCATAGTCTTTTTCAGGATGAAAAAAGTAATGAAAGAAAGTATTGCAGCAACAGAAATACAGATAAGGACACCCAGTATTTGAATACCTAATAAATTAAAGCCACCGCCATAGAATAAGCCGTCATCTGTTGCAAAAAGTCCAATAGCAATTGTCCCTAAACTGCCGCATACGCCATGCACAGAAATAGCACCCACTGGATCATCAACTTTAACAACTGAATCAAAGAAAGCAACAGCTATAATCATAATAATTCCTGCACATACACCGATAATAATGGCACCTATGTAAGAAATCATTGAAGCACCAGCAGTTACGCCAACAAGACCAGCGAGTGCACCATTTAGGGTAAGACCAGCATCAGGGGTTTTATAACGTACAATACTAAAAAGTAAAGCAGATAATGTAGCAGCAGCCCCGCCAAAAAGGGTGGTAATAGCTGCATGAGCCGTAAGGGGAGAGGTGATATCTAAGGTGCTTCCGCCATTAAATCCAAACCAGCCAAACCAAAGAATAAGGACACCCAATGCACCAAGAGGTATATTATGACCTGGAATCGCCTTTACTTTGCCTTTGCGGTACTTACCTTCACGAGGTCCAACTAAGGCAGCACCAACTAAAGCTGCGACACCGCCGATTGCATGAACAGCTGTTCCGCCGGCAAAATCTCTAAAGCCCATGTTTGCAAGGAAACCACCACCCCAGATCCAATGACCGATAAGCGGATAAATAATGGTTGTTGCTACAACACAGAAAATAATGTAAGCATAAAATTTAGTGCGTTCAGCCATAGCACCTGATACGATTGTTGCACAAGTTGCACAAAATATAGCTTGGAATAAAAAATAAACCTCAAAAGAAACACCACTTACTATTTCTGGGGTATTAAACAACATAAAACCATCTGTACCAATAAACGAACCAGCATCAGTACCATACATAAAACCATAGCCTATAAAATAATATGCAAGTACCCCAATACCCACTGTAACAAAATTCTTCATAATAATATTAACTGCATTTTTTGACTGTGTAAATCCTATTTCTACTAGTGCAAAACCAGCATGCATAATAAAAACGAGAATAGCAGCAATAAGTGTCCACATTGAGTTTAAGATTAAGTTTGTATCCATAATTACACTCCTTATTTATAATTTAAGATATAAGTAGGACAAAATCATCTGAGGCGATGCCCTAATTAAATAAAATAAAAAGGTGTTCTAAAAAGAGCATAAATCTGCCTTTTTAGAACACCTTTGTTCATATGCTATTATATTAATACTGCTATCGTTTGTCAATAAAAAGATAATAATTTGTATACATTATAGTATTGACAAATTATTCAGATAAAGTGCAAGAAGCAAGAAGCTCTTGATCACGGGTATAAATACTTAGGATAGTGTTTTCATATACAGCATAAGTATGAGGTCTATTTTCTTTAGGCAGAGAAATAGAACCAGGATTACAAATCAGAGTATTACCGTGTTGTTTAAGTTCCCATAAGTGCGTATGTCCATATAAAAATATATTTTTACCTTTAGCAGGCGGTATGTTCTCAGGGTGATAGATATGACCGTGGGTTGCAAAGAGCCGGATGCCGTCATCTACAATAAGTGTATAGTCACTTAAACAGGGAAAGTCGAGCAGCATTTGATCAACCTCTGCATCACAGTTGCCTCGGCATGCAATGATTTTTGATGCATAAGCGTTAAGTAATTTAACAACACCTTGGGGATTGTGTCCTTCGGGTAAAGGGTTTCTCGGTCCATGATATAAAATATCTCCAAGTACAACTAGAAAATCATATTGTTTTTCTTCAAAGATCTGCAGCATGTGCTGCAAGTGTGTTTCAGAACCATGAATGTCTGAAATAATCATATATTTCATCTTGTGCCTCCTTGTGTGTTTACTATAATGCTAATAGTATATTACTATTTTATTTAAACATGCAATATGATACAATAATAATTAGTGAATTTAGACTATATTTGACAAAGTAGGTGTGAGAAAATGAAATACAATTTTTCTGATAGAATATCGGCGCTTCAACCATCAGCTATAAGAGAAATCTTAAAAATGTCATCTGACCCACAAGTTATTTCTTTTGCAGCTGGCAATCCTGCACCCGAAGCTTTTCCAACACAAGCTATTGCTGATATTTCAAAACAAGTTTTAGAACAAAATCCAATAGGGGCACTTCAATATTCATTAACAGAAGGATATCCAGCTCTGCGTGAGAGTATGAAAGATTTTGCTTTTAATCATTATGGTATAGGTAAATCTTTTGATGAACTCGTTATTGTATCTGGTGCACAGCAAGGAATAGAACTAACCTGCAAAGTGCTTTGTAATGAAAAAGATACAATTATATGCGAAGACCCTTCATTTATAGGTTCACTTAATTCATTTAGATCGTATAATACCAATCTTGTAGGCGTAGAAATGGAAGATGATGGGATCAATGTAGAAGCTTTAGAAGAAGCCATTAAACATAATCCTAATACAAAGTTTATTTATGTCATTCCGAACTTCCAAAATCCTACTGGTAAAACAATGAGCTATTTTAAGCGTAAAAGGGTTTATGAACTGGCTAAACAACATCATATTATGATTTTAGAAGATAATCCTTATGGAGATCTTAGGTTTGAAGGTGACGATCTGCCTTCTATTAAGTCCATGGACACAGAAGGGTTAGTTATTTATGTAGGCAGTTTTTCAAAAGTGCTTTCTCCGGGTATGCGCGTAGGGTACTTGATTGCACATCAAGATTTGGTGAGTAAGATCGTTGTTGCAAAGCAATGTGCTGACGTTCACTCTAACATTCTAGCACAGATTATATGTGAGAAGTTTGTAACCAATTATGATATTGAAGGACACCTCACAAGACTTAAGGAAGTTTATAAACATAAATGTGAGTTAATGCTAAGTGAGATGGATAAACATTTTTCAGAATGCGTGGCGTATACACGTCCACAGGGAGGGCTGTTTATCTGGTGTACGCTGCCTGAGCATGTAGATATGGTAGCTTTCTGTAAAAAAGCTGTTTCAGAATATAAGGTTGCTGTTGTGCCGGGCTCAGCATTTTTGGTTACAGAAGGAACTAAAACTCAATCTTTCAGAATCAACTTTTCAACACCCACAGATGAACAAATTGTAAAAGGTATAGAATTATTAGGTAAACTTACAAAAGAACTATGCTAGTACAAAGTATTTAAAATAGTATAAAGAAACAGCCTAGATACTAAAAAAATGCGTAGTATGTAATGGACTCTTTTTATTTAAAACTATTGACTAATCTCTTGTATTAATATTATATTAAAGACAGGGTAATATTAAGCGAGAGGTTAGTTTATTATTTTTTGCTTGGCAAGAAATCGATTTCTTTATATTGGTTTTATATGTTTTGAAATCGATTTCTTATGTATGAGTAACACAATTAATTGAAATCATTAATGGAGGGTATAGTATGCATACAATGAATACACATGACTTTAAATGGCTTGAAGATTCAACAGTTTATGAGGTGAATCGTAAAGAAGCTCATTCTGATCATTACCATTTTAAAAATTTTGAGGAGGCACAGCTAGGACATTCTTTCTTTAAACAAAGTTTAGATGGATTATGGAAGTTTCATTATGCAAAAAATTTAGAAAGTACAGTTCAGACATTTTATGAAGTAAATTATGATACACTGGGCTGGGATGACATTAAAGTGCCTGGGCATATACAACTACAGGGTTATGATGCGCCTCACTATGTCAATACA
This sequence comes from Cellulosilyticum sp. I15G10I2, assembly GCF_900095725.1. Classification (NCBI taxonomy): domain Bacteria; kingdom Bacillati; phylum Bacillota; class Clostridia; order Lachnospirales; family Cellulosilyticaceae; genus Cellulosilyticum; species Cellulosilyticum sp. I15G10I2. The sequence goes on from NZ_FMMP01000006.1 coordinate 386,278, forward strand.
ATGTATCCTTGGGATGGACATGAAAAACTTATCCCACCCCAAATTCCAGCTTTATATAATCCAGTTGGTTGTTATGTTAAGCACTTTTCATTACAAAAGGAATGGCAAGATAATCCAATTTATATATCTTTTCAAGGGGTTGAATCTGCCTTTTATATATGGCTTAATGGTAAATTTGTCGGCTATAGCGAAGATAGCTTTACACCAAGTGAGTTTGATCTTACCCCATTTATCGTAGAGGGGGAGAATAAACTTGCTGTAATGGTATTTAAATGGTGCAGTGGAAGCTGGCTTGAAGATCAAGATTTTTGGAGGTTTTCTGGTATTTTTAGAGAAGTATATTTATACACTATACCTAAAGTGCATATAGCAGATTTAACAGTCACAACAGACTTAGATGATGCGTATAAAAATGCGATTTTAAATATAAAACTGCGTACTGAAGGTGAAACGAACTATGATTTAAAACTTAGGTTTATAGATAAAAATCAGCAAATTATATTTGAAGATGAGCGGGCTATACGTGGTACAAGTAACTGTGAGATCGAGAAAAAACTAGAAAATGTAAATTTATGGAGTGCTGAGAGTCCTCATCTTTATACTTTATTTATCGAGGTAACAGACCCCTCTACTTTAGAAACTTTAGAGGTCATTAAGCAGTCAGTAGGAGTTAGAAGATTTGAGATGATTGACAAAGTTATGCATCTTAATGGTAAGCGTATCGTATTTAAAGGTGTTAACAGGCATGAATTTAGTTGTTATAACGGAAGAGCCCTTACCTATGATGAAATGTTATGGGATATTAAAAATATGAAGCAATATAACATCAATGCTGTAAGAACTTCTCATTATCCTAATCAAAGTATTTTTTATGACTTATGTGATACCTATGGTCTTTATGTTATAGATGAAGCTAATATAGAGTCCCATGGCACATGGCAGAAAATGGGTGCGGCAAAACCGGATTTTGTGGTGCCTGGATCGAAGCTTGAATGGTTGGAATGTGTACTTGATAGAGGGCGTTCTATGCTCCAAAGAGATAAAAATCACCCTTGTATTTTGATATGGTCTTGTGGCAATGAGTCTTATGGCGGGGAAAACCTTTATAAGCTAGCAGAACTATTTAGAACCAGTGATCCAACAAGGCTTGTTCATTATGAAGGGGTGTTCTGGGATAGAAGGTTTGATCAGACGAGCGATATGGAAAGCCGTATGTATCCTGCTATAGAGGCTATAGAAGACTACTTAAACAGCAACCCCCAAAAGCCGTTTGTATGTTGTGAATATACACATGCTATGGGAAATTCTAATGGAGGAATGCATAAGTATACTGATTTAGCTGACAAATACCCGCTTTATCAAGGAGGATTTATATGGGACTATATCGATCAAGCTTTAATGACAAAAGATGCTTATGGGTATAACTATTTAGCTTTCGGTGGCGACTTTGATGATATGCCTACAGATTATAACTTTTGTGTTAATGGGCTGATCTATGCAGATAGACGTGTATCTCCAAAGATGCAGGAAGTTAAGTTTAATTATAGCAATATTGATATTGTACCAGATCAAAAGGGCGTAATGATTTTTAATAAGAATCTTTTTATTACTACAGAAGGGTATGAACTCTATTACGTGCTGCTTAAAGATGGTATTAAAATACAAGAAGGCTCCTTAAAAGTCACGATTAATCCTGGAGAATCAAGCTATATTCATTTACCAATTGAAGCACAAAAGTTAACAGGAGAATATGCAGTGAACGTAAGTTTCAGGTTAAGGTTAGATGAAAAATGGGCAAAAGCTGGTCATGAAGTAGCCTTTGGGCAATATGTATATCAAGTACAAGGGGCTCTGGAAGTAATCAATGAAAAACTTAAAGTAGAAAATTGCGATATAAACTGTGGAGTAAAAGGGAATGCCTTTCACGCAATATTTTCTAAAAATTATGGGGGGTTGATTTCTTATAAGTATGCAGGAAAAGAACGTATTCATACGATTCCGATGCCAAATTTCTGGCACGCACCTACAGATAATGACAGGGGTAATCAGATGAGTTACAGATGCGGTCAATGGAAAATAGCCAGTTTATATGCAAAAATGAAAGATGTTAATATAACTTATGATGATTATAAGGCAATCATAAGTTATACCTATAGCCTGCCAACAAAACCAGAAACAGAATGTGATGTTATTTATACAGTCTATGGTGATGGTATGATCAATATAGCACTAGACTATCAAGGTGTTTCGGGATTAAGTGAGATGCTTGACTTTGGGATGCTCTTTAAAGTGCCGAAAGATTATCAGAAAGTAACTTGGTATGGCTATGGACCTGATGAAAATTATTCTGATAGAAGACATGGAGCGAGGCTAGGACTATTTAAGGGGCAGGCGGCTGATAATGTTACAGAGTATGTTATCCCTCAAGAGTGCGGCAATAGAACTGGGGTGCGTTGGGCAAAAGTCACGAATGAACAAGGGGAGGGGCTGTTACTAAAATCAGATGAAATGGAACTTAGTGTGTTGCCATATACGCCACATGAGCTAGAGAATGCTTATCATCATTATGAACTACCGCCAATTTATCATACTGTTATAAGAACTTCACTTAGACATACTGGAGTCGGAGGAGATAATAGTTGGGGGGCTTTAACACATCAAGAATATTTAATACCGTCAGATCAGCCGTTGCATTTTGAATTTACTCTTAAAGGCATATAAATCCTCTGAATTTAGGTGTTTTTAGAGTTGTGGAATAGATTAAAGTGATGGGAGGGGTAGGCACTGAAAATGGATAAAAAAAGTATAACCATTTATGATATTGCAAAAGAGGCGGGGGTTTCGCCTGCCACGGTATCAAGAGTGATTAGCGGCAATGCATTTGTTTCGGGAGATAAAGCTGAGCGTGTAAGGCTGGCTATAGAAAAATATCAGTTTGTACCTAATGCGATGGCAAAAGGACTTAAGGAACAAAGGTCAAAAGTTATTGGGGTAATCGTTCCGGATATTAAAAATCCTTATTTTTCGAGTTTGTTTTATGAAATTCAGATAAGAGCTATGCAAGAAGATTATATGGTGTTTTTATGTAATACAGATGATGATAATCAAGCGGAGTTAAAAATGCTGCATACTCTTGTCAATAAACAGGCAGAAGCAATAGTTATAATAGGAGGCGCTTTAGATTATAAAGATTGTAGTAAAGACTACATTAAGGAACTGCAGGTACTGGCAAGCAGAATACCTATAGTGATCACAACTCATACTGATCAGCTAGATTGTATTAAAGTTGTTAATAATGAACGCGTAGGGATGGAACTTCTAACTTCTCATCTAGCTCAAAGAGGTTATCGAAAGATTGCATTAATAGGAGGGAATAAGAATGTTATTCCTTCCACAGATAGAAGAAGGTATTTTTTAGAATATGTAGAACAAAATGGCTTGCTAACGGAAAAAGAATGGATGATTGATGGCGGTTTTAATATAGAAAGTGGTATAGCGCTTATGGAGAAGCTATGGGCATGTGATAAGAAGCCGGACGCAGTGTGTGGTATCAATGACCTTATAGCACTTGGGGCTTTAAAGTTTGCACATGAAAGAGGGATAAAAGTCCCATTAGATATTGGGATTGCAGGTTGTGACGGGATAGCCTTAGGCGCAGCCAGTTATCCGGCATTATCTACGGTAGCAACACCCTATAACCATTTTGGAGAAAAGATTATAAAGACTATATTGCTGGCGCTTCAGCAACAAACTTATCACAGGTTAAATACTATTGATATGAAGCTTATTATAAGACAGTCTACGTAGTCTTAAGTTTACACATTGCTGTACGATTAGAATGGGGGCGTATATGATGCATATTTTTCTTTTTATTTCTGTTTTAGCAGCTTATTTTGTAAAAGCTATCACTGGGTTTGGTAATACACTTGTGATGGGATCCTTATTTGCATTTATTATGCCTAATGCACTTATAACACCTATAGATCTTGTATTAGGGATGCCAACTAATATTTATATCGCGTGGAGAGAACGTAAAAATATTTCTTTAAAGGTGGTTATTCCTTTAGCACTTATGTTATTAATTGGCATTATCCCTGGTACATTTATACTTAAGATGGGAGGCGAAGGGCTGTTAAAATCTATTTTTGGAGTTGTAGTAGCTGGGATAGGGATTGAAATGTTAATAAGAAATACAAAAAAGAGTGAAGTAAAAAAGAGCAATCCCGCCCTTCTTATAATGATAGGTTTAAGTTCAGGGGTCCTAGCGGGTCTTTATGGAATAGGCGCACTTTTGGTTGCTTATATCGGTAGGATAACGCCTAATAAAAATCAATTTCGTGCAAATATTTGCTGTGTTTTTTTAGTAGAAAATATATTTAGATTTATACTATATGGGTATACAGGGCTGCTAAACAAACAAATACTATCCCTTGTACTTATACTTTCACCAGCTGTTATTTTAGGTATGATGATGGGGATAAAGGTTGATAAATATGTAAGTGAAGTAACAATGCGAAAAGCTATTATTGTGTTGTTAATAATAAGCGGCATCGTTTTATTTCTAAAAAATATTTTAATTAACTAAAGTGAAAGGTAAAAAAACATCTGTTTAGGCAGATGTTTTTTTAGTGTAACGAAGATTTACCTAAGCAGATCGATAAGATATAAAAGGATTAAATAAAATTAAACAAGCACCCTCTATTCTTTCTTGTAATACTATATAGCAAGGGATAATTGCCAAAGACACAAGAAAAAAGGCAAAAAGTGGAGGTGAGTATATGACGAACATTGTAGAGATGCAACATATTTATAAAAGTTTTTATACAGAAAGTTCAGAAATACATGTGTTAGAAGATTTTAATCTAATATTACACTCTGGAAAAATTTTAGCGATTATAGGACCATCAGGAAGTGGTAAGTCAACAATACTAAATATATTGACATCCCTTATAGCGCCTACAAGCGGAGAGGTTAAAATTAACGGCAAGATAGGCTATATGTTTCAAAGGGATCACTTGCTTGAATGGCGTAATATTATAGACAATATTACGATAGGACTGGAAATCCAAAAGAAATTGGATGAAAAAGCTATTGATAAGATTGAAAAGCTTCTAAAAACTTATGATTTATGGGAATTTAGAAAGCGTTATCCTAAAGAATTATCAGGGGGAATGAGACAAAGAGTAGCACTCATCAGAACCCTTGCGACTGATCCGGATTTGCTCCTCTTAGATGAGCCTTTTTCTGCCTTAGATTACCAGACTAGGCTACTTGTCAGTAATGACATATATAAAATTATTAAACAGGAGCATAAGGAGGCGATACTTGTAACCCATGATATTTCGGAAGCTATCTCTATGGCTGATGAGATCGCTGTACTGTCAAGAAGACCTGCGAAAATTAAGAAAACTTATGACATAAATCTAACTATAGAAGGAGAAAAGACCCCTCTTATAGCAAGAAAAGCCCCTGAATTTAAAGATTACTTTGATACTTTATGGAAGGAGCTGGATATCTATGAGTAATTTAGAAAAAAGTGAAGGCTATGAGCAATTTCTGAAAGAGAAGAAGAGAAAAAAGTATGTCATTTTATTTTGGCAGTTTTTTTTAATTGTGGGCTTTATAAGCATATGGGAAATGCTTGCACGATATGGGGTAGTAAATACTTTTTTAGTTAGCAGTCCTTCGCAAATTTACAAACTATTTATCACTTATATTTCAGATGGCAGTTTATTTAAACACATTGGTATATCTGTATGGGAAACAGTGCTAGGTTTTACATTCGGAACATTTTTTGGAATTATCATCGCGATTATATTATGGTGGTCAGATACTTTGGCTAAAATACTTGATCCGATTTTAGTTGTTCTTAATGCACTTCCTAAAACGGCTTTAGCCCCTATTCTTATTGTTTGGGCAGGTGCGGGTATACAAGGGATTGTTGTAACAGCTGTTACTATTTCTATCGTTACAACTATTTTGTCTGCCTATAATTATTTTGTGCATGCAGATGAGGAAAAAGTTAAGATGCTAAAAAGTTTTGGAGCAAGTAAACTACAAATTTTAACAAAGCTTATTTTACCTTCTAATATTCCTAATATCATTAATATTATCAAGATTAATATAGGTTTATCTTGGGTAGGTGTTATCGTAGGAGAATTTTTAGTTTCCAGATACGGTATAGGCTACTTGATTGTTTATGGTGGTCAAGTCTTTAGATTAGATCTTGTAATGATGGGGGTAGCGGTACTTGCTGGATGTGCTTTTTTAATGTATGCAATAGTTAATGTTATAGAAAAATATATCTCACAAAAAGAGTAACCAATTAGTTGTAAAGTGAGTATCCTATATCAAGGAAATGTAAATGATTACCAAAATTAATTTGAGGTGAAGCTATGAAAGGTTTAAGAGTAACATTAGCCATAATTACAACGTTAATGCTTAGTATATTTAACATAGGATGCAGTAAGGGCGGCGTAACAGATATTAAAGTTGCAGAGGTAACACATTCTATATTTTATGCACCACAATACGTAGCCCTTGAAAAAGGTTTCTTTGAAGAAGAGGGTTTAAAGGTAGAGCTTGTAGGGGCACAAGGTGCAGACAAAACAATGGCAGCTTTATTATCAGGAGAAGTACAAATAGGTTTTATGGGACCAGAAGCCTCCATTTATGTATATAATCAAGGCAGTAAGGACTATGCCATTAATTTTGCACAAGTTACTAAAAGGGACGGAAGTTTTCTTGTATCCCGAGTAAATGAACCAGAGTTTAAATTTGAAAACTTAAAAGGAAAAGAAGTTATTGGCGGCAGAAAAGGCGGAGTTCCGGAAATGACGCTTGAATATGTACTTAAAAATAATGGACTTACAATTGGTGAAGCAAATAGTGATGTCAATGTAAGGACAGATATCCAATTTGCTGCAATGGGAGGCGCTTTTACAGGGGGCGAAGGAGATTATGTAACACTTTTTGAACCTGTAGCTACTTCACTTGAAAAAGCGGGGTTAGGTTATATAGTAGCTTCAATCGGAAAGGAATCAGGAGAAATTCCGTACACAGCTTATTGTGCACTTGAGAGTTATATGAAAAAACATCCAGATATTATTCAGAAATTCACAAATGCTATCTATAAGGGGCAACAATTTGTAATGAATCATTCTGCTGAAGAAATCGCACCTATTATTGCACCACAATTTAAAGAACTAAGTCATGAGGATTTAGTTACAGTTATTGAAAGATATAAAGCTATTGATGCTTGGTGTAGTGACCCAGTCTTAAAAGAAGAGAGTTTAAACCGCTTAATGGACGTAATGGAACTTGCCGGGGAGTTAGATAAAAGAGCTGAATACAGCCAAATCGTAAATACAGATTTTGCAAAGAAAGCTATGAAATAACCTATAATAAGGCTGATCTTGATGACTAAGATCGGCCTTATTATTGCTATTAGTTAACAGAACGCGCTTTTGAAGCGAGTAACCGATCAAGATAAATAGATTTAAGCTGTTTACTTGCAAGCATTTGTTTAATAGGCGGCAAGCTTAAAATACTTGAGAGCACGGCAGCCATAGCGCGGTGACTCATAAAAGCTTTATTATCACATATTAAATCTACAAGGGTACCTTTTTCAATAGCCATAAGCACTGTACGGTGCGTAGTATTTGCAGGTGTTAATATTTTTTTAGTTCTTCGTAACAAGGTAATACTTCCGTTTGGACAATTACGTGCACAAACCCCACAGCCAAGACAAAGATCAGGATGAGGTTCGCGTCTTGTGGGTTGTATAGTAGGATCCTTTGTTTTTTCAATACAAGCTACAGGACATATGCGCTCACATTTGCCACAATTTATACAGGTATGGGCGTTAATATTAGGGAAAAAGGAAGTTGTTTCAATAGGATTTAACATCCCAAAACGTTTAGCGGTAGTCATTGCTTCACAGCAACAGCCACAGCAATTGCATAAAAAACTAACCCCTTCTCTTACATTTTCTCCACATTGTACAAGGTTATTCTCGTAGGCTATGTGAAGAAGTTCAAGGCCCTCAGAAACATCCACTGTTCTTGCATATCCATATTTAGTAAGAGAACTAGCGGTAGCCCCAAAGGTCATACAGATATCTAGAGGCGCATTACATGCCTGATCTAAATGATGCATTTTATGTCTGCAATAGCAAGTGCTTATACCTATACTAGAAGCTGTCTGAATCACATGGCTGGCTCTTTCGAAGTCTAATATATAAATTTCATTATCAGCACTTAGGACAGGTTCTTGAATAAAAGTCCTTCCAAATTTAGTCTCAGTAGAAAAAAACAAGTCTTTTATAAAATCTTCTTCGACGTTAATATATTGATGATAAAGCTCGCTAAGAAGTTTTTGGTTAACATCCTCTCGCATACGCATCATAGAAAACTCAAAAAAACCTACCATAGGAGGGGGCAGAAAATAAGTTGTTTTACCGTGATTATTCATATCCAATAAAACACCTTTAGCACATAATTTTTCCAAAATCTTTAAGGTATTATATTCACTTAGATTCCATGTTTTAGCCGCTTTCTTCAAAGTAAAAGGTCTAATAGGAAGCTTGGAGGCCATTTTGGCTTCTTCCTCAGTAAAGAGGAGTTCTAATATTTGATATAAGGTATTTGAAGGAGGTGCTCCTTGAGGAAATTTATTTAATCTTTGCTGTAAGCTTTTATAGACTTCTTTACCAACTATGTGACTCATCTTTTGCCTCCAATTCATTCAATATAAAAAATGTAACATTATTTTGCGTTTTTGTAAATTCAAATGAACGGCCAGATAACTTTTATTTTATTGTGAAAAGGTTTTTAAATCTTCTTTAGATTTGGTATAATACTTTTATTATTCAAAAGTAAAAGAACAGGCTAAAAGGGAGATGCTATGTTTATTTTTATTGATATTACGCAGTTAACTAAAGAATTGAAACGCTTATATGATGTTTGTATAAAGTGCCGGCATAATAGGGAGCTGATCCTCATTAAAACTTATCGTTGTTTTAGAATTTTCTTTATCCCAGTATGGCATTGGCATGAAAAATATTATATTGTAGACCCTGGGTGTGGCGCGACTTATCAAATAAGTGAAGAGGATGCTATTTTAGTTAAGTATGAAAAGAAATCTATTAATGCGTGTCAAGTAATTGAAGCGCATCAAACAACCTTAATGTGTCTGGGATGTCACAAACAGCTCGATCAAGATTATGATTTTTGCCCTTATTGTGGGCAAAAAAGAAAGTAGGATATGATAATGAAATGTAGAGCATACTGTGCGGCATGTTGTATTGCCCCGTCTATTAGCTCGCCGATACCTGGCATGCTAAATGGTAAAAAAGCAGGGGAAAGATGTGTTCAGTTAGACGAGCATAACCGGTGTAGGGTGTTTAATAGTGAGATGAGGCCTGCTGTATGTGCTAATCTACAGCCAAGCCGAGAGATGTGTGGTTTAACTCAAAAAGACGCTTTAGCATATTTAACAAAATTACAAAAGGAAACGGACCCTAGTTAGAATATAAAGTATAATGATAAAGAGGATAAATAGATATGCCAGTGATTAAAACCAATGCAATGAGAATATTAGATAAAGCTCAAATTACTTATGAAGTAAATACCTATGATACCACAGATGGACATCTAGATGGATTAGCCGTCGCAAAAAAAATAAATAAAGATCCAGAGCAAGTTTTTAAGACGCTTGTTGCAAGTGGACATTCTAAAATAAATTATATATTTGTTATTCCGGTAGGGGAAGAGCTTGATTTAAAAAAAGGAAGTGCGCTCACCAGAGAAAAAAGTATAGAGATGCTGCCACTTAAAGAGCTTCAAAAAACTACAGGGTACGTAAGAGGCGGATGCTCACCTATTGGGATGAAAAAATTATATAAAACTTACATTCATGATACAGCACAAAATTATGATTCTATAACTTTAAGCGGAGGTAAAGTAGGTGTTCAAATAACACTTTCTCCGATTAGCTTAAAAGATCTCGTTCAAGCAGAATTTCAAAGCATAATTAAATAAAGCAGATAAAAATAAACGAGATGACAAGTCATCTCGTTTATTTTTACTCTTTAACATAAACCGTATAATAGCCTAATAATAAATCAACCATTCTGCCGTAACTTTTTGTACCGTCAGATATGCCGTTTACTTTAAGGTAAGCATCATTCATTTTACTGGATATATTTTCGACCTTGCCTTCATACTGTTTCCAAAATGCATGATTACGTCCGATATCCTCAATAACATGCTTGGATAAGTTTCGATTAAGTTCTTGCAGCAGACTTGGGTTATCCTGTGCCAGCGCTTGGGCAGTGTGGGTTAAGGCTAATAAATAACCAGAATATTTAAAATCTATATCAGGATGCAGTTTGCAGGTTACAAAGGCAATGAAGTTAGCTTCATCTTCATTGGCATAGCCTCTTTGATGGGCCATCTCATGCATAGTTGTAGCAGGGATAGATAGATCAAGTACAGAAATATTAACATTTGCTTCAGCTGTAAAAGGAAAGTAAATACCAGCTATACCAGTATAATTCATTACCTCAGAAGTTAAGATAGGCTTTGGACGGCCATAGTTGCCTGCTAGACTAGGAAATAGCTTAGCTGCTTCGTTATAACCTAAATGGGCTCTTTCAAATACGCTCCTATAACCATTAGTGATTACCATATAGCCGTCTTTATCTCTTGAGGTTTGTTCGCTTAAATGATTTGTTTCTTCAATAAGATACGTATAAAGTTCCGCAAGTTCAAAGGTACTATGCTTAGTGATATCGATACCTATAGTCTCTCCAAAATGAGGTCTTAAATAATTAAAGCCCCACATACTCATAAACAAAAAATAAAGAATAGATAAAGCTGCTAAAGTATTTAAGATGAAATGCAGAAGTATCTTATGCCATGATTTTGTGTCTTTATAAAGGCGCCATAATATATAAATAATATAAGAGACACAGAGTGGTACAATCCCGTAAATGAGAAGTTCAGATAAAGAAAAAGGGAAGAGACCTGTGATCTTACTTAAACTTTGGATAAATGCTTTGTTAAGTGTCAAAGAGTAAAATGATTCACTTGCGTGTGGATAGATTGAAAACAAATAGTGGAGGAATAGAGCGAAGGGAACGAGTAGTAGACACAATAATTTAAGTTTAATTTTTCTCATGCTAAACCTCCTCATATGGGTTCATAAAGTGAGTAAAAAAAATACTTTAATAACATTATACACTAGATTTAACATATATGTAACACATAACATAAAAAAATAAATATATAAATTATGTAAACTTAAATGGAATGAAATAGATACTTCTAAATAGTATTTAACCAATTTTGAAGCGACTCTAAGCGTTCTAAGGTTTCTTGATACCCATCATTATAGAGCGCTTTAAGTTTAATAGAATCCTTCTCAAAGCGATCAACTTTTAGTGGCGCCTGTGGCCTCAAGACATAAATGAGTCCCTCTTTTTCTAATTGTTCAATTTGCTTGAGTGCATCATTATATTTTTGGTGCCTTATCTTAATCTTTTCGATAACACGGGGATATTTTTTAAGATAAATACATGAAAGCTGATGGAGGATTTTAGAGTATGTTTTCTGATAATCTGCATTGCGGGTCAGTATAACAACGTGATACTGATTACCGTCATCAATAGACTTCTGAATAGGAATAGGGTCTGTTATACCACCATCCAGATAAAATGCATCTTTAATTTTTACAGCTTTAGCAATAAGGGGCAAACTGCTTGATGCTCGGAGGATTTGATTCGTTTCTAATTCGTGAGAAACTTTTTTAGGTTCGAAGTAAACGCACTCCCCAGTTTCACAATGCGTTGCCCCCACTTTAAAGGTAACGTCCGCTTGTTTAAAGGTCTCAAAATCAAATCGGTCCAGCTTATTAGGCAGTTCATCAAATAAAAAATTCATTCCAAAGTAGCTGCCTTCTTTAAAAAGATTTAAAAAGTTAATGAAGCGTTTATCAGTCACCCATTCTGTATAAATTCTATTATTGCGCTTAGGTTGATTAGAAATATAGCTGCAAGAAGTATTTGCACCAGCCGATACAGCTACAATATAGGGGAAGTGGATGTGATTGTTGCTAAAAGCTTCTAATACACCACTGGTATATGCCCCTCTCATCCCTCCGCCTTCTACAATAAGACCTATTTTTTTATCTAGCACGTATACACCTTCTTTGGTTTAAGATAGTCATAATTATATTAATTTCTAAATTATTATAATATTTAATGTGAATAAACTCAAGTGTGGTTTGGATTTTGATGAGAAGAATCTTATGGTATGTATTATGATTTTTTCTTAGTAAGCAGATATTTTTTTGTAAGAAGTCCTAAAAAAATAAGTATAGAAGCGTATATAATAAGATGCGTATAGGTCCGCATGAGAGCATTTATAAGGCTAAGATTATTACCAATATAAAAACCAAGACTTAGGAGTATTAAATTCCATAGGGCTATACCCACAGAGGAATAAAGAATAAATTGCCCGAAGGGCATATGATTAATGCCTGCAAATATTGAGATATAAGTCCGTGTAAGGGGAATCACTCGGGTTAAAAGTACGGCCCAATCGCCATAGCGATTAAACCAGCGATTAAAAATATAGAATGCTTTTGCGGCGTTTTTAGAGTGATTAGACAGCCAGTTTAATAGAGGCGTACCGCCAAGTTTACCTATAAGATAGCAAATCCAAGAACCCATAAGGCCTGCAAGAATACTTATTAAAAATACAAATAAAAATTGAAGATTTGTTTGATTAATCTTTAGCCCTATAAAAGGTAATACGATTTCACTAGGAATAGGGAAGCAGGCGTATTCAAGACCTATAATTGCAAAAATGCCTAAATAACCTAATTGATTAATGAGTGACATAAGACATTTAATGAGATTTGTAGCGGATAACATTTAAGTATTCCTTCTTTCTATATAAGAATTGTCCTACTTCATTTAATACTATGAGTATGAGTAAAAAGTTTAGAGTAGTACAAATAAATAATTGAAATAGTGTGAAGCGTGCGCTGTGATTTAAACTGTGCGGATTTTAAGTGTAAAATATAACTCTAGCATAAATAGAGGTTACATGTTATACTATCCCTTGATAAACAATGAGATAAAAGGATGATTAAAAAATGATTACAGTTACAAATTTAAGTTTGCAATTTGGTGGAACGAAGCTATTTAATGATGTTAATCTTAAATTTACGCCTGAGAATTGTTATGGTGTAATAGGTGCAAATGGAGCGGGGAAGTCTACCTTTTTAAGAATACTATCCGGAGAGCTAGAAAGCACCACTGGCGAAGTATCAATTCCTAAGAAAATGAGAATGTCAGTTCTTAAGCAAGACCACTATCAATATGATGAATATGAAGTGTTGCAGACTGTTATAATGGGAAATGCAAGACTTTATGAAATAATGAAGGAAAAAGATGCCCTCTATGCTAAAGAAGATTTCACAGATGAAGATGGGGTAAAGGCGTCTGAACTTGAAGGGGAATTCGCAGAAATGAATGGTTGGGAAGCCGAATCAGAAGCTTCTCAGATTTTACAAGGGCTTGGTATTACTACAGATCTGCATTATTCCTTGATGAAAGATTTAAAAGGCGGGGATAAAGTAAAAGTGCTTCTTGCTCAGGCTTTGTTTGGTCGGCCAGACATATTGCTATTAGATGAGCCTACTAACCATTTAGATATTCAATCTGTAAACTGGTTAGAAGATTTTTTATTTGACTTTCCTGGTACAGTTATTGTTGTATCGCATGATAGACACTTCCTTAATACTGTATGTACGCATATCGTGGATATTGACTTCTCAAAAATTAGAATGTACGTAGGTAATTATGATTTTTGGTATGAAGCAAGCCAATTGATGCAGCAGCTTATGAAAGCGCAGAATAAGAAAAAAGAAGATCAAATGAAAGACCTACAAAGCTTTATTACAAGATTCTCAGCGAATAAATCTAAATCAAAACAGGCTACCTCACGTAAAAAGCTACTTGATAAAATTTCATTAGATGAAATGCCGGCTTCTACAAGAAGGTATCCGTTTGTTCAGTTTAAACAAGACAGAGAAGTAGGTAATGAAATTCTATCAGTTGAAGAATTAAGTAAAACCATCGATGGGGTAAAAGTACTTAATAATGTTAGTTTTCGTGTTAATAAAGAAGATAAGATTGTTTTTATTGGAGAGAATGAGCTGGCTCAAACAACCTTGTTTAAGATTTTAATAGGTGAGATGGAACCAGATTCAGGAAGCTTTAAATGGGGCGTTACGACTTCTCAATCTTATTTTCCAAAAGACAATTCACAGTATTTTAACGAGTGTGAGTTAGATCTTATTAACTGGCTCAGACAATTTTCAGAGGAGCAATCAGAAAGCTATCTGCGTGGCTTTTTAGGCAGAATGCTTTTCTCAGGGGAAGATGCACTAAAACCAGCTAAGGTTTTATCTGGAGGAGAAAAAGTAAGGTGTATGCTTTCGCGCATGATGCTTAATGGTGCAAATGTTATTTTACTCGATCAGCCAACCAATCACTTAGACTTAGAATCTATTACAGCCTTAAATAATGGACTTATAGATTTTAAAGGCAATATACTTTTTACATCCCATGACCATCAATTTATTCAAACCGTAGCCAATAGAATTATAGAACTTACAGATACGGGACTTATTGATAAAATGATGACTTATGATGAATATCTGGAAATTAAAACAAAATAATATTGTATAAACTCTTATCAAAAAGCAAATGTTGCATACTTTGGTAAGAGTTTTTTATATTTAAAAGATGAAAGGATACATTAAGTATGTTATGATAAGTAGGAAACTTGTAAAACGAAGTTTATAAAAATAATGGGAGAATAACATTCAAAATGCATAATTTCAAAGTAGAAGAACATTTATCCAGAATGGGTTTAATATTAAAACTGTTTTCTCATGACTTAATACAAGAAAAAGTGATCCATCACAAAGATATAAAATATGGTAAAAATAAAAGGCAATACTACAGGCTTTATCAGGGGAATAACTCTAAGCTTCCGCTTATATTTTTTGTCCACGGCGGTGGATGGTGGCATGGCAGCCCAAAACTTGTAAGAGCAGTAGGGAAATTTTTTTATAAGCAAGGGTATACAGTAGTGCTTCCAGCATATAGGCTGGTTCCAAGGTATACTTATCCAAAGCAAGCTGAAGATGTGATATGTGCATTTTCGCATGTAATGAAAACTTTTATGGATAAAGATTATAATCATCAAGTAGTGGTAATTGGTTTTTCGGCAGGAGGAGAACTTGGGGCACATTTAGTCTTTGATGCTAAGATGCATCATAAATATGGCATAAGTGACCAGGTATTTAAATGTTTTATTTCACTTGCGGGCGTGCTGGATTTTGCAAAGTGTAAATCTTCTTATGCTAAGCATTTAATTAAAAATTATGTAGGTAAAAAATATAATAAGGATGTAGTAAATCCTAAGGGGCTCATTCGAAAAGAAGTTAGAACGCCTGTGATGTGCATGCATGGCAGTAAAGACAAGCTTATTGATATTCAAAATGCAATAAGTTTTTCTGAAGCAGTAAATAGACATGGAGGAACTGCAAAAGTTCAGATGTTAAAAGGATATAATCATTCTGATATGATGGGACTAATCGTAGGTAAAGGCAGAAAAGAGACACATATACTACTAGACTTCATCAAACAATAAGGGGAGACTTATAATGGAGCAAATACAAAGAAATTATTTAATTGACAATCTAAAAGGATTACTTATCTTTTTTGTTGTGTTTGGACACGTTATTGAATACTATATACAGGGTAATTCTTTTTTTATGGGAGTATATCTTTTTATCTATTTATTTCATATGCCTCTTTTTGTTTTCATTTCGGGATATCTTTCAAAAAACATTGATAAGTGCAGAAAAGGTGCAATTAAAAATCTTCTAATTCCCTATATCGTTTTTAATATTATCTGGTATGCACTAGCCTATATTGCAACGGGAGATATTATGCTACTTATTATTTATCCAGGATGGACACTTTGGTATTTAATTAGTTTGTTCTTTTGGAGAGTGATGCTGAAATATCTTATTCGTATAAAGTATATTTTGCCTATAAGTATTATATGTGGACTGCTTATTGGCGTAATGCCAAGAGGAGGGGTCATATTATCTTTATCGAGAACGGTTACATTTTTGCCTTTCTTTTTAATAGGTTATTATACAAATGAGGCTAGGCTTAACAAGGTTTCTAAGATCAGTAAAAGGTTATCAGTTGCTGGGATTGCTGTAGCCGTTATTGCAGCATTTTATCTTAGTAATAACAATTTATTAGACTATAATTTTTTATACCATTCTCAATCCTATATTTATAGTGGGCTTACAATTAATGAAGGTATGCTGTTTAGAGCTGTGCTTTATATAGGGGCTTCGCTGTTAAGTATCTGTGTCTTAAATTTGCTGCCTAGGAAAAAAGTCTTTTTTACCAATATAGGACAACAAACTATGAATATTTATTTATTCCACCCCTATCTTATAATTGCGGTATATGCTATTATTCATGTTCTTAAATTGTTAAGCTTTAATACTCTGGGCTATTTTATGATGATTTTAAGTCCTATTATAATCATTTATTTGCTTTCACGTAAAATGACAGATAAACTTTATAACGGATTATTTAATAATATTAACAAGGTAGTCTATCATCATAAGATTTGGGAACCTTGTAAAAAGCAATATACTTATGTAAGACCGAAAATTATATTTATTAGACGTAAAATATTAGGTTTTTAAGCATGTAAAATAAAAATTAATTTTAAGTACAAACAACTCCTCTAAAATAGCAGAGGAGTTGTTTGCGCTTGGGTAAGGGTGTTTTCAGCTGTTAAGTAATTAAACAAATAAGCTGAGAGTGTAAGATGTTTCTTAAAAATGATGGATGTATTATATGATGTTTTGGGTGCCATACCATCTTAAAATTAAATCTAAGATGTATTTATAGTATTACCTCGTTTCTATATTTTATACCATCTGAATCCTATATTTATTTTGTATATATGCTATAATTATTTATGAAACAATAGTTAATTGATCAGAAGATAGAGGGAGTTAACCTATGGAAAACTATTTTTATAAGTGTGAATTGTGTGGATTCGTTCATTTAGTACCAGCATACTGGGTAGCTTTTAACCCAGATTCAGAGGTGGAGCTAATACATATTAATATGAAAACAGGGGAAGAATGTATAAATAGTAGGCTATTATTAGATGAGAAGATTTAGTTAGATGTATAAAAACTTATAAAGCGTAATATAATTTAATGATTGCTTAATCTACAAAGATAATTTGGAGTAAACAAGACTGGAGAAATAAAATGCTTTGGAGTAAAGGAATTATTTATAGTATACGATTTATTTTTATTGTAAATACAATTTATTTAGTGTTCAATCTGCAGTTTCTTTTGGTCGGACTATTAATTGGAAGTTTATTACTTACTTTTATACCAGAAATTTTTACAAAGATTTCTAATGTTAAAATAACAATGACGGGAAGAGTAGTCTATACCGTGTTTATATTTGGAACACAATGGCTAGGTACTTATTTAAGGCTTTATGACTCACTTATATGGTGGGATATTATGCTGCACTTTTCGTCAGGTATATTACTTGGTTATGTAGGGCTACTTATACTCCTCTGGATAGATAAAGAAGGCGTCGTAGAAAAAAATATCAGATTCAGAGTAATTATCCTTTTTTCATTTTTAGTATCTGTTTCAGGTGCGGTTTTTTGGGAGATAATGGAATTTCTAGCCGACACCATTTTCGGCAGCAATACGCAGCTTGGTAGCTTGCAAGACACAATGGAAGACATGGTTTTTGGAACTCTTGGAGCTATACTATTTGTAATTTATATGTATTTAGCCTCACATAAAAAGAAAAAAACAGTACTTGAGCGTTTAATTGAAATTAATTGAGTTGATAAAAAGGATGAGTAAATAACTCATCCTTTTTATATTATGCTTTTAAAGTGTAAGAAATATTGGTATAGTAATAATAAAGTTTATAATGAGTTAATTTGTTATACCTATAGAGAAACAACATATAAGCCCCCGTTATTCATTAGTATAGTGTTGTTTCTCAGAATGATTTCACATCACATATTATTGTGAATAACTAACATTTAAAGATGTGAAATCTATAATATGAGGAGATAGAAAATGGAAATTTTTAATATAGACCTAGTAACTAACTTAGAAGTAAGAACTATTCAAAGAGGTGAAGATATAGATTTATTTATACAGACATTAGGCATTCCAATTCATTTAGAAATACAAGATAGCAGCTACTCAAGAATTCAGTTTCCACAAGTTAGAGCTGTACTTATTAGAATGTCTCCGACAAACAGTGCTATAACCTGTCATATTCTAAGAGATATTGATTTGTTTTCAAGTTTTGCAAACTTTGAAGTTCATAAGCCGCTTAAAGAGATAGTTCTGTATAAGCAAGACAGTTATATCGATCTAAAATTTAACTAGAAAGGAATTGTGTATGATTTTATTGTCTGCGAACCACATAAAAAAAGTGTATGGAGAAAAAGTGCTTTTTGAAGATCTTTCAATAAGTATTGATGACTCAGAAAAAATTGGTATCATTGGTATTAATGGAACGGGTAAAAGTAGTTTGTTAAAAATATTAGCAGGAAAAGAAAGTGCGGACCATGGAGAGGTTATAACTTCTAATGAATTAGTGATAGAGTATTTGCCTCAAAATCCTATTTTTGATGAAAAGTCAACAGTGATTGAACAAATTTTTAAAGGGGAGTCGCCCTTTATGAAAGTTTTAAGAGACTATGAAAGTACGGTAGGAGAAGTTGAACTATATCCCAATAATCATGAGTTGCAGCAGAAACTTATAAAGCTTAGCGCACAAATGGATGCAGTGGAGGCGTGGCAGCTAGAAAGTGAAGCAAAGGCCATCTTGATGAAACTTGGTATTACAGAAGTTAATCAAAATGTAATTGAGTTATCAGGAGGACAAAGGAAAAAAATTGCATTAGCAGGTGCACTTATAAGACCATGCAATTTACTGATATTAGATGAACCAACCAATCATTTAGATAATAATACGATTGATTACTTAGAAGAACTTATAAAGGCTAAGAAGTGTGCAGTTGTTATGGTTACCCATGATAGGTATTTTTTAGACAGAATTGCCAATAGAATTATAGAACTTGATCAAGGCACGCTTTATAAATATGAGGGAAACTACGAGACCTTTGTTGCGCTAAAGGCACAAAGAGAAGAAATAGAAGAGAGAATGAAAGAGAAGGATTTATCTTCTTATAAGAAAGAATTAGAGTGGATGAGAAAGGGGGTTGAAGCTAGAAGAACCAAGCAAAAAGCGAGACAGGATAGATTTTATGAACTTGAAAAAAGTCTAGAAGGTAATAGCAGACAGAATTTGGATATTGCTCTTGGTACTAGCAGACTTGGTAAAAAGATTATTCATTTGGATGAAATCACGAAATCTTTTAAAGATCATCTTATCATTGAAGATTTTACGTATACTGTGTTAAAGGAAGACCGCATTGGTATTATTGGAGATAATGGAGCGGGTAAATCTACTTTGCTCAACCTTATTACTGGCAAGATAGCCTGCGATAAAGGGGTGTTGGAAGTGGGCGAAACTGTAAAGATTGGATACTACACCCAGGAAAATAAAGAGATGGACCTCTCAATTAAAGTTATTGATTATATTAAAGACAAAGCAGAGTATATTAAACTTGCTGATGGCAGTACGCTTTCTGCTAGTAAAATGTTGGAGAGATTTCTTTTTCCTTCCTCTATGCAATATACAACAATTAATAAATTATCAGGGGGAGAGCGTAGGAGACTTTATTTATTAGGTGTTATTATGCAAGATATTAATGTCCTTTTATTGGATGAGCCGACTAATGATCTAGATATTTATACGCTGCAGGTGCTAGAAGCATATATTGATGAGTTTAATGGACCAGTTATTTCCGTATCTCATGATAGGTATTTTTTAGATCGTGTTGCAGAGAAGATTTTTGTATGTGAAGGCAATGGTAAAATAACTTCTTATCCAGGCAATTATTCAGATTATCATCTTAAAAGACAAGAAGAAAATAAATTTAAACAAGATTGTCTTAAAGAAGCTAAAACTTTTCAAAATGAAAACAGGACTACTAAGCCTCAGATGATTCCGCCTAAACTAAAGTTTACTTATAATGAAAAGTTAGAATATGAAAAGATTGATGAGGAGATAGAGAGGCTTGAAGCTATGCTTAAAAAAATAGAAGATGAGATACTTGAAAATGTAACCAATTTTAGTAAGCTTCAGGATCTTACTAGCCAAAAGCAAGAGGTGGAGGATCAGATTGCTTATAAATTAAATCGATGGGAATATCTAAATGAATTAGCCCAGAGAATAAATGATCAATAATAAAAGCCTCTAAAATTTAAAATAAAGTTTTAAAAGGTGAAGACAAGCGCTCTTAGCACTTGTCTTCACCTTTTTTAAGATTCTGCGCCAAGTAATAAAGCAATCATTAAAATAACAATAACTGGTGGAATCACCCACTTAAGTAGAAGATTAAAGTAATGATCAAGCTTAGTAGAGGAAGCTGCGCCTATTTCGAGCTCTTTGTTAAGACGCGTAGTTTGCCATACCCAACCAGCTATAATTGCAGTTAAAACAGCAACAAGGGGAATGGTTATATTATTGGTTAGATAATCAAGCCAACTAAAAATAGTCCTGCCTCCCACAGTTATATAAGATAGAGGGCCTTCGCCTGCAATATTGACAGCGCCTCCAAGTGTCGTGGCTATAACAACCATCCACGTAGATGTTTTTCTGCTCCAATTTCTTTTTTCAATGACATAAGTAATAAGTATTTCAAGCATAGATACCATAGACGTAATGGCTGCTACAATTACTAACAGAAAAAACAGAAGGCTAAACCATCTGCCACCAGGCATTTTAAGAAAGACTTGAGGTAAAGATATAAAAATTAGTGAGGGGCCTGCAGTTGGCTCTAGATTATAAGTAAATACCGCAGGAAAAATAAGAAGTCCTGAAAATAAAGCAATAATAGTATCTGCAAGTGTTACTTGGCGTGCTATTTGACGTATGTTTTCTGTTTTAGCAATATAGCTTCCATAGGTAATAAGTGCTCCCATGCCTAAACTTAATGAAAAAAAGGCCTGCCCGATTGCACCAATAATAACTTGTGGCGTAACAAGACGAAAATCGGGCCTAAATAAAAAGTGCATAGACTTACTAAATCCAGGCAGCGTTGCAGAATAACCTATCAGAAAAATAAACAGTACAAAAAGTACAGGCATCATAATTTTAGAGTACTTTTCTACCCCCTCTTTAATGCCCATAGAATTAATGAGTGCAGTCATATAAATAGCAATCATAGAAAAGATAAGAGGAATGCTCATAGAAGAGCTCATGTGTGAAAATATTGCTTTAAAGTGCATTACACTGTCTGTTGCAGAAGATAAATTATAAAGCGTCCCAGTAAGGGAGTGGTAAAAATAGTAGATGACCCAGCCTGTGATCATCATATAAAATGTAGAAATAAGAAAAACTGTAAGAACAGCTATAAACCCAACGATGTTCCAAGTCTTTTTATTACCTATAATACCGAATGTGTCCACGGCATTTGTTTTAGCTCTGCGCCCCATAGCGAATTCGGTATAGACAAGAGGATATCCCATTAATATAATGGCAATTAAATAAATAATAATGAAAGCACTTCCACCGTTTTTACCGGCCATATATGGGAATTTCCATATGTTCCCAAGTCCGATAGCGGAACCCGCTGAAGCGGCAACAATGCCTATTTTAGAAGAAAATGTATCACGATTTTTCATTTGAAACCTTCTTTCTTTAAATGATGTATTTAATTTACAATATAATAAGGATAAAGATTTTAAGTCTAAGCAATACTAATCATAGCGGATGGACTTGTTTATTATATGTATATTTAAGCATTAATACAATTTAATACCAATATTTCAAAATATTGGTATTAAATTTAGAAAATTATCTTACAAAACTTTTAAATATTACTATATTTTTAGGATTAGAATGTGTATAATAATAAGGGTATATTTAGAGATAATAAGGAGGAGCAGTAGAATGGATGAAAATAACATCACCATGGCAGACTTAATGGCAGAAATTGATAAATCAATGACTCGTATATATAGAGGAGACATTTTAAAAGCAAAAGTTGTTTTAATTCAAGAACAAGGGGTAGTTGTAAATATCGGGTATCATACGGACGGTCTTATTACTTGGAATGAATTTTCTTATGATGAAGTAGATAGGGATAGTATTAAAATGGGAGATGAATTTGAAGTCACTGTTCTAAAAATAGATGATGGCGAAGGAAATGTTCTTGTTTCTAAACGCAGAGCAGAAGCCCAAACAGCATTAGAAGACATTCAAGAACTCTTTGATAAAAAAGAAAAGTTTACAGTACGTATTAAAGATGTTGTAAAAGGTGGTGTTGTAGCGCCTGTTAAAGGGTTACGTGCATTTATTCCTGGCTCTCAGCTTTCAAATACATATGTAGAAGATTTATCAAAGTATGTAGGACAAGAAGTTGAAGTAGAAATTATAGAGTTCGTGCCTAAAACTAAAAAAATTGTTTTATCAGGTAAGAAAATAGCTGCAGAACGTGCACAAGCAGCTAAAAAACAAAGACTTGAAGAACTTGTAGAAGGTGAAAAATATACAGGGGTTATCACAAAGCTTATGCCATACGGTGTCTTTGTTGATTTAGGCGGCGTTGATGGACTTATTCATAATAATGATCTTTCATGGGTTAAAATTAAACATCCTTCTGATGTTGTAAAAGAAGGACAAAAAGTGGAAGTAACATTATTAGCATTAGATAAAGAGACAGGAAAGGTATCTTTGCGTTTAAAAGATATTACTATGGATCCATGGTATCTTGAAACAGTTAATTTAGAAAAAGATCAAATTGTTCCTGTGACAGTAACACGCTTTACACATTTTGGAGCTTTTGCAAGTATCAATGGAGGGATTGAAGGACTCATTCATATTTCTCAGATTTCCGAAAAGAGAATTCAAAAACCAGAAGAAGTTCTAGAAATTGGTCAACAGGTTAAAGCTAAGATCCTAAATATTGATAAGGATGCTAAGAAAATCTCTTTAAGTTTAAAAGAAGTACAAGAAAAAATAGACCCTGATATGCTTAAGTATATGAATCAAGAAGAAGAAGGCGCTAAATTGGGAGATGTTTTAGGTAATGTTTTTTAAGAGAACCCTTTTGGGTTCTTTTTTGTTAAGGGATATACGCATAAAGTAACAAAAGAAAAGTTAAGGGAGATATGTATGGGCATATTTAAAACTATGTT
The DNA here is from genome assembly GCF_900095725.1 of Cellulosilyticum sp. I15G10I2. Classification (NCBI taxonomy): domain Bacteria; kingdom Bacillati; phylum Bacillota; class Clostridia; order Lachnospirales; family Cellulosilyticaceae; genus Cellulosilyticum; species Cellulosilyticum sp. I15G10I2. The sequence continues at coordinate 409,717 of NZ_FMMP01000006.1, forward strand.
TAAAAAAAATAAAAAAAAGCATAGTCTGCCACTTGGCACAGCTGCTATTGAAGAACTATTTGAAGAACTTAATGAAGTTTTTATGAAAAAAAAGCGTGTCAGTGATTATCTTATTGATCTTGAAAATAGAGAAGAAGAAATTAAAAAGTTTCAGGCGTTAGATAAAGAGGATATTGAAAAATTAAATGTATTAGCCAATAAAGCCAGAGATATTGAGGATAAAAAACAAAATCTTAGAGGAAGACTGATTAAAAATAACAAAGCGCTTTTTCTAATTTCACAGTATGAAGAGGAATTACCTACACTTATTAAAGAAATGTATGAATCAGAGAAGAAACAAAAAGAGACAGAGAGAAATATTTTTTATTTGCAAGAAGAAAAAGAAGCATTATTAGAAGAACGTGAGGTGCTTATAAAAGGCTATCGTTTTCTTAAAGTATTTAGTATAACGTTTGTTATTATAATAGCCCTATGTGTTATCATAACATCAGCACTTATGCAGATGTTAAGAGATGAAGTGTGGCTTTTTTTAGGACTATTTGGTGTTTTAATGATTGTTTTTTTAGTAGGTATTTTATATTCAAAGGATAGAATCGATAGAGCACTTCGGGATAATGTTATTTTACAGCAAAAAGCTGCAAAGTATTTAAATAAGGCTAAAATCAGTTATTTTCATCAAATAAGGTATTTAACCTTTCAGTATGAGAAACTTGGGGTAGATAGCGTTGCTAAACTTGAAATGTACTACAATAGGTATATTAAAAATAAAGATAATGAAAAAAAATACTTACAGCTTAATCAAATAATTTCAGAAATTGAAGAGAAAATGATAGAAGTTATTAGAAATAAAAATATTCAGATTGACTACATTGAAAATTTAGCAGATTGGGCTATAGCACCTAAGAAAGTTAATGCGCTTAAGACTTTAAAAGCGGATAAGCAAAAAACAGAGGAACAGCTGCAGGCTTTAAATACTTATGAAGAGAATTTATGGAAAGAAGTTTTTGCGCTGCAAGAAGAAAAAAATAGTCAAGAAATGATACAAGATAAAATAAATGAGTATAATAGTAGAATGAATAGATATCTTGACAAAACCAGTAAAGATGCATAAAATATAAATAAATTGAATAATAAAATATGCGATGATAAAGAGGAGTATAGTATAACTGCGGTTAGAGAGAGAAGATTGATAAGCTGAAAGTCTTCTTACGTAAAGGGTACTAGAAAGTAGCTTTTGAGCACTGTTTTTGAATTTATAGTAGAAAATAGCGGGGGTGCCCGTTACAGCATTTTGAGTGCTTTACATGATTGTAAAGAATTAAGGTGGTACCACGAGTTTTTTCGTCCTTAAGTTGAGGATGAAAGAACTTTTTTTATTTGTAATAAAAAAGTGTCAAATGGTGCTTAATAGGAAATATAAAGGATAGGTGAAACCATGCAAATAGTAGGGTTTGTACTGTTTTGTATTGGGGTAATCATTACCTTTTTTGCAAAACGCATAGTAATGGGAAAAACAAGACTAGATAAAGATGATAAAGAAGACATGCAGATGCTCTTAAGCGGTGCTGTGATCGCTGTTAAGATGGCAGGATTTGTAGTAACTGCAATAGGCTTTTTATTTTTAATGATTTAATACGTAAACCATCAAGGAGGAATAAAAGTGAAAAATTTAGAAAAAGTATACGATCCTAATCATGTAGAAGACAGGCTTTATAAAAAGTGGATGGATAAAGGATATTTTCATGCAGAAGTAGATTCTGAGAAAGAACCTTTTACCATAGTTATCCCACCGCCTAATATTACAGGTCAGCTTCATATGGGGCATGCACTTGATAATACTTTACAAGATATTCTAATAAGATATAAGCGTATGCAGGGTTTTAATGCACTTTGGATGCCTGGTACTGATCATGCAAGCATTGCAACAGAAGTAAAGATTGTAGAGCAACTTGCAAAAGAAGGCATTTCAAAAGAAGACTTAGGAAGAGAAGGGTTTTTAGTTAAGGCTTGGGAGTGGAAAGAGCAGTATGGCGGACGTATTATCGAGCAGCTTAAAAAGTTAGGAACCTCATGTGATTGGGAAAGAGAACGTTTTACAATGGATGAGGGACTTTCACACGCAGTACAGGAAGTGTTTATTAAGTTACATGAAAAAGGCTATATTTACAGAGGGGCTAGAATCATTAATTGGTGTCCTGTATGTGGCACGTCTATTTCTGATGCAGAAGTAGAGCATACTGAAAAAGAAGGGAATTTTTATCATTTAAGATATCCTATTGCAGGTTCAAGTGAATTCATTAATCTTGCAACGACAAGACCAGAAACACTGCTTGGTGATACTGCGGTAGCTGTTAATCCAAAAGATGAAAGATATGCACATTTAGTAGGTAAGATGGTTATGCTGCCTCTTATGAACAAAGAAATTCCTATTATTGCAGATGATTATGTAGATATGACATTTGGAACAGGGGTTGTTAAAATTACACCAGCCCATGACCCTAATGATTTTGAAGTAGGTATGCGTCATCAATTGCCACAAATATGTATATTAAGTGATGATGGTAAAATGAATGAACTTGCAGGTAAATATGAAGGGCTTGATCGTTATGAAGCAAGGAAGGTAATTGTAGCAGATCTTGAAGCACAAGGCTTTCTTGTTAAAGTGGAACCTCACAATCATAATGTAGGAACACATGATCGCTGTAAATGTATTATAGAGCCTATGATAAAAGCGCAATGGTTTGTTAAAATGGAAGAAATGGCAAAGCCTGCAATTCGTGCACTTCACGAAGGAGACCTACGTTTTGTACCTGAAAGGTTTGGCAAAACTTACCTTCATTGGTTAGAAAATATAAGAGACTGGTGTATTTCACGTCAGCTTTGGTGGGGACACAGAATACCTGCTTACTACTGCGCAGATTGTGGTGAAATTATTATCTCAAGAGAAAAGCCGTCTAAATGCAGCAAGTGTAGCAGCAGTGAACTTACTCAAGATGAAGATACATTAGACACATGGTTTAGTTCAGCACTATGGCCTTTTTCAACACTCGGTTGGCCAGAAAATACTAAAGAACTAGATTATTTCTATCCAACAAGTGTGCTTGTTACAGGATATGACATTATCTTTTTCTGGGTAGTACGTATGGTATTCTCAGGGCTTGAGCAAATGGGTGAAGTACCTTTTAAGGATGTATTTATTCATGGGCTTGTAAGAGATTCAGAGGGACGTAAAATGAGTAAGTCATTAGGAAATGGAATAGATCCCCTTGAAGTTATTGAAAAATATGGGGCAGATGCCCTTAGACTTACGCTAGTTACCGGCAATGCTCCGGGTAATGATATGCGTTTTTACTATGAAAGGGTTGAAGTTAATCGTAATTTTGGCAATAAACTATGGAATGCGACACGTTTCATTCTTATGAATTTTGAAGAAGAAGATATAAACTTAGAAATTCAGATGAAAGATCTTACATCAGCGGATAGATGGATTCTTTCAAAAGTTAATGCCTTGGCTAAAGAGATTACTGATAATATGGATAAATATGAGTTAGGTATAGCTGTTCAAAAGTTATATGATTTTGCGTGGGAAGAATTTTGTGATTGGTATATCGAGATGGTGAAACCACGTCTTTATAATAAAGAAGATCTATCAAGGCCAGCTGCATTATGGACACTTAAAACAGTTATGATTAATGTTTTAAAAATGCTTCATCCTTATATTCCGTTTATTACAGAAGAGATATTTATGAGTCTTCAAGAAAAAGAAGAAAGTATTATGATTTCTTCTTGGCCGGTGTTTAATGAAGCATGGCATTTCTCTTCAGATGAACAAGAAATTGAGCTCATTAAAGGTGCTGTCCGTAACATTCGTAACTTAAGAAGTGAAATGAATGTACCTCCATCAAGAAAAGCGAAAGTGATTGTTGTATCAGAAGAAGCAAAAATACTAGATGTTTTTGAAAGAGGGAAAGTGTTCTTTAGTGTACTTGCATCCGCATCTGAAGTGGTTATTCAAAATAATACAGCCCAAATAGCATCAGATGCAGTATCTACTATTATCCCAGATGCAACTTTATATATTCCTTTTGCGGATCTTGTAGATTTACAGAAAGAGTTAGAAAGACTCACAAAGGAAAGAGAGAAGTTAGAAGCTGAAGTAGACCGTGTGAATAAAAAACTCTCTAATGAGGGCTTTGTTGCAAAGGCACCTGCAAAACTTATAGAGGAAGAAAAAGCAAAACGAACAAAGTATGAGGCGATGCTAAATGTTGTAATAGAGCGTATTAATAGTCTTAATCAATAACAAGCATAGAAAGATAGATAAGTGCATAAGCTTATCTATCTTTTTGGTATATATGGATTACACAAATTAAGTGTATGATGTATTTTAATTTTGCATTTTTTATATTAAAAGCATATAATTATTAATAGATAAATCTATATATTCAATATCGTTTATAAATAATATAGAAAAACAATTTTAAAAACAACGTAAAAGTTTTATTTAATTTTCTTTAGGTATAAATAGATCAAAAAACATCTTTAATACTTTACGCAATGGGGAGTGTCGTATGAATAATATTTTATATGTAGGAGTGGATGTTGGATCAACAACTATCAAAGTAGTCTTTTTGAATGAAAGTGGAAAAACTATATATTCTAAGTATGAAAGACATTATTCAGATGTCAGAAATACATTTATAAAATTTTTAAAAGAAAGCTACATAAGCCTTGGAGAATATGAGATAAAACCTATTATTACTGGTTCCGGAGGCATTGAAATAGCCAATATTATGGGTATAAAATTCATACAAGAAGTTATATGTTGTACGGAAGCTGTTGAAGCTTATACAAATAGTGTAGATGTGGCGATAGAACTTGGTGGAGAAGATGCTAAAATTACTTTCTTAAAAGGTACATTAGAACAAAGAATGAATGGTACCTGTGCAGGAGGAACCGGAGCCTTTATAGATCAAATGGCTACATTATTACAGACTGATGCTATAGGGCTTAATGAACTTGCAAAAAATCATAAAGTTATTTATCCTATTGCAGCTAGATGTGGTGTGTTTGCGAAAACAGATATACAGCCTTTAATTAATGAAGGCGTTGCAAAAGAAGATATTGCGGTTTCTATTTTTCAGGCTGTAGTTAATCAAACCATTAGCGTTTTAGCTTGTGGCAAAGTGATTGAAGGAAAAGTTGCTTTTTTAGGAGGGCCTCTTTGTTTCTTATCTGAACTTAGAAAAAGATTTATTAAGACTTTGAAACTTACAGAGGACGAAGTGATTGTACCTGAAAACCCAGAATTATTTGTAGCATTAGGGGCCGCCTTATTAGCTAAACAAAGCACTAAGATTTCTTTCAAGATGCTTATTCAGAAACTCGAAGACGTTAAAGATACATTATCTGTAAAAAATACGCTTCAACCTTTATTTGATAAGGACGAAGATATTAAGAAGTTTCAACAAAGACATCAGCAGCATAAAGTAAAAAGACAAAGTTTAGCCAACTATAAGGGAAAGATTTTCTTAGGAATAGACGCTGGGTCTACTACAACCAAAATAGCACTTATAGATGAGATGGGTAATTTACTTTACTCTTATTACGGGAGTAATCAAGGCGATCCTTTAAAACTTGTTTTTAGACAGCTGACAAAGCTATATCATGAGATCTCAAATAAAGCCTCCATAGCCTATTCTTGTGTAACAGGTTATGGAGAGGCTTTAATTAAAAATACATTTCAAGTAGATTTTGGAGAAGTTGAGACTATTGCACATTATACAGCTGCTGAAAACTTTGTTAAGGGTGTAAATTTTATCTTAGATATAGGTGGGCAAGATATGAAATGTATTAAGATAAAAGATGGCATCATTCAATCAGTTATTCTCAATGAGGCATGTTCTTCAGGATGCGGTTCATTTATTGAAATGTTTAGTAATTCTTTAGGCATGAATATAGAAGCCTTTGGATTTGAAGCCCTTAGTGCACGTAATCCGGTTGATTTAGGAAGCAGATGTACTGTATTTATGAATTCTAAGGTCAAAGAGGCTCAAAAAGAAGGAGCTACAATAGGTGATATTTCAGCGGGGCTGTCTTACTCGGTCATCAAAAATGCTTTGTATAAGGTTATTAAGTTGAGGAATGTCAATGAAATAGGTGATAAAATTGTTGTGCAGGGTGGGACTTTTTATAATGAAGCCATTTTAAGGGCATTTGAAATGATATTAGAAAAAGAGGTTGTAAGACCGGATATAGCGGGACTTATGGGAGCTTATGGCGCAGCACTTTTAGCAAAGAAAAGATATACAATAGGACCAAGTACTCTGTTGAACGGAGATCAAATCGATGCCCTTAAAGTCATTAAAAAGCCCTCACGCTGCAAAGGATGTGAAAATAAGTGTTTATTAACGATAAATGAGTTAAGTGATGGCAGACGTTTTATATATGGGAACAAGTGTGAAAAAATGAATCAAGACATCATAAGCACACAGACAGTTCCAAATTTATATGAGTATAAATATGAAAAGATCTTTAACAGAAAACCTTTAAAACCAGACCAAGCAAAAAGAGGGGTAGTAGGCATACCGAGAGTGTTAAATGTTTATGAAAATTACCCATTTTGGCATGCGTTTTTTACAACATTATTATTTAATATACAACTTTCTTCACGGTCCACAAAAGATTTATACGAGAAAGGCATTGCCACTATCCCGTCTGAGTCAGCATGTTATCCTGCTAAAATAACTCATGGGCATATTGTTGATTTGGTTGAAAAGGATGTTCAATTTATATTTTATCCTTCAATTCCCTATGAAATTAAAGAAGATAAAGCATGTGATAATCATTATAATTGTCCAATTGTTACATCTTATCCGGAAGTGATTAAAAATAACGTTGATATATTGAGAATGAAAAATATAGATTTTAAATCTCCTTTTTTAAATTTTGACTCTAAATCATCTATGGTTAAACAACTTTATGAAACACTTAAGGGGTTTGGAATTTCCAGAAGAGAGATAAAATATGCAGTAGAAAAAGGTTATGAGGCGATAGATGCCTTTAAAAAGGATATCCAGAAAAAAGGAGAAGAGACCTTAGCATACATCCATGAAAAGCAGATTCAAGGTATTGTTGTAAGTGGCAGACCCTATCATATAGATCCGGAAATTAATCATGAACTCACACGTATTATTACCTCAGAAGGATTAGCGGTGTTTACAGAGGATGCTATAGCGCACTTGGGGCAGATAGAGAGACCTCTTAGGGTAGTTGATCAGTGGAGTTATCATAACAGATTATATCGTGCTGCCAGTTTTGTAGCGGAACAAGCAAATCTGGAACTTATACAATTAACCTCTTTTGGATGTGGCTTAGATGCGGTTACCTCAGAGCAGGTACAGGAAATACTAGAAAAGGCAGGCAAAATTTATACGCTTATTAAGATCGATGAGGGTAATAATGTGGGCGCAATTAAAATAAGAATTCGATCCCTTAAAGCTGCAATGATAGAACGAAAAAAATCTCATATACAGTGCCCTGACTTAAATGAAGCGCCAAAAGTTATTTTTACAAAAAAAATGCGTAAAAAGCATACTATCTTAGCACCACAGTTGTCGCCTATACACTTTCAGTTTGTTGAAGAGGCATTTAATACTTCAGGGTATCAGGTGAAAGTTTTAAAAGAAGCGGATTACTTAGATATTGAAGAAGGGTTAAAGTATGTTAATAATGATGCGTGTTATCCGGCTGTTATGGTTGTGGGGCAGCTTATTAGAGCGCTTAAGAGTGGAGAATATGACAGAGAGAATACTTCACTTATTATTACTCAAACAGGAGGAGGCTGTAGAGCATCAAATTACATAGGTTTTTTAAGAAAAGCATTACAAGACTGTGGTTTTTCAAAAATACCTGTAATTTCTTTGAATGCAGGAGGTATCGAGGAGCATCCAGGAATGGTTCTTACGACAGCGCTCATGCATAAAGCGATTTTGGCATTGTTATATGGTGATTTGCTCATGCGCGTTTTATACCGTGTAAGACCCTATGAAAAGGATAAAGGGTCAGCAAACAGTCTTTATAATAAATGGGTAAAATTATGCAAGCAGAATGTGAGTAATGGGAGTAAGAAAGTTTTCAAAAGAAATATACAACAAATTGTTAGAGAATTTGATCAGCTAGAAACAATAGATGTCAGAAAACCTCGAGTAGGATTGGTAGGAGAAATCTTGGTTAAGTTTCATCCAGATGCTAATAATAAAGCGGTAGAACTTATAGAAAGTGAAGGGGGAGAAGCTGTAATGCCGGATCTTATCGACTTTTTTCTATATTGTGCTTACAATCAGAAATTTAAGTATCAGTTTTTAGACAAGTCGTTTACAAGCCTTTTGGGAGGAAATATAGCTATTGCCTATTTAGAAAATAAAAGAAGGTATATTAAAAAGATACTGGCGGGAAGTAAGCGTTTTACACCACCCCATACTATAGATTATCTGGCTCAAATGGCGCATAAGGTGATGTCTCTAGGACATCAAATGGGAGAAGGGTGGTTTCTGACAGGGGAGATTATCGGTTTATTAGAAGAAGGCATTAATAATGTTATATGTATGCAGCCTTTTGGATGTTTACCTAACCATGTTACAGGAAGAGGTATGGTTAAAGAACTTAAAAATATTTATCCGAAATCCAATATTGTTACAGTTGACTATGACCCTGGTGCTTCTCAAGTTAATCAGCTTAACCGTATTAAGCTGATGCTTGCGACTGCTTTTAAAAACATATAAAGTAGATTCTAAAATATCTTTAAGCCGTATATTGCACTATATACTGTTTAAAGATATTTTTTATGGGATTTAAATTGTCATATTTTTTAAACAAAATGTATATATATGGTAATAGACATACATTATGATAAAGAAAGCGGGGAGAAGCGTATGAGGCACCAATACTATAACAAAGATATGGACAAGCTTTTGGATGAGCTGAATGTAGACAAGCTCAAAGGTCTGTCTAATAAAGAAGCTTGTAATAGATTAGAACAATATGGAAGCAATGCATTTAGTAAACTCAAAGAAAAAAGTATGCTGCAGGAAATAAGAGAGATTCTTACAGGACAGCTTATTGTAATCTTACTCATTGCAGCAGGTATTAGTTTTTTGATTAGAGAATATGAGGATGGCATTGGTATATGCTTAGCAGTATTAATAGGGAGTGGAATAGGTCTGCTAACTGAGAATAGATCTAAAAAGGCGGCCGAAGCACTCAGTAAAATGACAGAAGACATTTCAGTAAAAGTACTACGCAATGAACATAAAGTTTTAATCCACAAAAGTGAGATTGTTCCAGGTGATATTGTATATCTTGAAAGTGGAGACAGGGTGCCGGCAGATGGCAGAATTATAGAGTCAATAGATCTTAAAGTAAGAGAAGATATGCTTACGGGAGAATCAGATGATGTAAGTAAGAAACCAGGTGTTGTGCAAGCAGAAGTTTTAACAATTGGAAAAGAGACAGTGGTTCAGGATCCTGTCCCAGCTAAGCAGTACAATATGTTGTTTGGCGGCACGCTTATAGCGCTTGGAAGTGCGAAAATGGTGATTACAACCACTGGAGATCATACAGAAATGGGATGTATTGCTAAGGCACTGGGGGATAAAGAAGAAGATACACCGCTTGAGATTAAAATGGATGGGCTTGGAAAAACTATTTCTAAGGTATCGACTGGTATTGCAAGCATGCTTTTTATATACATGCTCATACAAATTATACAGGCAAGTTCTATTAAATTAGTTTTTACAAGTTTTAAAGCCTTTCTTGATGGACTACGCCCAGTAATAATAAGCTTCCCGGAAATAAAAACGGCATTTATTGTATGTGTTGCACTAATTGTTGCAGCGGTTCCGGAGGGGCTTCCGACTATGATTAATATTACACTTGCCATTACCATGAAGCAAATGGCAAAAATAAATGTATTAGTCAGAAAAAAAGAAGCTTGTGAAACGATTGGTGCTGTAAGCGTTATATGTAGTGATAAAACGGGGACGCTTACACAAAATAGGATGAAAGTATCAGAAATCTATATTGAGGGAAACTATCATGCGAGTAAGGCTATTGACGGCTATCAGTATTTCTTAGACAATTGTATGCTTAACGGCACGGCAGATATTGAAAAGTATAGAGGAGAAGAAAAGTATATAGGAAGTGCGACAGAATGCGCCTTATTAGCTTTGTGTGAAGATTATAATTATAGAGAACGGAGACGTCAGACCAATATTGTTAAACAAATACCCTTTTCCTCTCAAAACAAATATATGCTTACTGTTATACTTAAACAAGGAGCTTACCAAATTCTATCAAAGGGAGCACCAGAAGTTATACTAAAACAATGTAGTTTTGAAAACATGAATGGCCAAGTGAAGCCATTAACTAAAAGCAGAGTAAAGGAAATTCTATATCACATTGAGCTGCTCCAATCTGAGGCGCGACGTGTTCTTGCTTTTGCCCATCAGCAAGTCCCTCAAGAAAAAAATATACTGCAGGAAGGTGATCTTGAGAGGCAACTTATTTTCGATGGATTTGTAGGGATTAATGACCCGTTAAGAGAAGGGGTAAAAGAAGCGATTGCTATAGCTAAAGAGGGTGGCATAGAAACTAAAATGCTAACAGGAGATAACATTCAAACAGCTAAGGCGATTGGTAAAGAAATAGGGCTGGTTGGGCCGGGGTTAAGAGCTGTGGAGGCTACTTATATCGATACGCTGAGTGAAGAAGAACTCATTAAAGAAGTAAAACATATTGCGATTGTTGCAAGGTCTAAACCGGATACTAAAATGCGCATTGTACAAGCTCTACAAAAATCGGGTGAAGTTGTTGCTGTAACAGGAGATGGAATTAACGACGCACCAGCTCTTGCAAAAGCAGACGTAGGCATTGCTATGGGGATTGCAGGAACAGAAGTAAGTAAAAATGCAGCAGATATTATTTTAACAGACGACAGTTTTAATACAATTGTAGAAGCTATCAAATGGGGGCGCGGGATTTATAATAATTTTCAAAGGTTTATTCAATTTCAGTTGAGCGTTAATATTATAGCATTTTTGATTGCCATTATAAGTCAGCTTATGGGGTATGAAATGCCATTTACTACTATTCATTTATTATGGATTAACATTATTATGGATGGACCTCCGGCCTTAGCACTTGGGCTAGAACCTATTAGAGCAAGTGTTATGAAAAGAAAACCTATCAGGAGAGATGCCAATATCATCAATTCATTTATGATTAGAACGATTCTTATTAATAGTCTCTTTATAACAATATTACTTTTTATGCAGATTCAGTGGAATTTTTTAGGTGTTTCTGGGCAGACAGCTGAGAAGCAAACAGTCCTTTTTAGTTTGTTTGCATTTAGCATCTTATTTAATGCACTCAACTGCCGAGAGTTTGGAACGGGAAGTATTTTCCCTAATTTCTTTAAAAATAAACTAGCACTAAGAATCATTGTTTTTACAGCCAGCCTACAAATTATTATTACGCAATACAGTGGGGCGTTCTTTAACACTACACCTCTTTCAGCACAGATGTGGATTAAAATTATAGCGTGTGCATCTTTGGTTGTTATTGGTAATGAAATGATTAAATATTTTTTAAGAGCAGCAAAGCGGTCAGCAAAGACGGCAGTAAAGCATGCAAGAAGCATTTATGTGCAGTCTAATAAAGGCTAGTAAGAATGAGGAGAAGTAGGCAATTAAGATTTGCAACGTAGAGAATAAGGTGTAAATACATAAATACCCTATAAAAAGTACGCATGAAGTACATTTTATAGGGTATTCTTATACTGTTAGGTATTTAGTGCTTATGATCTTGACAATTACAGTTATGATGATTAGATTGAGGTTCATACTCATTTTCTTCTAGAACATGACTCAGATACATGGCTGCGGTAAAGCTTTGATGCCTATTGGAAGTAGGGCTAAAAGCCTGCTGCATATAGATACTAAAACTTTTAGAAGACATTATAAATGGAATGGTACTTATAAAGTATTGCATTCTAAGTTTACGTTGGGCAGCTGGTAACTGTAAAAGGTGCAGTTTAAGTTTTGCTGAGAAATTATCAAAAACTGCAATGATATCAGGTGCAGGCTGTGGATTTTTTTGAATGGCAAAGCCAAAAATATGACTCGCATCAACGGATAAATAAGTATGCATGAGTGTAAACAAAGGATCTAATGTTTCATTCTCAGATACTTTTTGATATTTTATTTTCAGACTGTCTTTTATTTCACGGACTTGATCAGGCAGGGTGGATAAAAATAATTCTTTATTTTCATCTGAAATTAAAATATCTTTTAAGGTATAGTAAAGATCATAAAAACTAATATGCAGTGTTGTAAGTGTTTTGAAATCCAGATCTTCTAGTAGAAGAAGACTCGCAAGCGCACCTGTTAGCTTATAAAGTGTATTCAACATCTGAAGTGAGGTGACTATAGTTTCTCCAAGAAGATCAGCATTTTCATAGAAGTCCTCTGTATGCACTTCCTCATTTAATTCTGAAAGGGTAACCGCAATATCATTGAAATCTTCACCAAAAGAAGGGCATAGATGTCCGTCGAAAAGCTGTTCGAGTACAGAGGTGAGTAATACTGCATTTTCATAGTTATCCTCTATAGCAATAAATTCAATGCTTTTTTTCACATAACTTAAATAATTTTCTTTTGTCATTCTAATCGGTATATAAGGCAAAAGCAAAGAAGCTCTTTCTTGTTTAGTATGCATATCAGTTGCATCAAATATAAAACTTACACAATCAGAGCTTAACTGATTGAAATCTATGGATGCTATTTGTTCTTCTATTAACTTTGGGAACTCACCTGATAGATCAGATATATTTTGAGTGAAATTTAAATGAGTCGTTAAGTGGTGTAATTCTCTTTGATAGGCGTTTAATACACGGTATTTTCTCTCTAGAACTTTTCTGATTTCAAGAATTTGAGAGGCATAAGTCTCTTTTGAAGTAGCATTCTCAGCAAATATTTCGGGAAGTTCTAAAAAAATATTTTTTAAACGATTGATAATATCTGATGTTTCTTCATCCAGATAGTTGATTGAGGTATATAAAGTATTATTTAGAAGTGCTAAATATTCATCAATATACTTAATATATGAATAAGACAAACTAATAAATAATTGATTTTCATTTTGATTCACAAGTCAAAACTCCTTTTTCTTTTTATATTAAGGATATACAATTTTTTTAAAGATAGCAAGTCTATGTATGTATTTGTTGTAAAAAAATGGATATCGTTATTGAAAAAATATTAAAAATAGTTTAGTATAATATAAAGAGGTGAAAAATTATGGAATTTAATATAACGTTAATTAATGAACAATTATCTAGACTTGAAAAAGGGGATTGTAAAGATCCGCATAGTATATTGGGGATGTATACTAAAAATGATAATAATCGGACAAGCCTTATGGTAAGAATTTTTTGCCCCACAGCGTGCAGTGTGACGCTCGTACATATGGGAGACAGTGCTAAAAGATATATACTCACACCGAATGGTACACAGGGTATTTTTGAAGGGGAATTAAAAAAAAGAAAAAATAAGTTTTTATATAAGCTTCAATGTAAGGATAGTGAGGGAAATAGATGGTCTTATGTAGATCCTTATCAATTTGAAACGAGTTTTTTAGAAGATGAGCTTGATACATTTCAGATGGGTACAAACTTTCAAATGTATAATAAGTTAGGCGCAAACTTTAAGGAGATTAATGGTGTATGGGGTGTTAGCTTTGCTGTTTGGGCACCTCATGCTAAAAGGGTTAGTGTAATAGGGGGCTTTAATAATTGGGATGGTAGAAGACATCCTATGCGTCTCATCGAGAAATATGGTATATGGGAAATTTTTATTCCGGGTATTGAGGAGATGGAAGTTTATAAATATGAGATTAAAACGCAAGACGATATTCTTTTATATAAAGCTGATCCTTATGCAAAATACGGTCAAATCAGACCAGATAATGCATCAGTTGTTTACAACCTTAATAAGTATAAATGGAAAGATAAAAAGTGGCTGGAGAAGAGAAGGCAAAAAGCATATTATAAAGAGCCTGTATCTATTTACGAAGTGCATATTGGTTCATGGAAAAGACATCCTGACGGCGCTTTTTATACCTATAAGGAAGCTGCTGATGAGCTTGCTAAGTATATTAAAGAGATGGGGTATACCCATGTAGAGCTTATGGGGATTATTGAACATCCATACGATGGCTCTTGGGGGTATCAAGTCACGGGATACTTTGCACCAACCAGCAGATATGGTACGCCGGATGATTTTAGGTACTTTATAGATACGATGCATAAGCATCAGATAGGCGTAATATTGGACTGGGTACCTGCGCATTTTCCAAAAGATGCATTCGCCCTTGAAAAGTTTGACGGAGAAGCTTTATATGAACATGTGGATGAAAAACAAGCACATCACCCGCATTGGGGAACGCTTATCTTTGATTATGGAAAACCTCAAGTTGATTTATTTCTTATTGCCAGTGCACTTTCTTGGCTGGAGAATTATCATATAGATGGTTTAAGGGTTGATGCAGTAGCCTCTATGCTTTATTTAGATTATGGAAGAGAAGGAGACTATGTCCCTAACCGATATGGTGGCAGAGAAAATCTAGAAGCGGTGGAGTTTTTTAAAAAACTTAATAAAGAAGCCTATAGTCAATTTCCAGGCGTTATGATGATTGCAGAAGAATCTACGTCATGGCCAAAAGTATCACATCCAGTTGATGAGGGTGGACTAGGCTTTGGGTTTAAGTGGAACATGGGATGGATGAATGATTTTTTAAGTTATATGAAAATAGATCCTTATTTTAGAAAATATAATCATGAGAAGATTACATTTAGTTTGATGTATGCTTTTAGTGAAAACTTCATTCAAGTTTTATCTCATGATGAAGTGGTTCATGGGAAGAGCTCAATGATTTATAAAATGCCAGGCAACGACTGGCAGAAGTTTGCAAATTTGAGAGCTGCATATGGCTATATGTTTATGCATCCTGGCAAAAAGATGTTATTTATGGGAAATGAATTCGCTCAAACGACGGAGTGGAATGAAGGGAAAGAATTAGATTGGGGGCTTATTGTGAATAAACCCCATGCTTGTATCTTGCAATATGTTAAAGATCTTAACAAGCTTTATAAAACCAATAGATGTCTATGGGAGCTCGGTAATGGCTATGATAATTTTGAATGGATAGATTGTGATAATAAAGATCAAAGTATTATCTCTTTTATTCGAAAAGGACTCCAGATTAAAGATAAACTTATTATAGTTAGTAATTTTACCCCTGTGTCGTATACAAACTATCGTATTGGTGTTCCAGATCATGCCACCTACACAGAAGTCTTAAATAGTGATGATTTATGTTACGATGGCACTGGCATGATAAACGGCACAATAGATTCAGACAGGATACCGTGGCATGGCAAATCTTGCAGTATAGAAATAAAGATCCCGCCTTTAGGCATATGTGTTTTTAAAATAGAAAAACTACTTAAAATAGTTTGATTTGCTGTTTGTCTTAATGTAAAATAGGTAATACTTCTAATAAAAAAGGAAGTATAATTCATGTATCTTATCAGACAAGTATTTAATCCTATTGAAAATCTAGATGATATGTATATTTATGAATCTATAGATGAGTTATGGCAGCTTAACCAAATTATTAAAGTAAGAGACAGCAGAAGTTTGGCTAAGTTACTTGGATATAGTACGATATATTTCGATTATGCTATTATAAAATTTAATAGGATTTATCGTAATACTTTTTATTACCTATATCCTCGTATCAAAGTTATTATAGATAAAAAAGATGTTGTTGACGTTTTTAAATCTATTACAAATCCGCAGGATGAAGCTTATGAGGAAGCAGCAGCTATAGTAGAAACTCAAGCGGATAAGCAGTGTTCTAAAGAAGTATTAGACTATTTTATATATCATTTTTATACGATGACATCCAAACAAGATGCCATTAAGCATTATGAACTCTGGCAGACTTATGTGCCGCTTAATGATAAAAAAATAGGCAGCTTTGTAAGTCTCATGGAAATTTATCTTGATGAGATTACAAACTACTTTGATAAACCACAGACGATGCTTTGATGTTTTAGTTTTTCTATGGCTATAAGTCAATAAAAAGCAAGCTTTCCTATCACACGGGAAGCTTGCTTTTTATTGACTCGTAATAGATTTATTTCTTACTTAAGTGGTACTTTAATTTAAATACAATACTATACATGACATGATTATATTTTATTCGGGCTGAGTCAGAAATACCCTTGCCTTATCAATATGAGAGCAGACAGCTTGCATACTAGGACCACCTTTTACTTGGCGTTCATTAACGCATGTTGCTAAAGAGATTGCTTCATAAATATCATCTTCAAATATAGGATGAATGGACTGATAAACCTCAAGAGGAAGCTCTTCTAGAGAAATATTTTCTGTGACACAATGTAAAACAAGCTTTCCAATAACTTCGTGAGCATCTCTAAAAGCTAAACCTTTTTTTACAAGATAATCTGCAGCATCCGTAGCATTTGTAAAACCACCTGCAGCTGCCTTATACATATTTTTATCACAAACATGCATAGTTTTAATCATTTGATTAAATATAGGTAAACACATTTTAAGCGTATCAATACTATCAAAAATACGTTCTTTATCTTCTTGCATATCTTTATTATAAGCTAAGGGGAGCCCTTTCATAGTGGTCAGAAGACTTATTAGATTGCCGTAGACTCTGCCGGACTTGCCGCGTACAAGCTCGGCAATATCAGGGTTTTTTTTCTGTGGCATAATAGAACTGCCTGTACTATAGGCATCATCTAATTCGATAAAACGAAACTCATGAGAGCTCCACAAAATAATTTCTTCACTAAAACGGCTAAGATGCATCATTAAGGTAGAGATAGTATAGAGAAGATCGAGGCAGAAATCTCTGTCAGATACACCATCTAGGCTATTTTCGCAAAGACTGTCAAATGCTAAAGACTCAGCAACAAAATCTCGATCTAGGGGATAGGTAGTTGTTGCAAGCGCACCGCTTCCAAGAGGAAGGGCATTTGTCATAGTATACGTGAAAGTTAGACGTTTGTAGTCTCGTTTAAGCATTTCGAAATAAGCCATGAGATGATGCCCGAAAGTAATAGGCTGTGCACGCTGCAGATGGGTATAACCGGGCATAATGGTAGCTGTATGCTGAGCGGCAATACTTACTAAAGTATCCATTAAACTTAAAAGCATCGTTTTAAGTTCAGTAATTTCATCACGCACATACATTCTAACATCAAGTGCAACTTGATCATTACGGCTTCTTCCGGTATGCATTCTCTTAGCAACATCACCTATTCTGTCAATAAGTAATGATTCGATATTCATATGAATATCTTCCATCTTTTCATTAAAAACGACTGTTCCTTTTTCAATATCTGACAAGAGGTCTAACAAACCTTGCTCGATGAGCTTGCCATCATCAACAGATATAATATTTTGCTTAGCAAGCATCGCAACATGCGCTATGCTGCCAAGAATATCATGTTTGTAAAGCCTAGCATCAAATGATATTGAAGAATTAAAATGATCTGTTAAAGTATCAGTTTCTTTAGCAAATCTTCCGCCCCATAATTTCATATGTGTCCTCCTTGTTTGTGGGTGTTTATTCATCTTTAATACAACAAAAGATATCTATAGAGATATCTTTTGTTGTCTATTTTATAAATGGTTTAAATTATTTTTGGTCTCTGTTTTGCTGCATAAGTGCTCTTACACGTAATGGAAGTCCGTATAGTGTAATAAAACCACCGGCATCTTTATGATCATATAGATCTCCGGTTGTAAAACTAGCTAAATCTTCGCTGTAAAGAGAGAAAGGTGATTGAGTCCCTTGTGGAATGATATTACCTTTATAAAGCTTAAGTTTTACTTCGCCTGTTACCACTTTTTGAGTGTTTTCAACAAAAGCTTGAAGTGCCTCGCGAAGCGGTGTAAACCATTTACCGTTATAAATAAGATCTGCAAATTCAATTGCTACACCTTGTTTGAAACGATAAGTTTCGCGATCTAAAGTTAAGTGCTCAAGTTCTTCATGTGCTTTGTAAAGTATAGTACCACCTGGCGTTTCATATACACCACGGGATTTCATGCCAACAACTCTGTTTTCTACGATATCTTCTATACCAATACCGTTTGCACCACCAAGCTCATTCAATTTTTCAAGTAAGCTGGAAGGCTCCATAGCTATTCCGTCTAAATGAGTCGGAATCCCCTGTTCAAAAGTTAAGGTGATAATAGTAGGTGCATCTGGAGCTTTTTCTGGAGAAACACCTAATTTTAATAAAGTATCATAGCTTGGTGCATTCCATGGGTCTTCAAGCTCTAGACCTTCGTGAGAGATATGCCACATATTACGGTCGCGGCTATAGCTGTCTTCTTTTTTCATTGGAACAGGAAGTCCTCTTTCCTCAAGGTAGGCTATTTCCTCTTCGCGGGATGAGATGTCCCATATACGCCATGGCGCAATAACTTTAAGATGAGGTGCAAGTGCTGCAATACCAAGTTCGAAACGAATTTGATCATTGCCTTTTCCTGTACAGCCGTGACAAATAGCGGTAGCTCCTTCTTTAAGTGCAACATTAACTAATGTTTTGGCAATAATAGCACGGGCGATAGAGGTGCCAAGATAGTATTTAGATTCATAAATAGCACCTGATTGAATCATTGGAAAAACATAATCACGCATAAATTCATCTTTTACATTTTCAACATATACTTTACTTACGCCCATAGCAAGCGCTCTTTCTTCCAGTCCTACAAGTTCAACATCTTGTCCAACATTTATACATACTGCAACAACTTCAAAGTCATAATTTTCTTTTAGCCAAGGAATAATAACAGAAGTATCTAAGCCACCAGAGTATGCTAACACAACTTTTTCTTTCATAATACAGCTCCTCCTTAAAATTTTAAATATATATAAGTATTTACGTATAATTATACATAATTAACTGTATAATTCAATACTTATCTAAAAAATATTTATGATTTACATACAGATATAGTATATATTCATTTTTAAAAGTTGTATACCTCTTTATGTAAAAATAATACAGTATAGAAAAAATGGCTGGTGTGTAGTATACTTATATTGTTTAAATAAGGACAAGGAGGAATGACAAATGTCGAATTTTTTTGATCTAGATGCACCTATATGGGCGTGGATGACCGAACTCGCAGATATTATGATGCTTTCTATTTATTGGTGGGTATGCAGTATCCCTGTTATAACAGTAGGCGCGTCAACTACATCATTATTTTATGTATTAGGTAAAAAGGCAAGAAAAGAACCTGTTTATATAACACGAGATTATTTTAAGAGCTTTAAAGAGAACTTTAAACAATCTATTCCGGTGTCTATCCTTTTAATTATTGCGTGGGTCAGTGCTGCGCTTTATGGTATGTTAGGTTTAGAGATTGCATTAAGCGGTAACATGGCGGGGATGATGAAGATTATATTTCCTTTGGCAGTTGTATTTATTTTTGAAACGATCCATATCTCTATTTATGTATGTGCAGTTTTTTCAAGATTTAATATGAAAGTCTATCATATTTTTACAACAGCTTTTATTCTTGTGCACAAACATTTATTAACAACACTTATTCATACGGTGATAATAGTAATAGGCGTAGGCTTATTTTTAAAGCTGCCTTTTTTGATTTTAATTTTGCCAGCGGCAATAGTTGGGGCTGTGTCTTATTTTATTCAACCTATTTTCACAAAATATATTGAGCAGCAAACGCCGGTCGCAGAGATTTTAAGTGAAGAATAATTATCAGTATAATAATATGAATTTTGATATAATAAATGTTATATAAAAGGACATAGCAGTTATAGCATTAATAAATATAAAATTTTAAAGCTTTATTTAAAAAAAATTCATATGAATAAGTTATAGTAGATATACTACTATAAGTGAGGTGAAGTAATGGTTGTAGATTTTATACTTAATATGTTTTTAGTTATTATACTCGTGAGTTTATTTAATCTTGTAAGATATATATTAAAAATAAGAAAAATAATGAAAATGCATAAGGATAATCCTAATATACAAGGTATTAGTATCATAAATGGAGAAATAAAAGTAATAGAAAAAGAGGGACATGGAGGAACCGCTAAAGAAAAGGTGGCAGAAGAATTTGTCCAAGATCCTATATGTGGGGCATCATTGGAGAAAAAAGAGGCTTACCGTATTTTGAAAGATGGAAAAGAACACTTTTTTTGTTCTTGGGAGTGCAGAGAAAAATTTCTAAAAGAACATCGTGTTGAAGAGGGTGAGATTTAATTACCTTCTTTTTTTATGATATGAGTACTTAAAAGTATTATATTTTTTTAAAATAGAATGTTATAATACAGGTATTGGATAAAATTAGGTGATTATCAATAGAGTATTTTAAGAGAGACAAAATAGTCAGTGGGAGAGGATTTATAGATAGGTAATCATATGACATGGAGGTGCAGATAATGAAAGCAGAAATTATAGCCATTGGTAATGAAATTGTAACAGGTAATACAGTCAATTCAAATGCAAGTTACATTGCTAAACAAATACAGACGTTAGGTATAATCCCTAAATACCATAGCGCTGTTTGTGATACAATGCAGGATATACAAGAGGTATTAAGCAAAAGCTTAGAACATGCGGATATGGTTTTTGTGACAGGGGGTCTAGGACCTACTGACGATGATTTAACCAAAGAAGCTATATGTGGTTATTTAGGGATGGAGCTTGTTATTAAAGAAGATATATGCCAAAATATTCAAGCTTTTTTTAATAAAATCGGAAGATATATGCCGGAGTGTAATAAAAAACAAGCAGCTTTTCCTAGAGATGCCTATATACTTGAAAACAAAAACGGAACAGCACCGGGCTGTATTTTGACAAAGGATAAAAAACATATTATTCTTCTTCCGGGACCTCCAAAGGAAATGAAACCTATGCTTGATGGCTATGTATTGCCTTATTTTAAAGAAAAATTAAATTGTGCTTATCATACGATTGATATTAAGTTGTTTGGTATTGGTGAAAGTGAAATGGCAGAAAGAATAGCACATTTATTAGGTGAGACTGAATATGTCAGTGTTGCCCCTTATGTAGGAGACTATGAGGTTATCGTTAGAATCACAGCGTACGGCAGTAATGAGAAACAAGCTATAGAAACGACTGAAAAAATTAAAAATAGTGTATGTGAATGTTTAGGAGAATATGTAATAGGGTATAATCAAGATACACTTGAGAATGTTATACTTGAGCTTATGAAAAAGCATCAGTATACTATTGCAACTGTAGAATCTTGTACAGGGGGCATGATTGCATCTACACTTGTCAATTGCAGCGGGATTTCTGCGTATTTTAAAGAAGGTTTTATTACGTATAGTAACGAGGCAAAGAAAAAGTATGCAGGTGTTTTAGAAGAAACCCTAATAACATATGGTGCAGTGAGTGAGCAGACAGCCAAGGAAATGGCAGAGGGAATCAGGTTAAGAACAAAAGCTGATATTGGATTATCAGCAACGGGGATAGCGGGACCAGATGGAGGCACCTCTGAAAAACCAGTAGGGCGTGTTTATATCGGAATTGCTTTTCCGGATAGAACTTATGTTTATGAACTGAATTTAAATGGCACAAGGCAGGTAATTAGAGAAAAAACAGTAAAAAATTTATTATTTCAACTATATAGAAACTTAAAATAAATTTAGACTTGATATTGCAAATAAAATTAGTTATAATAGGATTAGAACAAGTGTTCGATTACTGGAGAGGTGAAAATAATGAATAATGATTCGAAAAAAGCATTAGATGCAGCTATTTCTCAAATACAAAAGCAGTTTGGAAAAGGCTCTATTATGAAACTTGGGGAAGCAACGGAAACCAATGTATCTACATTTCCTACAGGGTCTTTAAGTCTGGATATTGCACTAGGTGTAGGGGGCGTTCCCAGGGGAAGAATTATAGAGGTGTTTGGTCCAGAATCTTCTGGGAAGACTACAGTTACATTGCATATGATAGCAGAAGTTCAACAAAAAGGAGGTATAGCAGCTTTTATCGATGCGGAGCATGCATTAGATCCAGCTTATGCCAAAAAACTTGGGGTAAATATTGATGAGTTATATATTTCACAGCCTGATAATGGTGAACAAGCTTTAGAAATTGCTGAGACCATGGTGCGTTCAGGCGCGATTGATTTAGTTGTTATTGACTCTGTTGCAGCACTTGTGCCCAGAGCAGAAATAGAAGGCGATATGGGAGATTCACATATGGGTCTTCAAGCAAGACTTATGTCACAAGCACTTAGAAAATTAACAGGGGTTGTTAATAAATCTAAATGTACTGTTATTTTCATTAATCAGCTTAGAGAAAAAGTAGGGATTACTTTTGGTAGTAATGAAACAACTACAGGAGGACGTGCACTTAAATTTTATGCTTCGATCAGGTTAGATGTGCGTAAAATAGAAACGCTAAAACAAAGTAATGAATTTATTGGAAGCCGTACCCGCGTAAAAGTTGTTAAAAATAAAGTTGCACCACCTTTTCAACAGGCTGAATTCGATATTATGTATGGTGAAGGCATCTCTAAAGAAGGTGATGTGTTAGATTTAGCTGCTAATATAGATATCGTTAATAAAAGTGGTGCATGGTACTCTTATGGAGATATTAGATTGGGACAAGGCCGAGAAAATGCAAAGATTTACCTTAAGGAACATTTGGACTTACTCGGTGAGATTGAAAGTAAAGTAAGACAGCATTATGGTATAAATGCATCGGATGAGAATGAAAGTAATGAGGATTTCGGAGAGGCTCTTTCGTTATTAGAAGAAATTGATGAATAAAAGAAGATAGGGCTATGCTCTATCTTCTTTTATTCATCAAAAAGTATAAAATGACACTTGCTTTAGGTATACTTATATGAAAAAGTATATTTTGGGCGCAGATACCAAAAGCTATATATGGCACAATGCTTGACAGTATTTTTAAAACGTTATACAATTATGTTGTTATTTGCACATAGCAAAAAATAGGGAGGTGGTAAATATAAATAGCATAGCAATCATAATAGTAGGATTCATTGGAGTTATTTTAGTTGGAATAATAGCCTTTTCTAGTGGCGTATTTTATAGAAAGCGTATAGCTGAAGCACAAATAGGGTCTGCAGAAGAGAAGTCTCGAAGGATTATAGATGATGCTATAAAGACTGGGGAAGCTAAAAAAAGAGAAATGCTTTTAGAAGCTAAAGAAGAAAATATTCGTATTAAAAACGAGCTTGACAAAGAAGTGCGCGAAAGAAGAAACGAGCTTCAACAATTAGAAAAAAGGTTAGTGCACAAGGAAGAAACGCTTGATAAAAAAACAGCGGCCCTTGAGCAGAAAGACGAACAGCTTCAACATAAAATTGATAATGTTGAGAAAGTAAAGGTCGAGATAGATACGCTTCATAAAAAACATTTAGAAGAGCTTGAAAGAATATCAGGACTCACTCTAAGCGAAGCTAAACAATATCTGTTAAGAACCATTGAAGATGAGGTCAAACATGAATCTGCAATACTTATTAAGGATATAGAAGCTAAAACAAAAGTAGAAGCAGACAAAAAAGCAAAAGATATATTAACCAATGCTATTCAAAAATGTGCAGTAGATCATGTAGTGGATACCACTGTCTCTGTAGTGCCTTTGCCTAATGATGAAATGAAGGGAAGAATTATAGGACGAGAAGGTCGAAATATCCGTACGCTTGAGACACTAACAGGAATAGATCTTATTATAGATGACACACCAGAAGCTGTTATTTTATCTGGATTTGATCCTATAAGAAGAGAAATCGCTCGTGTAGCACTTGAGAAGTTAATTGTAGATGGGCGTATTCACCCAGCACGTATCGAAGAAATGGTAGAAAAAGCAAGAAAAGAAGTAGAAGTTCTTATAAGAGAAGAAGGAGAGGCAGCAACGTTTGAAACAGGTGTGCATGGTCTCCATCCAGAGCTTATTAGATTACTTGGAAAAATGAAATTCAGAACAAGTTATGGACAAAATGTACTCAGACATTCAATAGAGGTTTCTAACTTAGCGGGGCTTATTGCAGCAGAACTGGGACTTGACATCCGTGTTGCTAAGCGTGCAGGATTACTTCACGATATTGGCAAGTCTGTTGATTATGAAGTTGAAGGTTCACACGTAAGCATTGGTGCAAATCTATGTCGTAAATATGGAGAAAATCCTCTTGTTACTAATGCAGTAGAGGCACATCATGGAGATGTAGAACCAGAAACGGCTATTGCTGTTATTATTCAGGCTGCGGATACTATTTCAGCCGCAAGACCAGGCGCGAGAAGAGAGACTTTAGAAACTTATATTAAACGGCTTCAAAAACTCGAAGAGATTGCAACATCATTTAAAGGTGTTGAAAAGTCTTTTGCAATTCAAGCAGGTAGAGAAGTCAGAATTATGGTTGTTCCAGAAGAAATAGATGATAATGGTTTAGTGCTTCTTGCAAGAGATGTAACTAAGCAAATTGAAAACGACTTAGAATATCCAGGGCAGATAAAAGTGAGTATTATTAGAGAGACAAGGGCAACTGAATATGCTAAATAAAATAGCGATACATTATGTATCGCTATTTTATTTAGCATATTTTTAAATTTTATACTGCTTTTAAATAAGGTCAGGAGAGTCCTTGATTTGAAGGAATTTCATTTAAAATGAATTTTTGCATTAAAACACTTGCAAAACTGCGTGGGTATCACTATAATGGTTCTATAATGATACAGGAGTGTGATACATAATGATTTCTAGATTAGCAGCTCAGATAGCTCCATCCTCAACTTTAGTGATAACAGCTAAAGCAAATGAACTTAAATCACAAGGAGTAGATGTGATTGGTTTTGGAGCGGGAGAGCCTGATTTTGATACACCAGAATATATTAAAAAAGCAGCGATAGATGCAATTATGCAAGGTTTTACAAAATATACACCAGCAGCAGGCACGGTCTCTCTTAGAAAGGCCATAGCAACTAAATTGCAAAATGATAATAATGTACATTATAGCCCTGAACAAATTGTAGTGAATAATGGGGCAAAACATTCGCTTGTTAATGCTTTTATGGCTATATTAAATCCAGAAGATGAAGTGATCATTCCAGCACCGTATTGGCTAAGTTATCCAGAAATGGTGAAAATCGCAGGGGGCAAACCAGTATTTATCAATACTCAAAGGGGTAACGACTTTAAATTGCAGCCAGAAGAGTTAGAAGCTGCGATAAATGATCAAACAAAAGCTTTGGTTATTAACTCCCCGTCAAACCCTACAGGCGTCGTATATACGAGAAAAGAGCTAGAGGTATTAGCACATATTGCTGTTAAGCATAATATATGGATTATATCAGATGAGATTTATGAGTACCTTGTATATGGAGAGGCAAAACACACTTGTATAGCGTCTTTATCAGAAGAGATTTATAAACACACCATTACGATTAATGGTCTTTCTAAAAGTCATTCTATGACAGGGTGGAGGATTGGTTATTTGGCGGCGCCTATTGAAGTTGCAAAAGCAGCAGCTAACATACAATCCCATGCAACCTCTAATCCTAATTCAATTGCCCAGAAGGCTGCAGAAGCTGCAATTTTAACTGAAAATGATTTTGTAAGCCAGATGGTGAGAGAGTTTGCGAATAGAAGAGACTACATGTATGGACGTTTAACCCAGATTAAAGGGTTAGATACAATAAAACCCCAAGGGGCATTTTATTGTTTTATTGATGTAGCGAAACTTTATGGTAAAGTATATAACGATCAAGTTATTGCATCAGCAGCTGATTTTGCAGATTTTATATTAGAAGCAGAAAGTGTAGCTTTAGTGCCGTGTGCAGATTTTGGAACGCCGGATTGTATTAGACTTTCTTATGCGATTAGTCAAGAAAGCATAGCTAAAGGATTAGACCGTATAGAGTCTTTCATTAAGAAGCTTCAATAAACGATAGGGATAGTTAATAAAATATACAAATAAGGAAACAATAAGATAGGTCTCATTGTTTCCTTATTTTTTTATGGATCTAGATAAAATGACCGCATCTGGAAAGGCATTCTTTAACGACTTTGCGCGGTTGAGTTAGCAATGCATTAATCGAACGAAAATTTCGCTCTCTAAATAATTGTTCGAAAAAATATTGTAAAATGAAACTTTTTTACATATAATAAGGATATAATACGATCTATGAAAGGAAAAATGACATGAGAAACTCCTACAAAAGCCCTTTAGAGGGAAGATATGCAAGTAAAGAAATGCTTTATTTATTTTCAGAAGAGAAGAAATTTAAAACATGGAGAAGACTTTGGGTAACGCTGGCAGAGACAGAGTGTGAACTAGGATTAAATATTACTAAAGAACAAGTTGATGAACTTAAGCAATATATGGACGATGTTAATTACGAGGTGGCAGAAGCATGGGAAAATAAAGTTCGTCATGATGTTATGGCGCATGTGCATGCCTATGGAGAACAGGCTGTAAAAGCTATGCCTATCATACACCTTGGCGCAACAAGCTGTTATGTGGGAGATAATACTGATCTTATCATTATGTATGAAGGACTGGAGCTTATACGCAAAAAGTTGATCAATGTTATGCACAAGCTTTCTAAATTTGCCACAGAATATAAGAACCTGCCTACTTTAGGTTTTACACATCTGCAGCCGGCGCAGCTTACTACAGTCGGCAAAAGAGCAACTTTATGGTTACAAGATTTATGGCTTGATTTAATAGAAGTAGATACCCTGCTTGAAAGGAAGCGTCTTAGAGGCGCCAAAGGCACTACAGGAACACAAGCTACTTTTTTAACTTTGTTTGAAGGCGATTATGAAAAGGTTAAGCAGTTAGATCAAAAGATAGCCCAAAAACTTGGTTATGATGAGGTTTACCCTGTAACTGGCCAAACCTATACTAGAAAATTTGATTCACAAGTGCTTAATGTATTAAGTCAAATAGCCCAATCGTCTTATAAATTTAGTAATGATATCAGAATTCTTCAGCACCTTAAAGAAGTAGAAGAGCCTTTTGAAAAAAATCAAATTGGTTCTTCAGCAATGGCTTATAAGCGTAATCCTATGCGTACCGAACGCATTTCATCATTGGCTAGATATGTGATTTGTGATGCTCTAAATCCAGCTATTACAGCGTCGACGCAATGGTTTGAAAGAACTTTAGATGACAGTGCTAATAAAAGGATAGCTGTATCAGAAGCCTTTTTGGCAATTGATGCAATACTTGAAATCTATCTTAATGTAGCCTCAGGCCTTGTTGTCTATCCAAAGGTTATTGAAAAACATATTATGGATGAATTGCCATTTATGGCAACAGAAGTAATACTTATGGAGGGGGTAAAAAGAGGCGGTGATAGACAAGAACTTCATGAAAAGGTAAGAGTACTGTCTATGGAAGCAGGTGCTCAAGTTAAGCAACATGGTGAATCTAATGACCTCATTGACAGAATTATTAAAGATGGTACGTTTAATATGACTGAAGATGAACTTTATGATATTTTGAAACCAGAGAATTTTATTGGATGCGCAGCACTGCAAGTTGATGACTTTATTAGCCAGGTTATTGATCCGATTATAGAGGCTAATCAGTGCATTCTAGGGATAGATGGAGATGTGAGAGTTTAAGCCTAAACAAGATAAGAGACTGCACGATAGCTTAAGTCGCAGTAATCGGTTAAGAAGCTTATAATCTGATAAAAAAGAGAGGTTCTAAAAGTTCAAGTGTATAGAACTTTTAGAACCTCTTATTATGCTTTATCAGAAGACATGATTTCTTTTATACCTTTAAATGTTCCTAAAAAGTTAATAGCATCTGAAGGAAGAACGAGTTTGCTTGAATCACCTTCAGCGATCTTCTCCAGGGCTTCCATAGAACGAATAGCAAGAATATTATCATCTACGCCAGACTCTTTGATTGCAGTAAATACTGATTTAAGACCTTCAGCTTTAGCTTGTTGGATTTTCATAATAGCAGCTGCTTCACCTTCAGCTCTAAGGATATCAGCTTGTTTTTGTCCTTCGGCCTCTCTCATTAAGCGCTCTTTCTTAGCTTCTGCATTAAGAATTGTTGATTCTTTTTCGCCTTCTGCGAGTAAAACAGAAGATTTCTTTTGACCTTCAGCAGTTAAAATAGCTTCGCGTCTTTGACGTTCGGCACGCATTTGTTTTTCCATAGCTTCTTGAATGTCTTTTGGAGGAAGAATATTTTTAAGTTCAACTCTATTTACTCTAATGCCCCACTTGTCGGTTGCTTCATCTAAAATAACTCTCAGTTTTGTATTGATGATATCTCTAGAAGTAAGTGTTTCATCCAGATCTAGTTCGCCGATGATGTTACGAAGTGTAGTTGCTGTTAGATTTTCTATAGCACTTATTGGATTAGCAATCTCAAAGATATAATAGACTGGATCTGTTACCTTATAGTAAACAACAGTATCGATTTGCATAGTAACATTATCGCGGGTAATAACAGGTTGAGGCGGGAAGTCCATAACAACTTCACGTAAGTCAACCATTTTATAGACGTTTTCAATAAAAGGAATAATAAAGTTAACACCTGTTTCAGCTTTGCGGCTGAATTTACCAAGCCTTAGGACAATCCCTACACTGGACTGTCTAATGATTTTAATTGAACTAAAGCATAGAATAAGTATAAAAGCTAATATAATGATAACGACTAGATTTCCAAACATTTAATTAACCTCCTTAGTTTTGGGCTTCTGATACAATAAGACGTACACCTTTGATTTCGTGAATTTGTACGACGGCGCCTTTTTCGATAGCATTACCGTCTTGTGATACAGCCGTCCAAATTTCACCGTCAAGTTTTACAAGTCCGCTTTCAAAGCTATCTTTTCCTACATTTTGTATAACAATACCTTTTTTGCCGATCAAGCTGTCGATATTTGTTGGAAATGTATGGCCCGATGCAAATTTTTTTGCGAAATGTTTAGTGAGCGTTAAGAGTAGTATAATAGAAATAACTAGAAATATAACACTTTGGTAAAGGATGTTGTCGGTAAAGAAAGAGACTATAATGGTAAGGAAAGCACCTATTGCAAACCAAATAAGAAAGAATCCGCTATAGAGTATTTCTGCGACGCTAAAAACAATACCTACTATAAGCCATAAAATCCACATAGATTATCCTCCTTTTATTATAATACATACCTTATTATTATAACATATGACGGGGTATAATGATATTAGAAGATTAACACAAGTATAAAATATGATATAATAAAAATATAAATATAACACATAAATATAAATATGAAGGAAGTGCAAATGTGAATAATATTGGATTTATTGGAATTGGCAATATGGGAGGCGCAATGGCAAAAGCTATTGCAAATCGGGAAGGTGAATTAGAGCAAGTTGTGATATATGATGTAAATAAAGAGTCTTATAAAAAGTTTTTAGATGATGAACATATTGTTATTGCTGAAAACTTGGAAAAATTTCTGAAGCAAACTAAATATATTGTTTTGTCTATCAAACCACAATATTATGAAGAAATTTGTTTGCAGATAAAAAACTTCTTAACACCAGAACAAATTATTATAACCGTGGCCCCTGGACATAGTCTTGCTATGATGAAAGAGCTTTTAGGAGAAGCAACAAAGATAATTCGTACAATGCCTAATACGCCTGCACTTATAGGGGCGGGAATAACAGCTTATACGTATCAACAAGAGGTATTAATTAAAGATGAAATAGATAGATTCTTGGAGCTATTTAATAGCTTTGGAAAAACAATATATGTTGAAGAGAAGCTAATGGCAGCAGTAGTTGCAACTACGGGCAGTTCTCCAGCTTACGCCTATATGTTTATTGAGGCTATGGCAGATGCGGCGGTAAGTTTTGGTATGGCAAGAGAGAGTGCTTATGAAATGTCAGCATTGGCTATAAAAGGAGCCTGTGAGATGATCTTGCAGACAAAGAAGCATCCAGGAGAGCTTAAGGATGCAGTTACCTCACCTGGGGGGACAACGATACAGGCAGTAACAACTCTTGAAGAGTTTGGTTTTAGGAATAGTATCATTAAAGGTATGATGGCGTGTTATCATAAAGCCAATCAAATGGGGCATGAGTCACAAAACAAGGGGAGGTAAATCATGAAACTTATCCAACGTGAAATTGTTTATAAAGGTAAGATATTTGATGTGGCAGAGGATACGATTGAAATAGATAAAGACAAAGTTACAAAGTGGGATTTGGTACTCCATAATGGAGCCACTGCAATAGTTCCTATTACGGAGGAGGGTGAAGTCATTTTAGTTAAACAATACAGGAATGCAAGCAATAGAGAAGTGCTTGAAATACCAGCAGGTAAACTAGAAAAAGGAGAGGATCCTTTAACGTGCGCGCTAAGAGAATTAGAAGAAGAAACAGGCTATAGGGCTACTCATATTCACAAATTATGCGCGATGTTTAGCGCGATAGGTTTTAGTGATGAAAAATTGCATCTCTTTATTGCGACGCAGTTAAAGAAAGGCCAACAGCATTTAGATGAGGATGAATATATCACTATAGAGAAATATCCACTGCATGAGGCTAGAGATATGATTTTTTCAGGTGAGATTGAAGATAGTAAAACAATAGTAGGTATTCTTAGTGCGTGTTATTTTTTAAATAAGTAGTTCTAAAATAGAGGCTTGTATCATAACTTGAGTTAAGGTGCATAATTTTTATGGGGGATAAAAGATGAAGAGAAAATATGGTACAAGACTTAAGGACTACTTTACAAATGACGTGATTGTCGTAGCACTATTTATACTAGCAATAATTAGTGGGAGCGTTTATGCGCTATATATTAAGGATAGAGATAGTTCTGTTTTTCTTATGCTTAATAATTATATTTTATTAGATGCTAAAACGTCTTTTCAAATAGAAAAAGTATTAAGTAGTATATATGGCTATTTTAAACAGTTGATAGTGATTTGGTTGTTTGGTCTTTTTGCGTTTACCTTACCTTTAAGTCTTGGTGCGTTTTTTATTATGGTATTTTCTTATGCATTTACAACGACGTGTATTATTCTGATCTACGGAATAAAAGGACTGATGGTTGCGGTGTTTGCTTATGGTCTGCAAGCTATTATTATGCTCGCTATAGCTATGTATCTAGGAATTTCCAGTATTAGAAAAAGCAGCTTAAAAGTCCCCTATGTGTTTGGCAATAATTTTTTAGGTATTATACCTATGGCGGCGGGGAGTTGTGTGATTGCTTTATTAGATGTATTAACAATATCAAATCTACACTATATCGTAACCTTATTATTATAGTGCAAAGTTTTAAAGTATAATTGTTTTGCCTAAGTATTTATAAAATGCAACGTAAAAAATAAAAGGCTGACCTTTCTTGTTGTCGAAAGGTGGCCTTTTTTAGTATGTTAAAGAGTGTTTAGTAAGTGAAAATATACTAAAAATAAAAAATATGATGACTGTTTGAAAATTTAGAGTTATTATGTGAAATTATGTGTTGACAGAATACTCCATAATGCTATATTATATAATTCATAAATAGTTAAGAAGATGTATAATTATATAAGATAAAAGTTAGAGTAATTTAATAACAGAATAAGCATTATAACTTGTTATAAAGGCAAATCTATTGAAAAGTAGAGACGCAAAGCCACGAGTCTAAGGTTTAATTACTACGATAGTCGGGCCGCCATGTATATAATTTAACTACTATAAATGAATACTTTGCTGAAAATTTGTTTCCATGATCAATTTAGGTAGGTTTTACAAGCTTTAATAATTTATTAAAGTGGCATTTTTTGTGCCTGTAAATATCACAGTACATAATGGTGATTTTTGTCAGTGGATTTTCTAATTTATAGGAAGGAATAAAATCATGGTAGGTGACATGATTTTATTTTTTTGCACTAATTTATAACATTTTTTATATTTCTGATAAAGGTATCTAAAAGATATGTGTTAAAAAGTGCAGTTGTAGATGTATTCCTTTTATAAAACAAGTTAAAATGTTCCGTATGAAAAAAATAAGTATATAAGGGGGAGGATAAATACTTACAAAATTTTCACAAGTTTAACTATAAAAAATCATAAAAACAAGGCTGACATAAAATGACAGGTGCTTTAGGCGTATAGTTTCTTTATATTTATTGATTTATAAAAGATTTAAATATATAATGATTTATATATATATTTAGCGTTATATAGCTATAATTATCTTTTAAAAGATATATAATGACAACATATAAAGACAATACACAAAAAATATAAGCATATAATGAAGAGGGGGGACAAATATGGATTTGTTTCATAATATAGATATCATCAATAAAGCACTTGATGCAACCATGTTAAAATATAATGTTATAAGTGATAATATAAGTAATGTCGATACACCTGGTTATAAAAGAAAAGATGTAGTATTTGAAAGTCTTTTAGCAAAAGAAATAGATAAAAAGGGAATAAAAAATATTAACAGCGACAACATTAATCCGGTGGTTTATATAGATAAGCAAAACTATATGTATAAAATGGACGGCAATAATATAGACATAGACATTGAAATGGCTGAATCTGCAAAAGTAAAGCTTAAATATGATGCGCTCATTACGAGGACTTCAGCACAACTAAGCCGCTTTAAAACAATACTACAAACGATTAAATAATATCAGGAGGGGTAGAGATGAGCTTTTTCGGTTCAATGGATACATCCACATCAGGTTTAACCGCGCAGAGATTAAGATTAGATGTGATTTCTCAAAACATAGCTAATAGCAATACGACAAGAACTCCAGAGGGAGGGCCTTATAGAAGAAAAGCAGTATTATTTGAGCCTATTAATAACCAAGAAAGTTTTAATAATGTTCTAAATAAATATACAAGTTCTAAAAATAATGGGGTAAGAGTGTCACAAATTATAGATGATAATAAGCCTTTTCCTATAGTATATGATCCAACACATCCAGATGCAGACGAGAGAGGCTATGTTCAGCTTCCTAATGTTAATATGATAGAAGAAATGGTTAATATGATTTCTGCAAGCCGTTCATATGAAGCGAATGTTACAGCATTTAACGCAATGAAAGCCATGGTTGGTAAGGCACTCGAAATTGGAAAATAACAGTAGGAGGAATATAAATGATACAAGCTATACAGCAACTACAAGGAGCTTCCTTGGGTGTAAACAAATTAAGTAGTAATACAAATTTGACGAGTGATACTAGTTTTGTAGACTCCTTTGAAGCTGCTAAGAAGTTATTGCAGGAAACAAATGAAGCTGAAAAAATTGCCAGTGAGTATACATATGATTTTATCACAGGTAAAAATGACAATATACATAGTTTAATGATCGCTCAAGAAAAATCTAGTATTTTACTACAATTTACAATGCAAGTTAGAAATCAAGTAATTGATGCTTATAAAGAAATAATGAGACTCCCAATCTAGTACCTGATTCAAAAGGAATGAGGTGAATTCATGCAGGAAACATTTGAACAAATATCGAATCAGGTCACCGAAAAATGGGGAGAACTTTCTAAAGCACAAAGAATAAAAATATATATAGGTGTAGTAGCGCTAATTGTTACTATAGGCATTATTGGCTTTTTAGCTAAGCCGGAGAATAAAATTCTATACCGCAACATTGATTTAAAACAAGCATCTGAAGTAACAGCTGTTTTATCAGAGCAAAAAATAAAATATAAACTTTTAGACGGTGGGACGACTATAGAGGTCGATGAAAAGCAGTTTAATGAAGCAAAGCTTGTACTCGCACGAGAAAATGTCCCAAAAGGACAATATACTTTTGATGATGCCATTACAAATAGTATGTCTACAACTCAAGATGAGAAAAAGGCAAAAATGAATCATCTTAAAAAAGTGGAACTTGAGAGTTTACTAGAATCTATTGATTCTATTCAAAAAGCACAGGTTACTTTAGTTATACCAGAAGAGAAAAATTCGTTTATTCAATCAAAACAACAAAGCAGTGCAAGTGTTGTTCTGACGCTGAACAAAGAGCTTACTTCACAAGAAGCAGAACTCGTAGCCAGGCTTGTAGCGAGTGGTGTGCAAAATTTAGACATGGGGAAAATAACAATTATAGATTCTAATGGAAAGAATGTATTTGTCGGATCAGATGAGGGGAATCTTGCGCTTGGGAAACAGCAAGAACTTAAAGGCGCTGCTGAAAGTTCTATCAAGTCTAAGATTATAGAACTTTTAGGCATTATGTATGATGATGTAAGAATTGGATCTAACCTTGTGCTGAATTTTGATCGGTATGAAGAAGTTAAAGAAGAATATACGCCACAGTTTGAAGAAAACAGCAGAGGGATTATACAAAAAGAAAATGTTTCAAGTTCTTCATCTAAAAACACTCAAAATGGGGCAGAACCTGGAGTGGCTAATAATGGGGGAGATGCACCTAATTATCAAATTGGTAATGGAACGAATGGAGAAAGTAAGTCGGATACTAAAGAAGTAACATATGTTACTGATAAAAAGGTATCAACTTCTGTTAAAAATGTAGGAGATATTGATTTTAAAGCATCTTCTTTAGCAGTAAGTTTATTTAAAAACAAACTTTATCAGCAGCAGACAATCGAACCTACTCTTGCGGGGATGACGTGGGAGCAATTTAAAGAGCAAAATAAGGATCAAAAAATTATTGCTGTCGATGAAGCAACGGTAGCTTCAATTAAAAGTGCAACCGGCATAGATAACGTGGTTGTACAAGCCTATGAGAAACCTATTTTTGTTGATCAAGAACCTTATAGTATAAATTATAAAGATTACTTACCATTTATACTTATTCTGCTGATACTTATTATGATTGTTATTGCAGTTATGAAGTTTAGAAAACATGAAGACGTTGTAGAAGTAGAACCAGAACTTGAAGTAGAAGAAATGTTAAAAGCAGCAAAAGATCAAGTGGAATTAGATGAAATTGAGCTGAAGGAAACACTGGAAACGAAACGTCAAATTGATAAATTTGTAGATGAAAAACCAGAAGCCGTAGCGAACTTATTACGCAATTGGTTGACAGAAGATGATTGGGAGTGATGAGTTTGGCAAAAGAGCAGTATACAAGTAAACAAAAAGCAGCAATGTTACTCATAGCACTAGGGCCAGAAAAATCAGCAAAAATATTTAAGTATTTAAAAGAAGAAGATATAGAACAATTAACACTTGAGATTGCCAGTATTAAGGCAGTCTCACCTAAAGCAAAAGAGGAAGTTCTTCAAGAATTTTACGAGATGTGCTTAGCGCAAGAGTATATAGCTGAGGGTGGCATAGGTTACGCTAAGCAGCTTCTTGAAAAAGCCTTAGGTTCAGATAAAGCAGTAGAAGTTATTAATAAACTTACTGTTTCACTACAAGTCAGACCGTTTGAATTTGCAAGAAAAACGGATGCAACACAGTTAGTTAACTTTATTCAAAACGAACATCCGCAAACAATAGCTTTGATTCTGTCCTATTTAAAACCATCACAGGCTGCACTTATCATTAGATCTCTTCCGCCTGATATGCAGTCTGATACTGCAAGAAGAATTGCACTAATGGATCGCGCGTCGCCAGATGTGATTAGTCAAATAGAACGTGAATTTGAAAAAAGGCTCTCTACACTTGTATCAGAAGATTTTGCAACTATTGGAGGCATTGACTCTATCGTTGAGATTATCAATCAGGTAGATCGAGGAACAGAGAAAAATATTATGGAAAACTTAGAAATTGAAGATCCAGAACTCGCAGAAGTCATTAAAAAACGTATGTTTGTATTTGAAGACATTACTACACTTGATAATAAATCTATACAGAGAGTGTTACGTGAAGTTGATAATCATGAGTTAGCTATTGCACTTAAGGGAGCAGGAGATTCTGTTAAACAGATAATTATGAGTAATATATCTAAGCGTCTTGCAGCTATGATCGAAGAAGACTTAGAATATATGGGACCAAAACGTGTTAAAGAAATTGAAGATGCTCAACAGAAGATTGTTAATATTATTCGTAAACTAGAAGATGCGGGTGAAATCATTATATCCCGTGGAGCAGGAGATGAGGTTGTTGTCTAGTATCATAAAAGGTGGAAGAATAAGAAACCAAACGGTTATAAATTTATCAGAACGATTACAAATTACCCAAGTCGAATATGAACGTTCTGAACCTCTAGATGATGAAGCAGTACTAGGCGAGCAAGGACCAGAAGCAATAAGCCTGATGCATTTAGAGGCGCAAAATTTATTAGATGAAGCGCAGCAAAAAGCGGAAATCATAATCAATAATGCGCTAAAAGAAGCAGAAGAGATTAGAAAAGAGGCTGCATTTGAAAAAACTAATTTATTGGAAGATGCTTCTAATAAGCACCAGCTTTTTTTAGAGCAAGCAAGAGAAGAGGCTGCACAAATAGTAAAGAATGCCTACCAAGAAAAAGAGCAAATTATAAACAGTACAGAGCCAGAGCTTGCACAGACCTTAATAGCCTTGTTGCAGTACTTAGTTGGAGAAGAAGTATATCATAATACTGGATGGGTACGCTGTATTATCAAGCGTATGCTGGCAAATGATGTATTTAAGAAAGATATTAAAGTATATGTTTCGCCTGAGGTTTACAATAGGTTAACTGATTCGGAAAAAGAAAGTTTAATGTCTATTAAAGAAGAGGTTACCTTGCAAGTATCAGAAGCATTAAGTAATACGGCGTGTAAAGTCGAAACACAAGAAGGTGCTATTGAATATGATGTAGTAGATGGGTTAGATCAAGTTATATCAGATCTTAAAATATTACAAAATTTAAAGCAGGAGAATTTATGATTGACTTAAAGAAATATTTAGATATTACCAACAAGCAATTGTGGACTTACACAGGTCAAGTAACTAAAGTAATTGGGATGGCAATAGAATCTTTAGGTCCTTTTGTAAATATAGGCGATATATGCTGTATTGAAGCTGCTGGAGGTCAAAAACAAGTCTTAGCAGAAGTTGTTGGGTTTAAGGAGAAACACATTTTGCTTATGCCGCTTGGTAATCTAGAAGGTATTGGTCCAGGGTGCAAAGTTAAATCATTTGGAGATAAACTTAATATTAAAGTAGGGGAACAGTTATTAGGCCAAGTCGTAAATTGGCAAGCGGAACCGATAAGTGGAGAAAAAATAGATTGCAGAGACAGCATGCCTCTCGAAAACACAGCGCCTAATCCATTAACCAGAAAAAGAATTACTTCTAATATGGAGCTTGGTATTAGAACTATTGATGGTATGCTCAGTATTGGAAAAGGTCAAAGAATAGGTATTTTTGCAGGAAGTGGCGTAGGAAAAAGTACACTATTAGGAATGATCGCAAGAAATGCCTTATCAGATGTTAATATCATCGCTTTAATTGGCGAGCGAGGCAGAGAAGTAAGAGAGTTTTTAGAAAAAGACTTAAAAGAAGAAGGGCTTAAAAGATCAATTGTCGTAGTAGCAACATCAGATCAACCTGCTCTTATACGATTAAAGGCTGCACAAACAGCTACAGCATTGGCCGAATATTTTAGAGATCAAGGAAAAGATGTGCTCTTAATGATGGATTCTTTAACAAGATTCTCTATGGCACAAAGAGAAATAGGACTTGCGACAGGTGAACCTCCCGTTTCAAGAGGGTATACACCATCAGTTTTTGCTGTTATGCCTAAGTTATTAGAGAGAGCTGGCAACTCAGATAAAGGTAGTATAACTGGGATGTATACTGTACTTGTAGACGGTGATGACTTTAATGAGCCTATTACAGATACAGCAAGGGGTATATTAGATGGACATATTGTTTTGTCAAGAAAATTGGCTAACAAAGGGCATTATCCAGCTATAGATGTACTAGCAAGCATATCAAGAGTTATGAATGATATCGTAACTGAAGAACATAAGGGTCTGGCGATAGAAATCAAAAAGCATATGGCTATTTATAAAGAATCAGAAGACCTTATTAATGTAGGTGCTTATAACAAAGGCAGTAATAAAGAAATTGATAAAGCGATTGAAAAAATAGGCAAGATTAATCAATTTTTATGCCAATCCGTTCATGATAAAGTTGATTTTCAAAATACTTTGGAACATATGAAAAAAATTATTAATTAGGAGGGAAGTGAATGTTTAAATTTGAACTTAATTCAGTTCTTTCGCTAAAAGAAAAAGTAGAAGATACTAAAAAAAGAGAATTAGGGGCTGCAAGTACGCATAAAGAGGGTTTAGAACAACAAAAAGAAATATTAGTTACTGAACATGATGGCCTATATAATGCAATCAAAGCAAATACCTGTGCAGATTTTGATATTAAACAGATTAGAACACTCAATAGATATTCACATCATATTAAAAAGCGAATTAAACAAGCAGAAAATGATATTAATAAAGCACAAGAAGTGGTTGAACAAAAACGTGATGAACTGCTTCAAGCAATGAAAGAAAGAAAAATACTTGAGAAGTTAAAAGAAATAAAACTTGAACATTATGTGATAGAAGCTAAGAGAACTGAGCAGCTATTAATAGATGAAATGGTGAGTTACAAGTATGGAGAAGCAAGAAGGAGCGAGGCATAAAATGGCTAATAAAAACTCAAAATCAATAGAACTAGAGGCAAAACCTTCTCCAATTGAACCGAAGAAGAACAAAAAAGGTAAACAACTTCTTGTGTTTGTTGTTATTTTGGCTGTCGTGGGAATTGTTGGATTCGTATTTCGAAAGCAATTAGGACAGTTTCTTGCAGCGAATCTTAAAAATGTACCTATAGTGGGGTCAGTATTTAAAGAAGAGAGTGATCCATACCTCAACATTACTAAAGAGCAGCTTATTCAGGAATTAGAAGTGAAAAAAACAGAACAAACGAATTTAGATCAAAGGATAAAAAGTTTACAAGAACAGAATGAAATATTAGAGCAAAGAATAACCGACTTAAAAGAATATGAAGTAAAGCACGAGGATTTTTTAAACCAGAAAGAAGCATGGGATAAGGAAGTTGCTAAAACTAACCCTAATATGTTTCTAGAACAATTTGAAAAAATGTATCCTGAAACAATGGAAAAAATATATAAGGATATTAAAATAGATACGCAAATTACAAAAGCACAGAAACAATTTGCAACGACTATAGCTCAAATGGAACCTGAACAAGCAGCACGTGCTCTAGAAATACTCATTCCTACTGATCCAGAGCTTATTAAATTGATATTTGCAAGTATGGAACAAGAAAGAAAGTCGTTAATACTAAATAATATGCTATCAAGCAATGCTGCAACAGTCATTAAGTTATTATCGCCTGATGTTACACTGACTAATGAATAGGAGGGATAGAATGGATAATATAAATATTAACCTGCTGGCACCTAGTACTCAAGAATCTAAAACTGACAAGATAAGTGTTAAAACCACTCCAAACAATGCGCAAGAGAGTAAGAATACTTTTGATAATCAGCTTAGCCGCATAAAAAACAAGGAGGTTAAGTTATCAAAGAGTGTCCTTAAAGATGCTGTCAAAGATATCCCCATAAATAAACCTGTTGAAATTAAAAAAATGGATGAAGAGGCAAATCAAGAGGTTGTATGCCAAATGATTCTAACACTTATCAATAATGTTTTAGACATACCTTTAGAGCGTATAGAGCAAGTATTAGAAGATATGAATATTACGCCTTTGGATTTAATAAACCAAGACATATTTAAGACGTTTTTAACACAGGCTTATCCGAGTTATGATGAACATCAATTATTATTTAATGAAGAGGGGTTAAAGGATGTCAGTAAGTTATTTGTGAAGCTTGAACAGATAGGTGAAATGATAGAGGGGAATCAAAGTCATATACTTATTGAAAAGTTAGTCATACAAGATCATGTTGTAAGAACCTCCATTGTGCAAATAGATGCGACGGCGCAAGCACCAGAAGAAACAGCGCAGGATACAACTAGTTCACAGGTTATTATACAAACGTCCCTCCCCAAAAATCTAACAGGCGAACCCCTATTAAAAGAGGCAATAACAGAAGAACTCATGCCAGACGGTAATTTAGAAGATGGGATATTTAATCTTCAACAAACAGGACTTGGCATGAATATACCAATACAATCTTTTAATACAGCAGTAGGTGCAAAACTATGGAATACAGAAAACACACAGGCTGAACATGCACAGTTTGTACATAGTGAATCTATAACGCATCAGATTATTAATAAGCTAGACATTACTTCCTTGGGTAATACAAAAGAGATTTCAATGGAGCTTTCCCCTAAAGAACTGGGTAATCTATCTATTAAGTTGGTAGAAAGCAATGGTGTACTTGTTGCAAGTATCCGCGTTGATAATGAAAAAACAAAAGAGTTACTTTTAAACGAAGTTGCTCAGCTTAAGCAAACTTTAGAAAGTCAAGGGTTATCAGTAAGTGAAGTAAAAGTTGATATCAGACAAAACCCTCATCATTCTCAGATGGAGCAACAAAAACAAAAATCCACAAGGCGTATTCAGGAACTTATTGATAAACATTTAATAGAAGAACCAAGTGAACAGATGCAGGTAGATGAGAAAACGGGAGAACTTATTGAGACAGAAGTTAATTATATGGTCTAAGGGAGGTTGCACATGAGCAATGTAAATTTAGTCACAGGCGATAGTGATTATTTAAAAGTTACAAGTGACAGAACAACAAAACAAGAATTAGATAAAGATGCTTTTATGAACTTGTTAGTAACGCAAATGAAATATCAAGATCCACTTAATCCCATGGATAACCAACAAATGATGGCACAACTGGCGCAGTTTTCTGCGTTAGAGCAGATGACTAATGTGGCGCAAACTGTTGAAAAGCAATTTGCAAATGGGATGATTGGCAAGCATGTTTCTTACCAATATACGGATTCTGATACAGGACAAACCCAGTATTTAATCGGTAAAGTAGACTATGTTAAAATAAATAGTGGTGAGACTTTGATTGGAATAGGTGATAAAGAAATAAAAGTAAAAGATGTTAAGCAAGTACTTGACCCCGCAGTTATCCAAGCCAATACTTCTGCATTCGAGCTTATAGAAAAAACTATCCAAGGCTTGACTAAGGAAAAGAATAGCCAGGGTGCAGAGGAAGAGGTGATTGTTGAGGGTGAAGTGCTAGGTGTAAAAATGAAAGATGAACAGCCATACCTTATTATTGGAACCGGTGAAGGTTTAATTGAAATAGACTTTAACAATGTCCAAAATATTGTAGATAAGCCTACTATCACCGGCAGAATTGTTACTGCAACAATAAAAGATGAATCCGGAGAAGAACAGACCATTCAAGGACTCGCAGAGTACATAAAGATTAAAAAAGAAGGTACATATGTTTACGTAGATGGACAATTTATAGCATTTGAAGACATACATACTATTGCAAACAAATAGAGTTTTGTAAAAATAAAAGACGTATAGGAGGAAACGAGTTATGATGAGATCAATGTTTTCCGGTGTATCAGGGCTTAGGGTTCATCAAACCAGAATGGATGTAATAGGTAATAATATTGCAAATGTAAATACAATAGGGTATAAATCCCAGCGTGTTACTTTTAATGAAGTATTTTCACAAACGCTTCAAAGTGCCAGTGCGGCTAGTGATGAAACAGGCCGTGGCGGACTTAATCCAATGCAAGTAGGACTCGGAGTAAATATCTCTTCTATCGATATGCTAATGACTCAAGGGGCTGCACAGCGTACAGATAACCCTTTTGACCTTATGATTAACGGGGAGGGATTTATTGTTGTAGGGGATGCTACCGGTAAATACTTTACAAGAGCTGGAGCCTTAAGACAAGATGATGATGGGAATCTAATTATTCCAAACGGTATGAAAGTTATGGGATGGCCATCCAGTGAAGATGGCAAAGCTATTAACAGAGGGGAAGTTGTACCGTTAAAGCTAAACACCCCAGAGTTTAAATCAACTCCACCTCAAACAACTACATCTACTTCTTTAAGCGGTAACCTTAATACTAATGACTCGCCTGTTTCATCGCAACTTAAGATGTACGATTCATTAGGTAATTTATACACGATGAATGTCTATTTTACTTATAATGGAGGAGGCGAGTGGTCATTATCTCCTAATGATGATGGTTCAGGTGGAAATATTGTTTTAACAGATGCCTATGGAAACATCCATACTACATCAACAGCATTTCCAGTACAGACAATTGAATTTGACGCTAGTGGGAAATTAGATTCAGCTAAAACATTTAATATGCTTACTGATGAATTAGATCTAAGTGCTGCAACGGTAACAGTTGAAGATGCCAATGGGAATACTATGCTAAACGTTAATGCAGAAATAGGAAAAGATAGTACA
The DNA here is from genome assembly GCF_900095725.1 of Cellulosilyticum sp. I15G10I2. Lineage (NCBI taxonomy): Bacteria > Bacillati > Bacillota > Clostridia > Lachnospirales > Cellulosilyticaceae > Cellulosilyticum > Cellulosilyticum sp. I15G10I2. The sequence goes on from NZ_FMMP01000006.1 coordinate 452,187, forward strand.
AACTTTGTAGTTGATCTCGGCGGACTTACCCAATATGCAGCAAAAACAAATGTAGATTCAAAAACCGTTGATGGTAAAGCAGCTGGAAAAATGCAGGGCTATGATGTAGGGGCTGATGGTAAAATAACAGCTTACTACGATAATGGAGACAGAAGACTGCTTGGACAAATTGTTGTTGCACAATTTGATAATCCAGCAGGGCTTGAAAAAATGGGCGATAATCTATACCGTTCAACAGCTAACTCCGGTGATTTTGACAACATAGGTAAGGTAGGCAATTTCCAAGCAGGGGTACTCGAAATGTCCAATGTAGACCTTGCAAAAGAATTTACCGAAATGATTGTTACACAAAGAGGTTTCCAAGCCAACTCAAGGATTATTTCTGTTTCAGATGAGATGCTGGTAGAGCTTACTAACCTTAAACGATAATAAGTAGTTAGGAGAACATTATGATTAAGCTTACAAAGTTAAATATGCAGGAGTTTGTCATTAATTCAGACTTAATAGAGACTATAGAGCATACACCAGACACAGTGATTAGCATGACAACAGGCAATAAGTATGTTGTTAAAGAAAATCAAGAAGATATTATTAATAAAATTATTGAATACAAAAGAAAAATACTACTTCTAGTAGATAGATAAGGAGGTGGTTAAATGGATATCGCAACATTGGCCGGATTAGTAGCAGGAACTATTTTTCTTATTCTATCGATTATATTGTCTGGTGGGCGTTTGGCGTTATTTGTGGATGCACCATCAATGATGATTGTATTTGGAGGAACGCTAGCTGCATTATTAATCTCTTATCCTGTTTCAAAGTTTCTACAGTCCTTTAAAACCGTTAGACATGCTTTTTATCATAAAGAACTAGATCCTACAGCTGTTATTAGTAAAATCAATGAGCTTGCTTTAGCAGCCAGAAAAGAAGGATTACTTGCTCTAGAGGAAATTGCTCAAGGAATGGATGACGCTTTTTTACAAAAGGGTATTCTTTTAATAGTAGATGGGACAGACTCAGAACTTCTTCGTAGTATTTTAGAAACCGAAATTGCTTTTGTTGAAAACAGGCATAAAGATAACCAAGGTTTTTGGAGCGGCGTTGCTGATTTAGGACCAGCTTGGGGAATGATAGGAACACTTATAGGGCTTATTGCCATGCTAGACTCACTAGATGATCCATCTACTATTGGACCTAAAATGAGTGTGGCCTTGATTACAACATTATATGGCTCATTGCTGGCTAACTTTTTTGCAACACCGGTTGCTAGTAAGTTAAAGATTAAAAGTAATGAAGAAATACTACATAAACAAGTCATGATAGAAGGATTATTATCGATTCAAGCTGGAGAGAACCCAAGAGTTATAGAAGAAAAACTTAAAGCATTTTTATCACCAGCAACACGTAACATATTTGATAAGGCTCAAAATACGGAAGAGGAATAGGCAGGTGAGAGAGAATGAAAAAAAGTGAAGATGAACCTAAGAAAGGTGCCCCGGCATATATGAATACATATGGGGACATGATGACTTTACTACTCACTTTCTTTGTATTGCTATTCTCTATGTCAAGTATTGATGTGGCTAAATTTAGAGCGGTTATAGCTTCTTTTGATGGTTCAATTGGTGTCTTAAGCGGTGCACAAACTATAGAAGAAAATACAAGTATGTTAGGTAATGGTATTAAACAGTTTCCACAAAAAAAGAATAAGGAAGATTTAAAACAACAAGCAAATAAAGATGCTCAGGAAATATTAGATAAACTTAAACAAAATCTTGAGCAATATGTCCAAGATAAAAATTTGCAAGATAAAGTGAGTATCGAACAAAATGGAGATGAAATTATCCTAAGGTTTGATGATGTACTTTTATTTGACACAGGCAAGGCAGATATTAAACCAGGAGCTATTCCAGTATTAGATACATTAGGTGTCAGGCTGAAAGAATACTTGGAACAAGGGTATCGAATCAGACTGGAAGGACATACAGATAATGTACCTATTAGGACGAGTCAATTCCCAAGCAACTGGGAACTGTCTGCAGCTAGAGCTATAGCAGTAGCAAAATTCTTTACTGATGAGATGAGCTTTGAAGTTTCAAAAATATCTACAGAAGGCTTTAGAGATAATGTACCAATTGGAGATAATGGCACGCCAGAAGGCAGAGCGATGAATCGTAGGGTAGAGATTAAAATCAGTAAAGATAATAGGTCATAACATAGAAAAGTTGGTGATTAAATGTGGATAAAAAATTTAAGATATTTGTAATCATTGCAATTGTTCTTTTGGGGATAGCCCTAGCAGTAAGTACGTTTTTAGTTTTAAATATAATTAACACGGAAAAGGCACCTACTGCAGATAATAAAGAGACTAAGAGTAAAACTAAGATTATTACTATTGACTTAGGGGAAGCCATAACAAGCAATGTTTATGATGAAGCAGGCGAACAACACATAGCTAGAGTAAGTATTAGTTTTGGCGTTAACGAAGCTTCAAAACAGTATAAGAAATTTAAAAAGGATTATGATGCAAGCAAGGTAATTATAAGAAATGAGATTATACAGAGTATACGTGAGCAAACGTATGAAATGATGTCAAGAACAGATGCTCAAACCAAGTTAGGTGATGAGATTGCAGAGCGTATCAATAAATTATTAAACACAGAAGTTGTAGTAGAAGTCTATTTTGGAGACTTTTTTGTTCAATAGGTAAAAGAAGAAGGAGGTGATATATTGGGAGAAGTACTGTCACAAAGTGAAATAGATGATTTATTTAAGGCCTTAAATACAGGCGAATTAAATGTAACTGAAATGCAGGATACGAAAGAACAACGGGGCGTAAAGCTATATGATTTTGCCAGGCCTTCAAAATTTTCCAAAGAACAACTAAGAACCTTGGAAATTATTTTTGAGAGTTACTCAAGACTTATATCTACCTATCTGTCTGGACATCTAAGATCCCGTGTGTCGGTTGAGGTAATGAATTCTGAGGCAGTAACCTATTCGGAATTTGCTAATGCACTTATTAATCCTGTTATTCTGGCGGTGACTGATTTTAGACCTCTAAAAGGCTCTATTCTCATGGAATTATCACCAAATATGGGATATACCATTATCGATAGAGTGCTTGGAGGAAGTGGTCAGGGGTTAGAAAAGATAAGAGAATTTACGGATATTGAGAGAGTAATACTTGAAAAGATGTTTTTGCAATTTGTGCAGTTACTTACTGAACCTTGGGAAAATGTTGTTGATCTCGATCCTATGTTAGAAAAAATAGAAACAAATTCTCAGGTTGTACAAATTATATCTCCAAATGAAATTATTGCTCTTGTTACACTTAATATAAAAATAGGAAATGTAGCAGGTATGATGAATATATGTATACCACATTTGGTTATTGAATCGATTATGGATAAGCTCAATACTAAATATTGGTTTTCACAAAAGGAACAAGAACTTGGACCATCCTACGAAGAATATATTCAAAAGATGATTGAAAAAAGCCGAATCCCCATTAAAGCTGTTCTGGGGAAAACCCATGTAACCGTGAGGGAATTTTTAGAACTACAAAGAGATGATATTGTAAGATTAGATAAAGACATCGATTCAGATCTGGATGTATATGTAGGCAACATACTAAAATTTTCGGGAACACCAGGGGAATATAAGAATAAGGTAGCTATAAAAATTAATCATGTTATCAAGAGGGAGGATGAGTAATGGTAGCCGAAATGCTTTCCCAAGAGGAGATCAATGCACTACTAGGAAGTATGTCTACAGATGAATTTGGGTCTAGTAATGCTTCAATAGAATTAAGTGCTGAAGAAATAGATGCGCTAGGTGAAATAGGTAATATTAGTATGGGAACAGCTGCAACAACTTTATTTACGTTATTAAATCATAAAGTGATGATTACGACACCTAAAGTTGAAGTGCTGAGCTGGGAACAATTTGTCGATACGCTTACAGATGATTTGATAGCCGTATCAGTTGATTATACAGAAGGATTTATTGGCGCAAATTTACTAATTTTAAAAGAAGATGATGTTAAAGTAATAGCTGATTTAATGATGGGAGGAACTGGCATGTATGCCGAGGGGCCTGTAACAGACCTCCATCTAAGTGCTATTGCTGAATCAATGAACCAGATGATTGGCTCGTCATCAACTTCTATGGCTCAGCTATTTAATAAAAAGATTGATATTAGTCCGCCTCAAGCTATTAAAATGGATACAAATTTAGAGGAAATTTTTGGACCTAAGGGTGATATTGTTAAAGTTTCCTTTAGACTGCAGATAGAAGAAAATATCATTGATAGTGAGCTTATGCAAGTGCTTCCTATTGATTTTGCAAAAGAATTGATAGGTGGACTTTTAAGCCAAGAACAAACAAAAAGTGAAGTGGATATTGACAAAAACGACATAGATAGACATACTAGTAGTATAGAACCACTTGCTGAGGCGGCTAAACAAGAGATATATCAGCCAGCCAGCTTACAAGAGCCTATACCTCAACCAACTTATGAAGAGTATGAAAACATGTATGAACGTCCGCAAAAAGCACCTGCACCTAAAAAAGATGTGGATGTACAGACACCCCAGTTTCAAAGTTTTGACACTCATAAAAAAGTATATCCTAAAGAAAATATGGATCTTCTTATGGACGTTTCATTGGAAGTATCAGTGGAATTAGGAAGAACAACTAGAAAGATTAAGGAAATATTAGAGTTTGGACCGGGAAGTATCATTGAACTTAACAGATTAGTTGGTGAACCAGTAGATATACTGGTTAATGGTAAGTTTATAGCAACAGGTGAAGTGGTCGTTATAGATGAAAACTTTGGAATACGTATTACAGATATAATTAATCCTGAGGATAGAATTTAAGAGAGGTGTATATTAATGGCAAAGAGTATATTAATAGTTGATGATGCGGCATTTATGAGAATGATGATAAAGGATATTTTGACAAAGAATGGATATGAAGTAGTTGGCGAAGCAGATAATGGCCTTAAAGCAGTGGATAAATATAAGGAGCTTACACCTGATTTAGTTCTTATGGATATTACAATGCCAGAAATGAACGGTATTGATGCTGTAAAAAATATTAAAGCTGTTGACCCAGGGGCAAAGATTGTTATGTGCTCAGCTATGGGGCAGCAAGCGATGGTTATTGAGTCTATTCAAGCAGGCGCGAGAGATTTTATCGTTAAACCTTTTCAAGCAGACAGAGTTTTAGAGGCAGTTAGAAAAGTATTAGGATAGAAAATAAATTAAGAAGTACATAAGTATTAGTGGTATTTGTTTTACGAGTACCACTAAACTTATATATAAAACAATATATATATTTAGTGGTGATTGTATGCAAATTAAAGATATTTTTGACATGATAATGCTTATTTTTATATTTATAGGCGTCTTATTATTAACTTACTTTGTCACAAAAAAGATGGCAGAATTTAATAAAAAAGTAGTTTCTAATAAAAATATGAAAGTAGCAGAAGTATTACAGCTTGGTCAAGGACAGTATTTATTTATTGTAAAAATAGGAAACGAGTATCATCTTATTGGAGCAGCTAAAGAAAGTGTTAACTATTGTATAAAACTAGATGAAGATAACCTTAATTTTGAAGTACCGGAACAAAAATTTTTTCATGAGTATTTAAATCAGTTTATGAAGGGCAAGCGGGTGAATGATCATGAAAAAGAATAAATTATGGTTAAAAAACAGCTTATTAGTAGCAGTCGTTTTGGGGATCTTTCTTATAGTGGCTAATGATACTTTTGCAGCGCCGCTTAATCTTCCAAATATTACTCTAGGCGTGGGAGAAGCGGATTCACCACAAGAACTTAGCCAAAGTCTTCAGATCATTTTTTTGATTACAATATTAGGGCTTGCCCCATCTATTCTTATTATGATGACAGCTTTTTTAAGACTTATTATATCCTTTCATTTTCTTAGAGCAGCTATTGGTACGCAGACAATGCCTTCTAATCAAATATTAATAGGACTTGCATTGTTTTTGACTTTTTTCATTATGAGTCCGGTGTTTTCAAATATAAAAACAAATGCGTGGGATCCCTATCAAAATAATCAAATGACACAAGCTGAAGCCGTTGAGCGGGGGATTGTGCCACTTAAAGAATTTATGGTAAGGCAAACAAGAGATGAAGATATCAAATTATTCATGGACTTATCAGGCAGAGAACTTTTACAAGATGATAGCGATATATTGAATGAATTGCCACTGCATATTGTAATCCCAGCATTTATAATCAGTGAACTTAGAACAGGATTTATCATTGGATTTTTGCTCTATATTCCTTTTATAGTTATAGATATGATCGTAGCTTCGACGCTTATGTCTATGGGAATGATGATGCTACCACCAGTTATGATTTCACTTCCTTTTAAAATCTTATTATTTATTTTAGTAGATGGATGGAATTTAATTATTGGACAACTTGTTCAAACTTTTAAATAGGAGGATATACATGGAACAATTAGTACTTGATCTTATGAGAGAGGCTTTAATGATAATTATTAAAGTTTCACTTCCTATATTATTAACAGGATTAACTATTGGACTTGTTGTGAGTATCTTTCAAACTGCAACCTCAATTCAGGAACAAACTCTGGCGTTTATCCCTAAAATAATAGGTACATTTTTAGCCATTATATTATTTGGATCATGGATAATGACCATGCTTGTTAATTTTGCAACTAAAATTTTTACTAGTTTTAATACGTATTTATAGGATGTTGTGATAATGGAAGAACTTATTTATTTATATACACATATTGATCTGTTTTTATTAATTTTTGTTAGAATAGTATTTGCACTTAGTTTTTTGCCAGTGATAGAAGAAAGTAAAATACCGCCGCTTGCTATAGGGGGAATAAGTACTTGTCTTGCTTATATTACAATATTAACAATTACTGCCCCACAACTAGAATATCACCCTACACTCTTAAGCTTTACGGTAATTATCATTAAAGAATGTGTAATAGGTATTATTTTGGGTTTTGGGGTAAGAATTTTTTTTCAGGTATATTATTTTGTAGGGACGCTCCTTGGTATGCAAGGAGGACTCGGTATGAGTATGATGTTTGATCCAGCAAATAGTACACAAGTGCCTATTTTAGGTCGATTTTATATGTTGGCGTTTAGTGCTGTTTTTATTCTATCGGGAGGGTATCACTGGTTTATTAAAACACTTGTTGAATCCTTTCAATATATTCCTATTAATCAAGTCATTTTTAGACCAAATATAGTTGGTACTATTGTCGATGCGGTGTCAGATTATTGGCTCATCAGCTTTAAATTAGCTATTCCTGTTCTTGCTGTTTTGCTTATTATAGATTGTGGCTTAGGGATACTGGCAAGAACAGTTCCGCAGATGAATATGTTTGTAATAGGGATTCCGCTTAAGATGATTATATTATTTAGTCTGCTTATATTTACCATAGGACTGATACCGGTATTTAATGATATGATATTAGAGCATATGATTAATATGATCATGAATACATTACAAGGGATGATACCATAATGACGGTGAACGCTTATTATTTGCCTTTGCAGTTTTTTGCAGCTGAAAATGAAGGGAAAACTGAGAAAGCTACAAGTAAAAAAAGAGAAGATGCCAGAAAGAAAGGTCAAGTTGCTAAGAGCACAGAGTTAAATACTGCGGTTATTATCATAGGCTTTTGTGCATTAATGGTTTTATTTGGCGGCTATATGTTAGAAACTATCGAGCTCAACCTGGCAAGAAGCATACGTGTTATTCCTGATGTACTTAGCCGAAATGATAATCAGTATTTATTAATTTTACTATCCGAAGCAATTGTTAATATAGTCATTACATGTATACCTTTATGGATGGGTTTATTTATTATGGCATTTGGAATAAGTTATGTACAAGTAGGGTATAAACCTACCTTTGAACCTCTGCAGCCCAAGTTTTCAAAAATGAATCCACTTACTGGTATTAAGAAAATTATTTCAAAAGATATGTTAGTTACACTTGTACTAGCACTAGGTAAAGTAACGCTTTTAGGTACTATTATTTTTAATGTTATTAAGTCTCAAATTCCTATATTTTTAAATTTTTATGACTTTACGCCCGCTCAAGTATTAATTAATATTTGTAGTACAATTATAAGAATAGGCTTTTTTGCTGGGGGAGCATTTACAATACTTGCTGTTGTAGACTACCTCTATCAAAAATATAAGTATGAAGACAGTATTAAAATGACAAAGCAAGAGGTCAAAGAAGAATATAAAAATGCAGAGGGAGATCCTCAAATAAAAGGCAAGATTCGTCAAAAAATGCGAGAAGGTTCATTAAAACGTATGATGCAGTCTGTTCCGCAGGCTGATGTTATTATTACCAACCCTACACATTTTGCAATTGCCATCCAATATGAGCCTAATAAAAATACTGCCCCTATTGTAGTCGCAAAGGGCGTTGATTATGTGGCACAAAAAATTAAAGAAAAAGCAAAGGAACATCATATACATATTGTAGAAAACAAACCTTTGGCAAGAACTTTATATTATACTGTAGATATAGATAAGGAAATACCACAAGAATTATATGGTGCTATAGCAGAGGTGTTAGCTTTGGTATACAGCTTAGAGGATAAAAAGGCAAACAGGAGGCGTAAATGATGAAGTTTAAAGCGGGAGATGCTATATTAGGATTGTTCGTAATAGGCATTTTATTTTTAATTATTATACCTTTACCAAGCGCTGTTTTAAGTATATTTCTTATTTTAAATATTTCAATAGCGGCAATGATCCTCATGAGTGCACTTTTTTCAAAAGAGTCTTTAGACCTGTCATTATTTCCTACAATGTTATTATTAACGACATTATTTCGTTTAGGGCTTAATATTTCTTCAACAAGGCTTATCTTGAGAGACGGGTTTGCGGGAGATGTCGTACAAGCCTTTGGGGAATTTGTATCAGGCGGAGATTTAGTGATTGGAACTATTATATTTATAATTATTACAATTGTTAACTTTCAGGTTATTACAAAAGGATCAGAGCGTGTAGCTGAAGTAACAGCACGTTTTACACTGGATGCAATGCCGGGAAAACAGATGGCAATTGATGCAGACTTAAATACAGGCTTTATAGATGATGAAGAAGCCAAACGCAGAAGAAAGAAAATACAAGATGAAGCAGCTTTTTTTGGATCAATGGATGGAGCTTCTAAATTCGTAAAAAATGATGCAATTGTAGGGTTGATTATTACAGTTGTAAATATAGCAGCAGGCATTATTATTGGTGTTGCCAGCAAAAACATGGTATTTGCTGATGCCCTTCAGAAGTATACCATTTTGACTATTGGAGATGGGCTGGTTAGTTCGATACCTGCACTCTTGATTTCTACTGCAACAGGTATTTTGGTTACAAAAACAAATTCGGATGATAGTATGAGTAAAGTCATCTTAAAGCAACTTGCTTACTCACCTATTGTACTTTATGTAGTAGGTATTACGTTGCTTGTTCTTGGACTTTTCACACCTATGGGGCCGCTGGTAACCTTCCCTATCGCTATTATTTGGTTTATTATTGCGTATAGATTTTCAGTTAAGCAGAAAATTGAAGTGGTTAGTTCGGAAATTAATAGTGAAGACGAAATGGCAGAAGAAATTAGAAAGCCTGAAAATGTTATTTCACTATTGCAAGTTGATCCTATAGAACTCGAGTTTGGGTATGGCGTAATTCCTTTGGCAGATGTGAACCAAGGGGGAGATCTTTTAGATAGAGTTGTTATGATAAGACGCCAAATAGCCCTTGAGCTGGGAAGTGTCGTACCAATTATAAGATTAAGAGATAATATTCAATTAGCGCCCAATGCCTATAGTATTAAAATAAAAGGGGTAGAAGTTGCTAAAGGAGAAATATTATTTGATCATTATATGGCAATGAATCCAGGGTATATTGAAGAAGAGATAGATGGTATTCAGACCACAGAGCCAGCATTTGGACTTCCGGCACTTTGGATTACCGAACTACAAAGAGAGAAAGCTGAAGTTAAAGGTTATACAGTAGTAGATTGCCCTTCAATTATCGCTACGCATTTAACAGAAGTAATTAAATCACATCTTCATGAACTGCTTAGCAGGCAGGATGTTCAAACCCTTATTAGTAATGTTGGAGAGACGCATCCTACACTTATTGAAGAACTTACACCGAAACTTTTAAGTATTGGTGATATTCAAAAAGTACTTTCTAATTTGTTAAAAGAGCATATATCTATAAGAGATTTAGTAACAATATGCGAAGTACTTGCTGACTATGGGGTAACAATAAGAGATACAGATGTTTTAACAGAATATGTTAGACAAGGATTGTCCCGCAGTATTTCAAAAAAAATATTTGGGGATATGACTAATCAAGTCATTACCCTAGACCCAGCTGTTGAACAGCAAATTATGGAAAATGTACAACATACAGAACAAGGATCTTATGTTGCGTTAGACCCTAGAACAATTCAAAATATTATTGCACAATTAAAAAAGGAAATTGCAAAACTTACATCTGTAGGACTACAGCCCATTATTTTAACTTCACCAATAGTCAGAATTTATTTTAAGCATTTAACAGAACAGTATATTCCAGATCTAATTGTTATTTCTTATAATGAAATAGAGCAAAATATAGAAATACAGTCAATAGGAATGGTGAGTATAGCATGAGAATCTTAAAAATAAAAGGTAAAAATGAAGAAACTATCTTGGGTCAAATCAAAAAGGAGTATGGTGATTTGGCTGTTGTGATTAGTACACAACAAGAGAAAGAAACAGGGATCTTTAAATGGTTTAAGGCGCCTAAAACAGTGGTGACAATAGCTGTAAAAGACCAAGAAGACTATTCTTTATCTGCTAAGAATGAGTCTCAAAAAGAGCAGCCTATAGATACTGTTGCATATAATGTTTTATTATCACTTAAAGATCAAATTGAAACAATGCAAAGTTCTATTACAGATTTGAAGAGATCTAATGAAAAGCATCATATGCCTTCTGAAAATAAAGAAAGCAATAAGATTATAGATATTTTAAAAGCCAAATTGTCGGATGAAGGAATTAACCAAGAGCTTTTAGATATTATATTAAAAGGCATTTCTGAAGAGTGTGAAGTTGAAGAAATCGTAAGGATATTATATGTGAATATAGAAGAGCTATTAAAGAAGGGACTATACAGTAAAAATCTCCCTCAAATAGTCTTTTTTATAGGGCCTACGGGTGTTGGGAAAACGACTACCATAGCAAAATTAACTGCAGATTATGTGCTTAATCGGGATAAAAAAGTAGTGTTGTTTACATCGGACACGTATAGAATAGCAGCGATTGATCAATTAAAGACATACGCTGATATATTAGGCGTAGATATAGAAATTATTTATGAAGAAAATGAGCTTATACAGTATATAGAGAAATGGAAGCATGCAGATCATATATTTATTGATACTGCAGGCAGATCACATAAGAATAGTGAGCAAATTGAAGACATCAAGAATCTGCTTGCTAGTGTGGAACAAAAACAAGTTTTTTTAGTACTTAATGCAAATACTTCATGCAAGGATGTAAAAAGTATTGTTGGAATCTATGAAAAGGTCTACCCTGATTTTGAGCTAATTATTACTAAGTTAGATGAAACAGATGAAATAGGAAATGTTATGAACATAGCTTATTATGCTAATAGACCTATTTTGTATTTAACCCATGGGCAAAATGTACCTGCAGACATATCAGGATTTAATGCAGACGAATATACTAGTTATTTGTTAGGGAGAATTAATTATGAATGATCAAGCGGAGCAACTTAGAAAAATAGTATCTTCTACTAAGCCAGCTGAAGATAAAACAAGTAATATGAAAGTTATTACTATTGCAAGCGGAAAAGGTGGGGTTGGCAAAAGTAACTTTACAGTCAATCTCGCTTTATGTCTTAAGCAGCTGCATAAAAATCCCGTTATATTAGATGCTGATTTTGGACTTGCAAATGTAGAAATTATCCTAGGCGAAAGACCAAAGTTTAATCTGGCACATCTTATAAGAGAAGAGTGCGGACTTAAAGATTTAATGACTAAAAGCAAGTATGAAATTTCTTTTATCTCAGGGGGATCAGGTATTAATGAAATGATGTTTTTACCGTCGGATAAAATTGAAACGATCGGAAAAAGTTTAATACAATTAGAAGATATGACGGATACTTTACTAATTGATACAGGGGCTGGAATCAATGATATTGTGCTTAAATTTTGTATGCTAGCACATGAGGTTTATATTGTTGTAACACCAGAACCAACTTCTATCACTGATGGCTATGCACTCATCAAAACTTTAAAAAGTGACTTTACAATGCAAAGTAAAATTAAAATTGTTATTAACAAAGCCACTTCAAAAGAAGAGGCCCACGAAGTTTTTACAAAGCTACATTATGTATCTAAAAATTTTTTGAAGACAGAAATAGAATATGTAGGTTATATTCCATATGATGAAAAAGTTCTAAGTGCTGTAAAAAGTCAGATTCCAGTTGTGATATACGATAAAAAATCTAAAGCAAGTGCAGCATATTATCAGATCAGTAAAAGTATAATATCTGATAATATTTCAGATAATACACCTAGAGAAAAAGCGAGTTGGATTACTAAATTTAAACGTATTTTTACAAATTAATTTATTTTCTCATAGTACTCAAGAATACATAAAAATAAACAGTAAAAGTAGGTATATTATAAGTATACTACATCATTATAGGAGACTAGCATGATTAATAACCAAAATCCTAATTATTTAAAACATAAGGAGGAAAAAGTGGACTATGAGTATATTATTGCAATGGGAATATCGACAGGAGGACCAAAACTACTCAATCAATTATTGCCCAAATTAGAAGCAGAATTATCTGCCGCATATGTTATTGTGCAGCATATGCCTCCAGGTTTTACGAAACCACTCGCAGATAGACTTAATAATGTTAGCAGTCTGCAGGTAAAAGAAGCGGAGAATGGTGAAACATTAAAGCGTGGCGTTGTTTATATTGCCCCAGGGGGCAAACAGTTTCAAATTACTAAGCAAGCAGCGCCACAGGTTTTGCTTACTGACGAAGAACCTTATAAAGGGCATAGACCTTCTGTAAATGTCATGTTGAATTCACTGGCAAAACTAGATTTAGATAAAAAGCGTATTATCGTTATTATTATGACGGGTATGGGCACTGATGGATTAGAGGGTGTTACTAACTTAAAAGAGGCGACTAATTGCATTGTAGTAGCTCAGGATAAGGACTCTTCTACTGTATATGGCATGCCTAAAGCAGTTGCGAGTGCAGGACTTGCAGATTATGTTGTTCCTGCAGAAGAGATTAATCAAATAATTAAAAAGATAGCGGGGGGTAATTATGGACGTTAGTCAATATCTACAAATATTTATTGAAGAATCAAAAGAAAATCTACAAAGGCTGAATGAGAATTTATTAAAACTTGAAGGGGCACCAGACGACATTCAAACCCTTAATGAAATATTTAGAGTGGCGCATACACTTAAAGGTATGGCCGGCACGATGGGGTTTGTAAAAATGCAGAAGTTAACACATAATGTTGAAAATGTTTTATCAGAAATAAGATCGGGCAAGTTAAAAGTTAATGTAAGTATGCTGGATACTTTATTTCAATGCTTAGATGCATTGGAGAATTATGTTGAAGAGATTATCAATACTTCTGGGGAGGGTACTGAAGACTATGCGCTTTTGATACAAGAACTCGAAAATATTACAAGCAAGCAAAGTTCAGATGTTTCGGTGCAAAAAGATATTCCCAATAATGCTACAGAAAAAGAGCAGAGTTTAAATACAAATACGCCAGATGAAGAGATGGTTCAGTTAATAGAATTGCCAGAATCACAAGGGCTCATAAAAGATAAGGCAATGAATATGGGAATGAATGTTTTTCAAATGGAGATTAAGTTATCTGCTAATTGTGTATTAAAGTCTGCAAGAGCTTTTGTTATTTTTACTGAACTTGAAAGATTAGGCGAAATAGTTCATTGTGTACCAAGTGCTCAAGATATAGAAGACGAAAGATTCGATAGTTCATTTATATTAGTATTTATTACAAAAGAATCTAGACAAAAACTGCAAGAAATTATTCTGAGTGTATCAGAAGTAGAAAGTGTTGATGTTACACCATTTAAACAAGGTGAGTTCGTTGAAGAAGACTCTGCTATAGCAAATAAAGAGGAAGACACACAAAATGCTAATCAACAAGATAATAATGCTGCTCAAAATGGAAAACAGCAAGTATCAAGTAAAACAGTTAGGGTTAATATTGATAGGTTAGACACCTTGATGAATTTAGTAAGCGAGCTGATTATTGTTAAAACACAGCTTGAAGGGCTTAATATGACGGCTCAAAACTCAGAAGGAAACTATAATGACTCCGTTGAGTATTTAGAGCGCGTTACAACGAGTTTACATGATGCTGTTATGAAAGTAAGAATGGTACCAGTAGAATTGGTATTTAATAGATTCCCTAGAATGATAAGAGATGTATCTAGGAAAATCAATAAAGATATAGAGCTTATTATGTCTGGAGAAGAGACAGAGCTTGATCGTACAGTTATCGACGAGATAGGAGATCCACTGATCCATCTTTTAAGAAATGCGGCAGATCATGGACTCGAAACAACAGAAGAGCGCGTTCATTTGGGCAAGCCCAAAAAAGGAACGATTAAACTCCAAGCTTATCAAGACGGCAATAGCGTTGTAATAGAAGTGCAAGATGATGGCCGAGGCATCGATATTAATAAAATTAGAAATAAAGCTGTTCAAAGAGGGACTATTACTAAAGAAGAGTCACTTACAATGAGTGAGCAGGAGATTATTGATCTTTTATTTAAGCCAAGCTTTAGTATGGCAGCAGAAATTACTGACTTATCAGGAAGAGGCGTAGGACTTGATGTTGTTAAAAGCAAGATTACAGCATTAGGGGGACATGTAGAAGTTCAAACAGAACTTGGAAAAGGAAGTAAGTTTATAGTGCGTCTGCCTTTAACACTTGCTATTATTCAAGCACTTATGATTAATATTGGCAATGAAAAATATGCAATACCACTAAGTAATATTCAAAATATCGAAGATGTGAAAAAAGAAGATATTCAGCTTGTTCAAAAACAAGAGGTTATTGTTGTACGTAATGAAATCATTCCAATTGTCAGATTACATAATGTACTTGGTTTGCCGCAGGAAGAAGACAAGGATCTGATGATGGGTGTTATCGTCAAAAAAGGTGAGCGTCAGGTTGGATTTATTATAGACTCTTTAATTGGACAACAAGAGATAGTTATTAAGTCATTAGGCAAATATTTAAGCGGAATTGATATTATAGCAGGTGCTACGATATTGGGTAATGGAGAAGTAGCCTTAATTTTAGATATTAATTCATTAATTTAAGGGGGAAAGAGAAGTGGACTATACATTTCAAAGTATAAAACAGTATATTGTGTTTAAACTCGACGAACAACTTTATGGGATTAATATACAGAATGTGCAAATTATAGAAAGAATTAAATCAATTATGAGAGTCCCCAAGGCACCTGTTTGTGTAAAAGGAGTTATGAATTTAAGGGGAGAGATTATACCAGTAATAAGTTTAAGAGAACAGTTTGAACTGTTGCCTGCAGAGTATACGGATAAGACAAGAATTATTATTGTAAAATTAGATGAGGCAATGGTAGGCATAATAGTTGATGAGGTGAAAGAGGTTATTGAAATCTCTGAAGAACAAATAGAAGCTGTTCAAAACATTCAAGGAAAAATTAAGACAAATCATATATTAGGGGTTGGGAAAGTTGAGTCAAATATTATCACACTGTTAAATCTTTCAAATATTATTGAAGAATCGTTTGAAAGTTTATAGTAGAATAGGAGGATTAAATTGGGGGAAAGAGATTATCAAAATATAACAGAAGAAGAAATAGATATGCTAAGGGAAGCCGGAAATATTGCCTCAGGTAATGCTATGACTTCACTCGGAAAATTAATTGGATGCACATTAGATATGAATGTTGTTAAAGTACGTATTGAAAAGATACAGGAACTAACAGACGTATTAGGCGATGCTGAAGAATTTATTGCGGGCATGTTAATTAATGTTTATGGCGATCTCAATGCAATGCTCTTACTGGCATTAGAGGCAGACAGTGCGATAAAAGTAGTTAATCGTATGTTAAGTAAAGAAGTATCACATGTAGAAGAATTTGATGAAATTGATATATCTGTTTTATGTGAAACAGGCAATATACTTGCAGGGTCTTATCTAAGTGCCTTGAATACATTCACTGGACTAGAGCTAGATGTTTCAACTCCGCAAATATCTATTGATATGGCAGGAGCTATTCTAAGTTATCCGGCTATCGAGTTTGCAAAAAATGATAATTCAATGTTGTTTATAGAGACTGAATTTAGGGATACTAATCAGGTCTTAAATGGTACCTACATTCTTATTTTGGATAATGATTCCTACAATAAAGTCATAGATTCATTGGGTAATTGGCTATGAGTGAGGGAAATATTATTAAAGTAGGTATGGCAGATTTAAATGTTGTTAAGGCACCGGATATTTTAACAACACTTGGACTTGGTTCGTGTGTGGGAATAGCCTTATATGATCCAAGTGTTAAGGTTGGAGGACTTGCACATATCATGCTGCCTGACAGTAAGCAGATAAAAAACAATAGTAATATTGCAAAATTTGCAGATACTGCTATTGTAAAGCTTATAGAGGATATGGTTAAAATAGGTGCTAAAAGCAACAGGATTATTGCGAAGATAGCCGGTGGTGCTCATATGTTTGAGTTTAAAAATATGGATGATATGATGAGAATAGGTACAAGAAATATAGCAGCTGTAACGCAAATACTAGAAGAACTGATGATTCCGATAGTAGCAAATGATACGGGCAGTAATTATGGAAGAACAATTGAACTTCATACAACAACAGGCTCTTTGTTAGTTAGAACAATAGGTCATGGTATTAAAGAAATATAGTAAAGATAGCGGAGGTTCTGATATGGATAAGAAGGATATAAATGTTATTTGGCAACAATACAATAATACCAGAGACTCCGGACTAAAGCAGATACTTATTGAGAAGTATGTTTATTTAGTAAAATTGGTTGCAGGAAGGCTTGGAATTTATCTTAATCAATATGTGGACCTAGATGACCTTATAGGGTATGGAGCTTTAGGTCTTATTGATGCGATTGATAAGTTTGATCTAGCTAAAAATGTTAAGTTTGAAACCTATGCATCATTAAGAATCCGCGGATCCATCCTAGATGCTATCAGAAAATTAGACTGGGTACCAAGAACACTAAGAAAGAAGCAAAAAGAGCTGGATAAAGCTTATACAGATCTTGAATTCAAATTAGGCAGACAACCAGAAGAAACAGAAGTTGCCCACTATTTAGGGATAGATGTAACGGAATATAATATTTTGCTCAAAGAAGTAAATATTGCAACATTGGTTTCAATTGATGAGCAGACCTACAATTTTGAAACGATTAAAGATCCTAAAGCTGAAACACCAGATTCTAGGTTTGAAGAAAAGGAAATGAAAAATACCCTTACAACGCTTATTGAATCTTTGCCAGAGCGAGAAAAGCAAGTTATTTTCTTATACTATTTTGAAGAATTTACGTTAAAGGAAATTAGTAGTGTGTTGAATGTATCTGAATCGAGAATTTCTCAACTGCATACTAAAGCTGTTTCAAGAATGCGTGCAAAACTGCAAAAATATAATATGGTGTTTCCATTATAATATAGATTTTACATCTTTAAATTATAGTTGTTAACGATAATATGTGATGTAAAATCATTCAGAGTAACAACTTTATAGTAATGAATAACTCAAGTTTATATGTTGTTTCTCTATATTACTTTTAAAAAGGAGTATGAAAATGCTACGACCTATTGATACTCAAACAATTTATCAGCAGACTCAAGAGTTATCCAATCGTCAGCAGGTACACAACCAAGGGGAACATAGACAGCAGGGACAATTTGCACATATTATGCAAAAAGAGACAGAGCTTAAAAAAGAAAGTGTTAATGAACTCGAAAAGAACCAGAAAATAGACAATAACTTAAATAAAGAAAAAAAAGAAGAGCAAGGTAATGCCAAAAAAAACAAGAAAAAAGAGTCTTCTAAAAATAATCAAGGTAAAAAATGGCATAAAGAAACCCAAATAGATATTAGGATATAGAAGGAGCGTAAAATGAGCATTGCAGCACAAAATATACCCTTTTTATGTTTAATTTGGATAGGAATAGGGTTTGTTTTCATTATATTAGGCGTATTGATGGGTTCTTCTGAAAAAGATGATATAAATCAATATGTACAATTTTCTCATGATCAAATAAATAAAGATAATAATAAAGAAGTTGAGGAACTATTTTCTTATTTTTTAGAAGAAGAAGAAAAAAAGAATCAAGATCTTCGAGAGATGTTATTAAAAGTTATTGATAAAAAAGACATTAACAACACTAAAACAAATCATTACCCTATACCTGAAAGACACTGGTCAGAAAGCATAAATACTGATAGTTTGACTTATAATGCAAATAGCGGTAAGGACTCTGCTAAACATCAAATGCCCGAGCCTGCAAATAAATTTAATGAAATTGTAAAACTCTATAACGAAGGTATTGGTGCCGAGGAGATCGCAAAGAAATTAAAAAAAGGGGTAGGGGAAGTGAATCTTATGATTTCACTATACACTATGAGGTAAATATGATAAGAGATAAAAATAAAAAATTAGTATTTGGACTAATTGGTTTTGGATGCGGCATAATATTATCTGGTATTGTAATGATTGTTGTTGTACTTAATACAAATATTTATGAGCAAGAAATAAGTATACAATATTCTGAGAAAGAGCAACAAGAAATTAAAGAGCAGTTAAAAGCTATTCAGACGCAGCTTGCTCAGTCAACTTCTTTAAATGAATCTGAGCTAACAGAGCAGCAACTTATTCAAATAGATCAAATAAATGAGAAAATCCTACAGGATGAAGCTGCTGCAAAAGAATTGCCTCAAGATACAAATGCAGGGACTATTGTTACTGTGCATATTCCTAAAAATGCAACATCAGAGAAGATATGCAAAATATTGGAGGATGCACAAGTTATCTCAGATGCTAAAGACTTTGAAAATTATGTAAAAGCACAGAAGAAGACGAAGTATCTAAAGGATGGCAAGATAACACTACCAGCTTATGGAACTTACGAAGAGATTTTAGAACTTATAGCTATTAAATAAGTAATATATTTATAAAAACAATTGTATTTATAAAAAAAACATGTTATACTGTAGAGCGAAAATAAAACACACGCATGTAGATGTTATAATAGGGTGCTTGAATAGTCTATTATGATTTAATATATGCGGAGGACTAACCAGGAGGTAATAAAATGAGTGTAATATCAATGAAACAACTTTTAGAAGCAGGGGTTCATTTTGGACATCAAACAAGAAGATGGAATCCTAAAATGAAAGAGTATATTTTTACAGAAAGAAACGGAATCTATATTATCGATTTACAAAAAACCACAAAAAAAGTAGATGAGGCTTATGCGGTTATTCGCCAAGCGGCAGAAGATGGTGGGAAAGTATTATTTGTTGGAACTAAAAAACAAGCTCAAGAATCTATCAAGACTGAAGCAGAAAGAAGCGGTATGTACTATGTAAACCAAAGATGGTTGGGTGGTATGCTTACAAACTTTTCAACAATTAAAAGTCGTATAGGTAGACTTAAACAATTAGAAGAGATGGAAACAAACGGAACATTTGAAGTGCTTCCAAAAAAAGAAGTTATCGAACTTCGCAAAGAGATGGACAAACTAGAAAAGAACTTAGGTGGTATTAAAGAAATGAAAGACCTTCCAAGTTTAATGTTTGTTGTTGATCCACGTAAAGAAAGAATTGCAATTCAAGAAGCACATATATTAGGTATTCCTGTTGTGTCTATTGTAGATACTAACTGTGATCCAGAAGAAGTAGATTATGTAATACCAGGTAATGATGATGCTATTCGTGCGGTTAAATTAATCGTATCAAAAATGGCAGATGCAATTATAGAAGCTAACCAAGGGGAAATTTTTGAAACTACTACAGAAGAAAAAAGCGACAAAGCTCAAGCAATCGCTGAATAATAATTGGAGGTACTAAGATGGCAATTACAGCTGCTATGGTAAAAGAGTTACGTGAAAGAACTGGCGCAGGCATGATGGACTGCAAAAATGTTTTAAATGAAACAAATGGTGATATGGAAAAAGCTATTGAAGTGTTACGTGAAAAAGGCTTAGCAAAAGCAGCTAAGAAAGCTGGACGCGTAGCTGCAGAAGGACTTGTAAAAGAAGCTGTTTCTGTAGATGGTAAAACTGCAGCATTAGTTGAAATTAATTCAGAGACCGATTTTGTAGCTAAAAATGAGCAGTTTATTACATTTGTAAATGAAGTAGCACAATTAGTTCTTAGTAACGATGTCCAAGATGTTGAGGCATTAAAAGCACTTTCTTGGCCAGGGGATGCTTCAAAAACAGTAGGAGACGTATTAACTGAAAAGATAGCGACTATAGGAGAAAATTTATCTATTCGTCGTTTAGCAAAAATGACTACAGAAGGAACACTTGTAGCTTATACTCACGGAGGCGGTAAGATTGTTACAATAGTAGATGTAGCAGCAGAAGGAGATAAAGCAAAAGAAGTAGGCAGAAATGTGGCTATGCAAGTAGCTGCTGTTAATCCAGAGTATATTTCAATGGCGCAAGTTTCAGACGAAACAAAAGACAAAGAAAAAGAAATTTTAATGACTCAAGCTCTTAATGAAAATCCAGGTAAACCAGAAAATATTATTGAAAAAATGGTTATTGGAAGACTTAATAAACAACTCAAGGAAATCTGTCTTTTAGAACAAGAGTATGTTAAAGATCCTGATCTAACAGTAGCTAAATATGTTGCAGCTGAACTTGGCAGTGCAGATGCTATTAAATCTTTTGTACGTTTTGAAACTGGTGAAGGTATTGAGAAAAAAGAAGAAAACTTTGCTGAAGAAGTTGCAAAACAAATTCAAGGATAATATACGGAGGGACACCGAGGTGTCCCTTTTTTTATGAATATAAAGTTTAAAATATATCTAGAAATTAGCATACTTTTATGATAGAGTAATGTTAGCAGGAAGGAGAAGACAATGAAAGGTTATAATAAAGTATTAGTTAAATTAAGTGGAGAAGCGTTAGCCGGTGAGATGCAAAGAGGGTTTGATCATACAATTATTACAAGTGTCGTTGTACAGCTTAAAGAACTTATTGAAAAAGGCTTACAAGTAGCAGTTGTAATAGGAGGAGGTAACTTTTGGAGAGGCAGAACATCTGGGGATATGGATCGTGTAAAAGCTGACCAAATAGGAATGCTTGCCACAGTTATGAATGCTTTATACGTGGCAGATGTTTGCAGATCACAGGGGATAGGTGCCGTTGTACAAACCCCTTTTGCTGTAGGGAATATGACAGAAATATTTTCAAAGGATACAGCACTTGACCATATGAAAAAAGGACATGTTGTATTTTTTGCTGGTGGGACAGGGCATCCATTTTTTTCTACTGATACAGGAGCTGCTTTAAGAGGCTGTGAAATAGAGGCAGATGTCTTATTATTTGCTAAGAATATTGATGGCGTATATACAAGTGATCCTAAGCTCAATCATGAGGCAAAAAGATATAAACAACTATCTTGTCAAGAGCTACTGCGTCAAAACCTTAAAGCTATTGATGCCACTGCAGCTGCACTATGTATAGAGCAAAAATTACCTATTATTGTTTTCGATTTAGGAGCCACAAATGGCATAGTAAGAGTAGCCATGGGCGAAGAAATTGGCACAACAATTTATATAGAAGATTAATTAAGGAGGATATAGGATGAAACAGACATTAAATAAGTATGAAGATAAAATGAAAAAGACGATACAATCATTTGCTGATGAATTAAGTACAATACGTGCAGGCAGAGCTAATCCCCATGTTTTAGATAGAATGACTGTAGATTATTATGGTGTAGCTACGCCTATACAACAAGTAGGAAATATCAGCATTCCAGAGGCACGTGTATTACAGATACAGCCATGGGATACATCTCTTCTTAAAGCTATTGAAAAAGCTATTAATGAATCCGATATAGGTATTAATCCTTCAAATGATGGGAAAATGATAAGACTTATTTTCCCAGAACTTACAGAAGAGCGCAGAAAAGACCTTACTAAAGATGTTAAGAAAAAAGGTGAAAATGCAAAAGTTGCAATTAGAAACATCAGACGTGAAGCACTTGAAACTTTAAAGAAGATGGAAAAAGCTAATGAGATCACAGAGGATGAACAAGAAGTAGCAGAAAAAGAAGTTCAGAAGTTAACGGATAGATCTATAGATGAAATAGACAAACATATTGAAAATAAAAACAAAGAAATTTTATCTGTATGATGTTAAAACTCCTCCATTAGGAGGAGTTTTTTTAATATAGGAGGAAGTTAGTTATGGATGAGACGAAAGTACCTACACATGTTGCTATCATTATGGATGGAAATGGAAGATGGGCCAAGGAACATAATCTGCCGCGGAATGAAGGTCACCGAAGAGGTACAAAAACATTAGAAAACATTATAAAACATGCGGCGCATATAGGTATAGAGTACTTAACGGTTTACGCATTTTCTACTGAAAATTGGAATAGGCCCCAAAGTGAAGTGGAAGGACTCATAAAACTGCTTAGAAGATATTTAGATCAGCATATTAAAAAAGCACCTAGTGAAGACATTCGATTTAATGCAATAGGAGATATTTTTTCATCCAATATACCACAAGATTTAAGAGATAAAATAATACACTTACAAGAGATTACAAAAGATAAAAAAGGGCTATGCTTTAATATGGCATTTAATTATGGCGGACGTAATGAGATTATTAGGGCTTGTAAAAGTATCATAAATGATATATTGTTAAAACACATAGATGATGAGATGGTTAATGAGGAGGTGTTTGCAAAGTATTTAGATACAGGGCATCAACCAGACCCAGATCTTATGATTCGTACAAGTGGTGAAATAAGAACGAGTAACTTTTTGCCTTGGCAATTAACCTATAGTGAGTTTTATTTTACATCCTGTTTATGGCCAGAATTTACGGTACAGGAGTTTGACATGGCGATTGATGAGTATAGGAGAAGAAAAAGAAGATTTGGTAACAGTGAATAGGAGGGATTAAAACGTGTTAACTAGAATAATAACAGGAGTTATAGGGGTTCCGCTTATGATTTTAATTGTAACTTTAGGAAGCCCTACGCTTGATTATGCTGTGATAATAGTGAGTTGTTTAGGGCTATATGAGTTATTTCATACAATGAAAAATATTTATAAGCCTATGAAATATATAGGATATGGATCATTGTTGTTCTATTTTGCATTTTTTAAAACTATTCATGCTGATTATAGCATCTATTTGGCGCTATTAATAGTAGTTGCTCTTATTTATATGGTCATCAAACATCCTAAATATTCAATAACAGATGTAGCTCTTACAATATTTTCATCACTTTATGTCGGGTTGCTATTTGGGTTTATTATTTTGACAAGAAACACCCAATATGGTGCATTTTGGGTATGGCTTATTGTAATTAGCTCTTGGGGATCAGATACCTTTGCATATTTTAGTGGGATCCTTTTAGGTAAACATAAATTAGCACCCAATCTAAGTCCTAAGAAAACTATAGAAGGAAGTATAGGTGGGTTTATTGGAGCGGGACTATTAGGGTATATTTATACGATGATTTATACCTACTATACTTACGAAGTACTAAGAGAACACATTTTTACCGTGGTCACAACGGTGATGATAGCTTCCGTTATTTCACAATTTGGAGATCTTGCGGCATCGGCTATCAAGAGATTTTTTAATCAGAAAGATTTTGGATATATATTGCCTGGACATGGGGGAATACTAGATAGATTTGATAGTTTGTTATTAGTTGCCCCAGTTATTTATGCAGCAGTAACATTGGCAGAAAACATCATAAGATAGGAGTTAATAGTGTGCAAAATAAGAATATAGTTATCTTAGGTTCTACTGGATCCATTGGAACACAAACATTAGATGTAGTTAGAAAAAGTGAAAAACTAAATGTCGTAGGGCTAAGCGCACATAGCAATATAGACTTATTAGAAACTCAAATTATAGAATTTAATCCACAAGTAGTATGTGTGATACAAAAAGACAAAGCTTACGAACTGCAGAATAGACTTAAAGCAATAAAATGCAAAACAGAAGTTGTAAGCGGCGAAGAAGGGCTGCTTATAACGGCTACTTTAGCACAAGCCGAGCTTATTATTACAGCCGTAGTTGGCATGGTTGGACTTTTACCTACTATTGCAGCAATAAAACAAGGTAAAAATATTGCATTAGCCAACAAAGAAACTCTTGTTACAGCAGGAGAAATTGTGATGCAGTTAGCTGAAGAAAACAATATTTCTATTATTCCTGTAGACAGTGAGCATTCAGCAATCTTTCAATGTCTGCAAGGCAATGCACCGAGTGCTGTTTCAAAAATTATTTTAACAGCTTCAGGAGGACCCTTTAGAGAGTACTCCAGTGAACAGCTTCAGCAAGTTACAGTAGAACAAGCACTAAAACATCCTAATTGGGTAATGGGAAATAAGATTACGATTGATTCAGCAACTCTTATGAATAAGGGGTTAGAAGTTATTGAAGCAAAACATTTGTTTAATATAATGCCTAGTCAAATAGAAGTTATTGTTCATAAAGAGAGTATTATTCACTCAATGGTTGAATATCAAGATGGATCGACAATAGCTCAGCTAAGCTATCCGGATATGAGGCACCCTATTTCTTATGCAATCTATTATCCGAGTAGAGTAGATACTCCTTACATTAAAAAGCTTAATTTGTCTCGTATTCAAACGTTGTCTTTTGAAGAACCACGTATGGATTTATTTCCTTGCCTACAGCTTGCTTATGAGGCGTTAAAAACAGGAGGAACTATGCCAGCCGTTCTTAATGCTGCCAATGAAGTAGTTGTTGAAAGTTTTCTAAATAGACAAGTTACTTTTATGGAGATTCCTAGAATTATACATAAGGTTATGCAAAAACACATATGTATAAATAGGCCAACTCTTAATGACCTTTTGGAGTGCGATAGATGGGCTAGAGAATATAGTAGAAAGAAGGTAGAAAAATGTTAACAATCATTATTATTATATTAATGTTTGCGCTTATAGTCGTTATTCATGAGTGGGGACATTATATTGCAGCTAAAAAAAACGGGGTACTCGTACATGAATTTGCAGTAGGAATGGGACCTAAAATTTGGTCTATTAAAAAAGGTGAAACAGTTTATTCTATAAGAGCATTTCCCATAGGTGGATTTTGCAGCATGGAAGAAGAGATAGGAAACAGTAGCAACCCAAGAGCTATGTGCTCAAAAAGTCCATGGCAGAAATTATTTATTGTGAGCTTTGGGGCAATAATGAACTTTGTTTTGGCGTTTCTTTTACTTACTATATTGACAGGTTATATTGGATACGGCAATAATGTCATTCAAAGTATAGAAAGTAATATGCCGGCCGCAGAAGCCAATTTACAAATAGGCGACCGCATTACTGCAATAGAAGGAAACCGTATTCATAAGTTAGCTGATATTACAGCACTAGTTAAAGACAGAGATAAAAACTATGTTTTCACTATAGAAAGAAAAAATGAAGCACCTTTTAATGTAGAATTAAAAGCCAGATGGATAGAGAAAGAAGGACGGGCAAGATTTGGGTTTACGCCAGAAATTGTTCATTTTAATATTTTTCATAATATGAAAGTTGGTTTTATAAATACTTTTCAGGTTATCGGGCAAGTATGGCTGGGTTTTACACAGCTTATCACAGGCAAAGTACCTATGGATCAAGTAGCGGGGATAATTGGTGTTGCAGACTTTAGTGCTAAACAATGGGATACTGGTATGCAATCGGGAGGCGTTTTACTTGCTATTATGAACATGATTTATATAGGGGCAGTTATATCAGCTAATTTAGGGGTTATCAATTTGCTTCCTATTCCTGCACTAGACGGAGGGCGTATTGTATTTATTTTGATCGAAATGCTAAGAGGAAAACCATTAGATCCAGAAAAAGAATCTGCTGTTCATTTTATTGGATTTGTATTATTAATGTTGCTGACAGTTGTTGTTTTATATAATGATATTATAAAGGTGTTTAATATATGATGTTATGTAAAAGAGAAAGTACAAAAATGATACGTATTCAAGATAGATTTATTGGAGGCGGGCAGCCGATTCTTATACAGTCTATGACGAATACAAAAACAGAAAATGCAGAGGAAACCATTCGACAAATTTTAGCGCTAGAAGAAGCTGGCTGCGAGATAGTAAGAGTAGCTGTGCCACATGTTGAAGCGGCGAGAGCTATTGAAAAAATTATAAAAAATATTCATATTCCATTAGTAGCAGATATTCATTTTGATTATAAACTTGCTTTAATGGCCATTGAAAATGGGGTAAATAAGTTGAGGATTAACCCAGGAAACATAGGGAGTCGTGAACGTGTAGAAAAAGTTGTAGAGAAAGCTAAGGCGTATAAGATCCCTATTAGAATAGGTGTTAATTCAGGATCTATTGAAAAAAGTATTTTAAAGCAATATGGCGGGGTTAATGCTCTTGCCATGTTAGAAAGTGCTAAAAGACATATTACGATATTGGAAGAGATGGATTTTCATGATATTGTAATATCTCTTAAGGCGTCTCAAGTCCCGTTAGCAATAGATGCCTATACAACTTTTGCATATCATTATAACTA
Source organism: Cellulosilyticum sp. I15G10I2 (assembly GCF_900095725.1). NCBI lineage: Bacteria > Bacillati > Bacillota > Clostridia > Lachnospirales > Cellulosilyticaceae > Cellulosilyticum > Cellulosilyticum sp. I15G10I2. The sequence goes on from NZ_FMMP01000006.1 coordinate 479,124, forward strand.
TCCTTTGCATGTAGGTATTACGGAATCGGGAACTTTATATAAAGGAGCTATTAAATCAGCTGTTGGACTTGGGGCAATTTTATCACAAGGGATAGGTGATACGATACGTGTGTCACTATCCGATGATCCTGTAAAAGAAGTAGAGTGTGCAAAGCATATTCTGCAGTCATTAGTACTGAGAAAATTTGGGGTTGAAATTATCGCATGCCCTACATGTGGCAGAACTGAAGTTAATCTAATAGAACTTGCAAAAAAAGTAGAGTATGCAACAAGGCATATTACAAAAGATCTTAAAATTGCAGTAATGGGATGTGCTGTAAATGGTCCAGGAGAAGCTAAAGAAGCTGATATTGGTGTTGCTGGAGGAAAAAACGAGGGACTGATTTTTAAAAAAGGGCAAATCATAAAAAAGGTGAGAGAAGATGAACTCTTTGATGCACTTATGAAAGAGATAGAACAGATGTAATAAAAGGGGAGAGCGGTATGTATTCAAAAGAGGAAAAAAAATATTTTTCTTATGTTTTTTCGAAATTAAATCTCAACCCTCATATTACACAACGTTTTCAAGATTGCAAAGTACAAGACGTTGTGGTTAATCAATATGCTAAAGAAGTAGAAATACATCTTGAAGATTCTAAGGAATGTAGTGAATCAACGCTTAAAGTACTTGAAACAGAGATTAAGAATAATTTAACAGGGATAAATAAGGTAAGCATTCAATTCATAAAAAAGATACAACGAAGTATACAAACAAATGAGATGCAAGAGCTCTTAACAAACAGTTGGGATAAGGTATTGAAACATCTTGGTAGGGTTGCACCTCTTTTAGAGGCTATTTTACGCTATGCTAAATGGCATTTAGAAAATAATATGCTTATTATACAAATTCCAATATCTTACAGAGCTTATTTGCAAAAAATGAAATGTAAAGAAGTTCTTACAGATATCTTGCAGGATTATGTAGGAACGATGACTATTGAATTTAAGTTTAAAGATGAAATAAAAGATATTATACCAAAGATCAGTGCCGAAGTTCATAAAATTACCGAGGATAGTATTACACATATTACTGCTCAAAATCAAAAAAATGATGTATTTAAACAAGAAAATGTTATAGTTGAACCAACCGATGTTCTTTTAGGTAAGGACTTTGCTGGAGAGTCGACTCAGCTTTCGCAATTACCAGAAAATGATGAAGTTATCATTGTAAAAGCAACGATTTTAAGTGTAGAAATAAGAGAACTTAAAAATGATAACATATTAGTTTCTCTTGACATTACAGATTATACTTATTCAATTACCACAAAATTTTTTATTAAAAAAGACAAGTGGGAGCCTATAAAAGGCGACATTAAAAAAGGAAATGCTTTAAAGATACGAGGACTGCTTGAATATGATTCTTTTATACAGGAACGTATTATAAAGGCAAAAGATATCATTAAAATAAATGCAATGAGAATTATACGTTTAGATACAAGTGAAGAAAAGCGTATTGAATTGCATGCCCATACTCAAATGAGTAGCATGGATGCTACTGTAAATGTCTCGGAACTCGTTGGACGAGCAGCTAAGTGGGGGCATAAAGCGATAGCTATAACTGATCACGGAGTGGTACAATCTTTTCCAGATGCCGCTTCAACTGCTAAAAAACATAATATTAAAGTGATCTATGGTGTGGAAGCTTATATAGTGGATGATTTGAGTGCGGTTGTACAGAATTCTAAAAACCAAACATTAGACGATCTCTATGTCGTATTTGATATTGAAACAACTGGATTTACACCAGGGAAAGACCGTATTACTGAAATAGGTGCTGTTAAGATAAAAAATGGAGAAATTATAGATGAATATAAAACGTTTGTTAATCCAGAGATCCCTATACCTCAAACTATAGTTGAATTAACAGGTATTACAGATGAAATGGTTAAAGAGGCACCAACAGTTGAAAGCGTTATTCCTGAGTTTCTAAATTTTATAGGTGAAGCTGTTTTAGTTGCGCATAACGCATCTTTTGATACTAGTTTTATTAATTATTTTGCAAATCAACAGGGGCTAACGGTAGGTAATACGATATTAGATACTCTGGGATTATCAAGACTGCTCTTAACAGGGCTTTCAAAGCATAAACTTAATCATGTTGCAAAGTATTTGGAAATAGATTTAGAAAACCACCATCGAGCGATTGATGATGCAATAGCTACGGCAAAAATTTTCATAAAGCTTGGACAAAAGTTAAAGAGCATGCAGGTTGTAACTTTAGAGCAGCTTAATCTCTATGCAGCTAAAGAAATTGATGTTAAGAAACTAAAAACTTATCATGCAATCATCTTAGTTAAAAATCAACAAGGTTTATTTAATTTATATAATCTTGTCACAAAGTCTCATATTGAGTACTTTTTTAAAAAACCACGTATTCCTAAAAGTGTCTATAAAGCCTATAGCGAAGGGCTTATTATAGGCTCAGCATGTGAAGCTGGGGAACTATACAAGGCATTATTGGAGAATAAACCGCGGGAACAAGTTGATAGTATTGCGAGCTTCTATGACTATCTGGAGATTCAACCTATAGCGAATAATCGCTTTTTATTGGAAAAGGGAAAAGTTCAGTCCTATGAAGAACTTAAAAATATTAATCGCCAAATTGTAGCACTCGGAAAAAAGCACAATAAAAAAGTAGTTGCTACAGGAGATATTCACTTTCTTGATCCTGAAGATGAAGTCTATAGACGCATTATTATGACAGGACAGGGATATACCGATGCTGATAATCAGCCGCCACTTTACTTTCATACGACCAATGAATTTTTAAAGGAATTTGAGTATCTGGGAGAAGAAACAGCTTATGAAGTTGTTGTGCAAAATCCCAACGAGATTGCAGATAGTATAGAGCATGTTAAACCCATACCAGATGAAACTTTCCCCCCAAAAATAGATGGCGCAGATGAGGAACTTGTTCAGATTACAACAAACAAAGCCATAGAAATTTATGGAGAGCCTCTTCCTGCCCCTGTAAAAGATAGATTAGATAGAGAACTTGGTTCAATTATTAAAAATGGATTTGCAGTGTTATATATTATTGCACAGAAACTGGTTTGGAAGTCCTTGGAAGATGGCTATTTGGTAGGATCTAGAGGGTCTGTAGGATCATCTTTTGTTGCAACGATGGCAACCATTACAGAAGTTAATCCACTTTCACCGCATTATGTATGTAAACACTGCAAATATTCTGATTTTGATTCTCCAGAAGTGGTCAAATTTGCAGGGGGATCGGGGTGTGATATGCCTGATAAAACATGTCCTGTATGTGGCGCGCTGCTGCAAAAAGACGGACATGATATCCCCTTTGAAACATTTCTTGGATTTGACGGCGATAAAGAACCTGATATAGACCTTAACTTTTCAGGCGAATATCAGGCTAGGGCTCATGCTTATACAGAGGAACTTTTTGGATCTTCTCATGTATTTAAAGCGGGAACAATTGGTACTTTAGCTGAAAAGACTGCTTATGGATTTGTCCAAAAGTATTTAGAAGAAAAAAACATGAAATTATCAAAGGCAGAAGCCAATAGATTAATCAGTGGCTGTACAGGCATAAAGCGTACAACAGGACAACATCCGGGAGGGCTTATGGTTGTCCCAAGAGATAACGATATCCATAATTTTTGCCCTGTACAGAGGCCGGCCAATGATATGAAATCAACAATAACAACAACACACTTTGACTATCACTCAATCAGCGGAAGATTGTTGAAATTAGATATTCTAGGGCATGACGATCCAACCATTATACGTATGCTTGAAGATTTAACCGGGTTAAATGCAACACAAATCCCTCTTGATGATGCTAAAACCATATCGCTCTTTACAACAACAGAAGCATTACAAGTGACCCGTGAAGATATTAATAGTGAAGTAGGGTCTTTAGGAATCCCGGAATTTGGTACAAAATTTGTTAGGCAGATGCTAGTTGATACTAAGCCGACTACATTTTCAGAACTTATTAGAATCTCAGGCCTTTCTCACGGGACAGATGTTTGGTTAAATAATGCTCAGGAATTAGTTAGACAAGGAGTGGCCAGTCTTTCAGAAGTTATCTCAACACGAGATGATATTATGGTTTATCTGATTATTGCAGGTGTTGAAAAAAAAGCAGCTTTTAAAATTATGGAATGTGTAAGAAAAGGGAAAGGTTTAACAGAAGAACAGGAACAGGAAATGAAAAAGGCAGGAGTTAAGGAGTGGTATATTAATTCTTGTAAAAAAATCAAATATATGTTTCCTAAGGCTCATGCAGCTGCTTATGTTATGATGGCATTTAGAATTGCTTATTTTAAGGTATACTATCCTCTAGCTTTTTATGCAGCTTATTTTTCTATACGTGCTAAAGGTAACTTTGATTATGAAATAATGTGTCATGGACGTGAAGTGGCGGAAAGAGCTATTAGAGAGTTAGAACAAAGGCAGGCTTTATCTACAAAAGAAAAAGATACTTTAACGGTTCTCGAGCTTGTTAGGGAAATGTATGCAAGAGGAATTCATTTTAAAACTATTAATTTATATGAGTCTGATGCAGAAAGATTTATCATTCAAGAAGATGGTATTTTACCACCTTTTAACTCTCTTCAAGGTTTAGGTGATACAGCGGCTAAAAATATTGTCGAAAAGAGAAAACAAGGGGAATTTTTATCAGTTGAACACTTTAAAAATGAGACTAAGGTGAGTCATACGATTATTGATCTAATGAAAAAAAGTGGCATATTAAAAGGTATTCCCGATACTAGTCAGTTAACTTTGTTTTAGAACTGGGGTTGATTTTTCAGTTTAATGGTAGTATAATTAGTAATTATAAATTTGAACGTGATGGAGAGAGTGGGTATACACCCACTCTTTCTATATGCTGGAATGTATATATAATACAGTTTATGTCAAACTATACTGTATGAAAGGATGATTCGATGAATAAAAAGCAAATTATTGATAGTGTAGAGAAGTATTTAGAACCTATTTTAGAGGAGAGTCAATTTGAACTAGTAGATGTTGAATTTGTTAAAGAAGGTCCAACATTTTATCTAAGAATATATATTGATAAAGAAGGAGGTATTACAATAGAGGATTGTCAAAAGACAAGTAGAGCCATAGAAAAAGTATTAGATGAAAAAGATTTCATAGAACCGGCTTACATCTTAGAAGTGAGTTCACCGGGTCTCGATCGCATTCTTAAAAAAGATAAAGATTTCGAAAGGTTTAAGGGATCTATAGTAGATGTAAAGCTCTACGAATCTATTCAAAAAAAGAAACAATTTCAGGCAAAGCTTATTGCTAAGACTCCAGAATATCTTATTATAGAAGAAGCGGGAAATGAAATAAAAATAGCAATTAAAAATGTAGCCCTTGTAAGATTAGCGATTATGTTTTAATAGATTATTTAACTTAAATAGATTGAACTTAAAAGGTTTAATTTATTTAAGAAAAGTAGAATTTTGAGGAGGATTAAAATGAATCAAGAATTTATTACTGCAATTGATCAAATTGCAAAATCGAAAGGAATTAATAAAGATAAGCTTGTTGAAGCGATTAAGCAATCAATAGAGGTTGCATGTAAAAAACACTTTGGAATTGGGGCTGGAGTTAAACAGAACATAAAAATTTACATTGATGAAGTAACAGGTGATGTTAAAGTTTTTGCATCAAAAAAAGTTGTGCCGGATGATGAGGTTATTAATGCAGTATTAGAAGTAGGCATTACAGAAGCAAAAGTAATTAATCCTCTTATTGCTATAGAAGACGTTGTTGACGTAGAAATTACACCTAAAAATTTTGGACGTATTGCTGCGCAAAATGCGAAACAGGTAGTTATACAAAAGATTAAAGAAGCTGAGAGGCAAATGGTCTACGACGAATATAGCGTAAAATTAAATGATATTGTAAAAGGTAAAGTGCTGCGAAAAGAAAAAAATGGGTATATTGTAGAGTTAGATTTTACGGAAGCTTCTCTGCCCCTTACAGAAGCTATTCCAAATGAAAATTTTGATTCTGAGATGGAAGCGGGAAATGGCATAAGCGGCTATAAAGCATTCTATTTATTAAATGTTAAGGATTTTAATAAAAACGAAGGAAAGTTAGATACTAAAAATAAAAATGCTGGAGCACAAGTTATTGTATCACGTACGCATCCCGAACTTGTTAAAAGATTATTTGAGCAAGAAGTTGTTGAAATAAAAGATGGCACGGTTATGGTAAAAAGCATAGCTAGAGAAGCAGGTTCACGTACTAAAATTGCAGTGCACTCTAATGATCCAATAGTTGACCCGGTTGGCGCCTGTGTGGGTGAAAAAGGAAAGAGAATTAATAACATTGTCCAAGAACTAGGTGGAGAAAAGATAGATGTTGTACGTTGGAGTGAAGACCCAAAAGAATTTATAAAAGAAGCTTTAAGTCCTGCAAAAGTACTAGGCGTTGAACTTGAAGAAAATGGTGGAGAAAGAAATGCAAGGGTTATTGTTCCAGCAAATATTCTTACGCTTGCTATTGGTAAAGGTGGACAGAATGTACGACTTGCAGCTAAACTAACAGGATGGAAGATAGACATAAAAAGCGTGCAGACAGACAATGAGGAAGAGGAGTGAGTAAATGAAACAAAGAAAGATTCCTTTACGTAAATGTACTGGATGCAATGAAATGAAAAACAAGAAAGAAATGATAAGAATTGTTAGAAATAACGAAGGAATCTTTTCATTAGACTTTCATGGTAAAAAGCCTGGAAGAGGGGCCTATGTTTGCAAGAACATTGAATGCCTTAGTCAGGCCGAAAAAAACAAAGGCTTAGAAAGATCTTTTAAAACATCAGTTGATAAAGAGATTTATAATGCGTTAAGAAAAGAGTTTGCAGCATATGATGGAGAATAAAATTTATCAAATGATTGGACTATGTCAAAAAGCAAGAATGCTTGTAGCGGGTGAATTTGCTGCAAAACAGGCAGTGCTTGAAAAAACAGCTTTACTGGTTATTGTTGCAGCCGATGCTTCCAATAATACCAAGAAGCTTTTTAAGGATAAGTGTTCATATAGAAAGATCTCATGTGTTGAATGGAGCACCAAGGAAAAACTAGGTAAGATTTTAGGTAAAGAAGAAAGAGCAGTAATAGCTATAATCAATGAGGGTTTTGCAAATAAAATAAGTGAAATGCTAAGTTGTATGGAGTAAATACTTGGAGGTGGATTTATGTCTAAAATAAGAGTATATGAAGTCGCAAAACAATTAGATATAAGTAGTAAGGAAATAATGGATAAGCTAAAAGAATATGGTTTTGAAGTACATAGCCATATGAGTACTTTAGAGAATGATGAAGCAGAACTGATAGTAAAATATTATAAAGAATTAGCAGAAAAAAATTCTAGCAAAGAGACTGGTGATAGTATAGACGCGAAAAATGATAATATACCCGAAGTAACAGAAATTATTGAAATTGATGAAGAGACGGAAGATATTAAAGTTGTTCACTTACCTCCGGCTATTTCAATTAAAGATTTAGCAGAAAAATTAGATGCAGTTCCTACTGATATTATTAAACGCTTGATGAAAAAAGGGAAAATTGCAACTATTAATCAAGAGATTGATTTTGAATTAGCAGCTCAAATAGCGGAAGAATTTGATATTTTAGTTGAGCCAGAAGAAGAAAAAGATTTAATGGAAGAAATATTTGGAGAGATTGAAGATACAGAGGATGAATTAGTCGAAAGACCTCCAGTTGTTGTTGTAATGGGACATGTTGACCATGGAAAAACTTCATTGCTTGATGCCGTACGTTCAACTAATGTAACTGCAAAAGAAGCAGGAGGCATTACACAACATATAGGGGCTTCATCTATTAGCATTAATGGTAAAAAAATTACCTTTTTAGATACTCCAGGCCATGCTGCGTTTACTGCAATGCGTATGCGGGGGGCACAAGTTACGGATATTGCTATTTTAGTTGTAGCAGCTGATGATGGCGTAATGCCACAGACTATTGAAGCTATCAATCATGCTAAAGCGGCAAATGTACAAATTATAGTAGCTATGAATAAAATGGATAAGCAAGGCGCAAATCCTGATAGAGTAAAACAGGAGCTTGCAGATCATGGACTGCTTGTGGAAGAATGGGGCGGAGATACTATATGTGTACCTGTGTCAGCGATTAAAGGAGAAGGCTTAGATACGCTTTTAGAGATGGTACTTCTTGTTGCAGAAATGTCAGATCTTAAAGCAAATCCTAATAGAAAAGCTAGAGGAACTATTATAGAAGCACAACTAGATAAAGGAAGAGGACCAGTTGCTACAGTACTTGTACAAAGCGGTACATTAAAAATTGGGGATCCTATAGTGGCTGGAGCTTCATATGGGCGCATCAGAGCCATGGTAGATGACAAAGGAAGAGCAGTTAAAAAGGTTGGGCCATCAACACCAGTTGAAATATTAGGGCTTAATGAAGTGCCAACAGCAGGAGATATGTTCTATGTTGCCAATAGTGATAAACAAGCTAGACAAGTTGCTGAGCAAATTAAAGCACAAGGCAGAGTGCAGTTAATCGGACAAACACCTCAGAAAGTTTCTCTAGATGATTTATTTACTCAAATTCAAGAAGGAAAAATGAAAGAATTAAATATAGTTATTAAGGCTGATGTACAAGGATCTGTTGAAGCAGTACGCCAAAGTTTAGAAAGACTAAGCAATGACGAAGTGAGAATCAGAACTTTACATGGAGGGGTAGGAACGATTACAGAATCTGATGTTATGTTAGCTTCTGCATCCGGAGCTATTATTATAGGATTTAATGTAAGACCTGAGGCAACTACAAAAGCTATCGCAGAAAAAGAACAAGTAGATATAAGATTATACCGTGTTATCTATAGTGCGATAGAAGACATACAAGCTGCTATGAAAGGAATGCTTGATCCAGAATATATTGAAAAAGTAATTGGCCATGCACAAGTTAGACAAACATTTAAAGTATCTGGTGTGGGTACAGTAGGCGGAGCTTATGTGCAAGATGGAAAGATAGTTAGAAATTCAGGTGTGCGTATTGTACGTGATGGTATTGTCATTTATGAAGGGCATCTTACTTCGCTTAAAAGGTTTAAAGATGACGCAAAAGAAGTTAATACGGGCTATGAATGCGGCGTTATGTTTGAACGGTTTAACGACCTTAAAGAAGGGGATATTGTAGAGGCCTTTATTATGGAAGAAGTACCTAGATAAGAAACACATATGTTTAATAAAGAAAGGGATATACTATGTCGATGCAAAGAATGACTAGAATCAATGAAGAAATTAAAAAAGAACTCTCACAATTAATTAGTTACGAGATAAAAGACCCTAGAGTTAATGATACCATGGTTAGTATAGTGGAAGTAGAAACAACTAATGATTTAAAGACTTCTAAAGTATATATCAGTGTCTTACAAGACAATAAAAAAGAAGATGTTATAAATGGTTTAAATGCAGCACAAGGCTTTATCAGAAAAGAAATTGCTAGACGCATAAACCTTAGAAACACACCAGAGTTTATCTTCAAATTAGATAAGTCTATAGAATATGGTATGCATATGTCAAAAATAATACAAGATGTGATGAAAGATAGTGATAAATAATGATAGATAATATTATTAATGTTATCAAAAACTCCCAGCATGTGTTATTGGCAGCTCATGAAAATCCTGATGGAGATGCAATGGGTTCATTAGTAGGTATGGCTAATATTTGCAAATTTTTTAATGTGGCTTATACAGTTCTTCTAGAACGTATACCTGATGAATATACTTTTCTTTTAAATGATATATGTGTAAGCCAAGCTTTTTCGGGTAACTATGATACTTTCATTAGTTTAGATTGCGGAGACGTTGAAAGATTAGGAAATCTAAAGTTTTACTTTGAAAAAGCTGAAAGTACAATCAATATAGACCATCATGAAACGAATAATCATTTTGGAAAGTATAACTATGTGCAAAAAGATGCCTCTTCCACATCAGAATTAATATTTAATATCGTAGATCAAGCAGCTATTTTACTTACACAAAACATGTGTGAAGCGCTTTTTACAGGGATTGTGACAGATACAGGAGGATTTATGCACTCTTGTACACAGTCAAGTACACATGCAGCGGCAGCAAAGCTTCTTCAAATTCCTTTTGATTTTAGTACCATTTATTATCGTCTCATACATCAAAAAACAGAAAATACAGTGCATTTACAAAGTATAGCTGCCAGACGTCTGACAAAGTTATGCAGTGGTAAGGTTTTTCTTAGTTATATTGATGATGCGGATTTAGAGGCTCATCATGCGAGTAGAGATGAAGCATCGGGCATAGTCTCCTATATTAAAAATATTAAAGGCTGTGAAGTAGCAGTCTTTATATATCCCAGCAATACGCCAGGGGCCTATAAGATGAGTCTAAGAAGTAATGCACCACATGATGTAGCAAAACTAGCATCTAGCTTTGGCGGCGGTGGTCATGTAAGAGCGGCTGGAGCCACTATTTGGGGCACATTAAGTGAGGTTATTCATAAAGTAGAACAAAGTTTGAATTTTTAAGAAGAGAAGCTTGTGTATATGTCTTGGTAAAGTGTGACAATGGTATTTGAGGAAGGATACATCATGTTTAATGGAATTATTAATATCTACAAAGAAAAAGGCTATACATCTCATGATGTAGTTGCAAAAGCAAGAAAAATAATTGGACAGAAGAAGATAGGACATACAGGAACACTTGATCCTGAAGCGGAGGGGGTTTTGCCGCTGTGCATGGGCCATGCCACTAAAGCTGTACAATATATCACAGATGCAGATAAATGCTATGAAGCAGAAGTTATACTAGGTGCCTATACAACGACGGAAGATAGTACTGGAGAAATTATAGAAACTTTTGATGTGAATGTAACTAAGGAAAAAATTGAAGAGGCAGTAGCTTCGTTTAAAGGACTATATCTTCAAGTCCCTCCTATGTATTCAGCTATTAAGATCAATGGGATAAGGTTATATGAACTGGCAAGAAAAGGGATTGTTGTTGACAGGCCCCAAAGAGAAGTTACTATTTATGAGTGTAGAGTAACCGAGTGGCTTACTGATGAGCGTTTTAAAATAGTAGTACATTGTTCAAAAGGAACATATATTAGAACACTTTGCACTGATATTGGTAAAATCCTTGGATGTGGTGCCTATATGGGAGAGCTATTAAGAACTAAAGTTGGTAAGTATACATTAAAAGACAGTGTTAAATTAGATTTTTTAGCCACACATCAAGAAAAAATACAAGATTATACAGATTCAATAGAAGAAATTTTTAAAGAGTTAAAAAAAGTAAGTGTAAAGAGTTCGGCCAATAAATTACTTTATAATGGTAATAAACTAGATGTAAATCAACTGATAGATTTTAAAAGTGAATTTAAAAATGAAATAGTTAGAGTTTATGATAGCAATAATCTATTTATAGCACTTTATAAATTTGATTATAAAGGTAATTGCCTGCAAGTGGAAAAGATGTTTAAGAACCCATAAAATTTAGCTCCTTTCAATGAATAAGATAAGGAGCTTTTTGTATAGGTACATAACTTAAGCGGTGCATCGCGTATACTCTAATAGATGCCTAAGATCACTATGGACAGAACGTATATTTTAGGTATAATATGAAGTTAAAATTAATTTAGTAGCAAGAGGTGGATAGGATGCAATATATTTATGGAACAACAGATATTAGTCAAAAAAAGAACAGTATAGTTGTTCTAGGGAATTTTGACGGGGTGCATATAGGTCATCAAAAGTTATTTGAGGTGGCAGCACAAAAAGCGGAAGAAGAGAGGTTGCAAATAGTCGTTTTTTCTTTCTATCCACATCCAAGCTGGGTTATTGGCAACACGCCTAAGCCTCTACTTATGTCCAGACGAGATAAAGAAGAAACAATTAAAAAATTTCAAGTAGATGTTTTGATAGAGTATCCCTTTACAACAGAATTTGCTAGTATTTCAGCAGAAAAATTTTTTATAGAAATTTTAATGACGCAGTTAAGGGCTAAAGTTATTATTATTGGAAGCAATTATTTTTTTGGAAGAAAGAAAGAGGGCAATCAATATTATTTACGTGAACTAGGCCAAAAATATAACTGTAAAGTTTGTATTGTTGATACGGTTAAAATAGAGGGGAAAACGATATCAAGTTCAACGATCAGGGACTTAATCGTTAAAGGGGATATAGAAACAGCAAATAAGCTCTTAGGGCACCCGTATTCAGTTGTTGGAAATGTAATACAAGGCAAGCAATTAGGTAGAACAATTGGATTTCCTACAATTAACATTATGGCAGAGCCAGATAGAATCTATCCGCCCAAGGGGGTATATGCTACAAAAATACACGTATATAATAGGACATATTGGGGTATGACTAATATAGGTTATAATCCTACTGTAAGTGGGACTGATAAAATGATTGAAACCCATATTTTTGATTTTGATGAACAGTTATATGATCAAGAAGTTACAATTTATTTTTATAGGACTATTAGACCTGAACAAAAGTTTGAGAGTTTAACTTTACTTGCAGATCAAATTAAGCAAGATAAGGAGCAGGTACAAACGTTTTTTAGATCTTTCGAGAAATCTTTAGACAAATAGTTTACAACAATATTGAATATATGCTATACTGTTAGATGTTGTATACCATTACTCAGATATTGGAAACTCCGGCCATATCCTAGTAATAGGTGCTATTTAAATTAAAGGAGGTCATTATATGACAAAAGAACGTAAACAAGAATTGATGGTAAAACATGGAAGAGCTGCTAACGATACAGGTTCTCCAGAAGTACAGATTGCTTTATTAACAGAAAGAATTAATCACTTAACAGACCATTTACGCATGCATAAAAAAGATCACCATTCACGTCGTGGACTATTAATGATGGTTGGTAAAAGAAGAGGACTTTTGGATTATCTTATTAAGACTGATATTGAAAGATATCGTGCAATAATTGCTGAACTTGGCATTAGAAAATAATGAAGAGGGTGGAATATTCCGCCCTTTTTTGTAAATCAAATTAATGATAGAAGAGAAATAATGTTTTTGTGCAATGTTATAACTAGCTTACTTAAAAGATAGTTATAAGATTGCGCAACAAAAATTTCTCTTCTAAATCTTATTTCATTTAGAAAGGAAAGATAAATATGATAAAAAATTATTCAACAACTATAGCTGGAAGAAAGCTATCAGTAGAAATTGGGAAAGTCGCTGAACTTGCAACTGGTGCAGCTATGGTAAGTTATGGAGACACAGTAATTTTAGCGACAGTGGTGGCAAGTGATGAACCTAAAGAAGGAATTGACTTTTTTCCTCTGAGCATTAATTATGAAGAAAGATTTTATGCAATAGGTAAGATCCCAGGAGGATTTATAAAAAGGGAGGCTAGACCTTCAGAAAGAGCTATTCTTACATGCAGACTTATAGATAGACCTATGCGCCCGCTATTTCCAAAAGATTATCGCAATGATGTTGTCATTACAGCAACTGTTTTATCAGTAGATCCAAATTGTAGTCCAGAAGTAACCGCAATGATCGCAGCTTCACTTGTTGTAGATATTTCTGAGATACCATTTAAAGGGCCAGTTGCTTCAGTACAAGTCGGGTATATCGATGGTGAATTCGTTATTAATCCAAATAATGAACAAAGAGTACAATCTAAACTTGCGCTTACGGTTTCTTCAAGTAGTGAAAAAGTAATGATGATTGAAGCAGGAGCAGATGAAATAGAAGAAGACATTATGTTCAATGCAATTATGAAAGGCCACGAAGTCAACCAAGAAATCGTTGCGTTTATGCAGAAGATTAAAGAGGATTGTGGTAAGCCTAAGAATGAAGATTATGCGAAAGCAGGGGTTCCAGAAGATATTTTTTCAGATATCGTAGCACTTATTGGAGATGCTAAGATGGAAGAAGCTGTCTTTACAGATGATAAACAAGTGAGGCAAAATCAACTTAAAGAACTTAAAGCATATGTTATTCAAAAACTTACTGAAGAAGGCAAAGAAGAACACCTTAGCTATTTAGAAGATGCCTTCTACGCTTTTGAAAAGAAAACGGTAAGAAGAATGATATTAAAAGAATCAAAACGTCCAGATGGCCGTACCTTAGAAGAAATCAGACATTTGTCAGCAGAAGTAGATATACTGCCAAGAGCTCATGGAACAGGATTATTTTCAAGAGGACAAACTCAAGTACTGACTATTACGACCTTAGGTTCATTATCAGAGGCACAAACATTAGATGGATTAGATGAACTTGAAGTTTCTAAAAGATATATGCATCATTATAATTTCCCACCCTTTTCAGTAGGAGAAGCAAGAATGCCTAGAGCACCTGGAAGAAGGGATATAGGTCATGGAGCGCTCGCAGAAAGAGCATTATTACCAGTACTTCCTTCAGAAGAAGAATTTCCATATGCTATTAGGCTTGTATCAGAAGTATTGAGTTCCAATGGATCAACTTCTCAAGCAAGTATATGTGGATCAACATTGTCGCTTATGGCAGCTGGCGTACCTATTAAAGCACCGGTAGCAGGGATATCTGTAGGGATAGTAACGGGAGAAACGGATGATGATTTTGTACTCTTAACAGATATTCAAGGCTTAGAAGACTTTTTTGGGGATATGGACTTTAAAGTCGGAGGCACACATAAGGGTATTACCGCTATTCAAATGGATATGAAAATACAAGGACTTACTCCTGAAATTATTAAAGGTGCTTTAGAACAAACCAGAAAAGCAAGATTATATATACTAGATGAAGTTATGTTAAAAGCAATTGAGGCACCTCGCAAAACATTATCACCTTATGCACCTGTTATTACGCAAATCACTATAGACCCAGAAAAAATTAGTGAAGTGATTGGGCCAAAAGGAAAAGTAATCAATAAAATTATTGATGAAACAGGAGTTAAAATAGATATTGAAGATGACGGAAGAGTGTTTATTTGTGGTAGTGACGCTGAAAAAGCTCGTTTAGCCATCAAGATGATAGAAGGCATTGCTAAGACAATTGAAGAAGGTCAAGTATTTACCGGGAAAGTTGTTAAGCTTATGAACTTTGGTGCTTTTGTTGAGCTAGTGCCTGGCAAAGAGGGATTAGTTCATATTTCTCAATTTTCACATGAAAGAGTTGCTAAAGTTGAAGATGCGGTAGCCATCGGAGACGTAATTGAAGTAAAAGTAATAGAGATAGACAAGCAAGGACGCATTAATTTATCAAGAAAAGCACTCTTAAAGAAACCAGAAAAAACAACTGAAGAAGAATAAATACTTTTATGAGGGGCCTATAATTTATTATAGGCAACCTCTATCTTTTTTAATATCTATTAAGAGGGGAAGCTATGTATAAAAAGTTGGAATGCAGTCTGCAAGCCTCTTTAACACTATTATGGTTTTTGGGCTGTCAGTGGATATTTATTTATTTGTTGAGATTATTCTTAAGGATGGACAGTTCTTCTTTTATGAAGATTTATAATGATCATATGTATAAAATTAACCTCTTTATACAAGTTTTTTGTCTGGCAGGTATATTACTTAAAGATTTTATTTTAAAGAAAGACAGTTTTTCGGATTATCGTTATTTTAGAAAAGAGAAGATAGTCATTTATATTTGCTATGGCATAGTCTTATGGTTTGTATCAAGTTTAATTAATATACTGCTTGGAGTTTTTTTTACTGAGTATGCTACGCAGGTACAACGATTGTTTTCAAATACTGAGCATATAGTAAGATGTTTAGTACTTGTTTTTTTTGCCCCTTTATTAGAGGAGTATGTTTTTAGAGGTAAGATACAAAATAAACTTAAGTTAGGATTTGGAAGATGGCAGGCCGTGATACTACAAGGGGCCGTCTTTGGCTTAATACATCCCTTGCCACTTCAGAAACTCTACGCAACATTTTTAGGAATAGGGTTTGGAATACTTAAGGAAAAAGAAAAAAATGTCCAAAGCACTACTATTATGCATATGACCATTAATGGTATTAGCTTTATAATAGGGACTTTATCAATAGTGTAATTAGAATTTGTGGAGAGACTATTATGAAACAAAAGTGGAAACCAGGAAATATGATATATCCTTTGCCAGCTGTAATGGTAAGCTGTGGCAATCATGAACATGCCAATATTATCACGATAGCATGGACCGGGACAATCTGTACAAATCCGCCTATGACCTATGTTTCTATTAGACCATCAAGATATTCGTATGAGCTTATTAAAGAAACAGGCTGTTTTGTCATCAACCTTACAACCAGAAGACTCACAAAAGCCACTGATTATTGTGGTGTAAAATCAGGAAAAGATAGAGATAAGTTTAAAGATATGAGACTTACTCCGAGTTACGAGAATGAAACGCACTGTCCAATGATCGATGAAAGTCCAGTTAATATCGAGTGCAAAGTGAAAGAGATACATGAATTAGGTTCACATCACATGTTTATTGCTGATATTTTAAATGTATATGTTGATCCTCACTATATTGATGAGAAGGGTAAATTTCATTTAAATAAAACAGATCTTATTGCGTATTCTCATGGTGCGTACTTAACCTTAGGGAAAGAGATAGGCACTTTTGGTTATTCAATTAAAAGTAAAAAGAAAGTAAAAAATACCAACAAAATGAAATAATCCATTTTGTTGGTATTTTTTTAAATTCTTAAATAGGAGTTGCCATCAAGAGGAATTGTAATAGTAAGCGGAAATTCTTTTGAGTTATTGCCTATTACGTAGATAGAATAAAATCTAGTTGTTTTTAAACGAATACTAGGAACACTAAGAAGAGACTTACCTGTAGTACTTTCTTTGATTTCGAGGGTATGAATGCCTGGCTTTGAAGGTGTATAGTTAGTAAGTTCGTTACAGCTTACTTTTTTAAAGGTGGCCGTATTATCTGATAAGAAAATATCTATTGTTGGGGTTGGCATGCTAAAATGACCGATTCTGACTAAAAAGTTATTGGACGGAATAGGTCTTGTAATATCTTCAATTTTATAAATTTCAATACCCATACCATCTTTGGTTTTAGGCGCAATAATACCTGTATAGATTTTTTGATTAGGAACATGCCAGACCATACTGAAAACAGTAATGGGATTTTTTGTCTGTTTAATAGTAATAGTATGTTCTCCGGGATACAGTGCAATATAATCAGTAAAGTCTTCGTATAAAACGTCGCGGAATGCAAGTTTAGTATCTATATAGATATCGATACTATATTTAATAGGTAAAGCATGAAAAAACCTCATGTATGATAGGGGTATATTTTCTTTTTTTAACATACATATTATCCTCCAAGTGTGCATTAGCATATTATATTATATGTTAATAAAATGTAAATGTGTTAATTTATCCCATTAATTAAGACCAAAACTATAAATGTACAAAAACTTAAGGCAATATATTTAATAAGTATGTTGTATAATAAATATTCTTCGTGATAGAATGAATTATAAAAGCCTTTACTCAGGATTATACGAGAAAGGAGTCCATCATTGAATCTTAATAAATTAAAGCAGCTTCTAAAAAATGATGAAGGGTTTAAACTTGATTTCAAGCTTAAGTTATCATTAGAGTTGGAATCAGAAAAAAAAGAGTTCGTAAAAGATGTGATAGCTATAGCAAATACGCCAGGTGGGCGAGGCTATATATTATTTGGAATTGAAGATAAGACTCGAATGATTGTAGGGATTGAAGATATCCCAAATAACATCGAGGAAAGAATTCAGCAAATCATTTCAAATAGGAGTGTTCCACCAGTTCCAGTGAAATTTGAAGCTAAAATGATTAATCATAAAATGATAGGCATCTTGACAATATTTAAAAGTATGCAGGTACCGCATCAAATGCTTCAAACAGGTGCGTTTTATGTACGCAGAGGCTCTACTACTGATAAGGCAACCAGACATGAGATAGCTAATATGCTTCAACAGTTTGGTATGCTGAGTTTTGAAAATGTGCCATGTCGCAGTGCTACTCTTGAAGAATTAGATTTTGATCTAATAGATAAACACATAGGGTATATGGGCAGCTATAAAAAACAAGATAAATTAGTGTTATCAACTCTTGGGATTATTGCAGCAGATTTTGAAAGGGGAGTGTATTATCCTACGTATGGAGGACTTCTTCTTTTTGGCAAAAACCCTCAAAATTTTATTCCTCAAGCTGTGCTTGAAATACAATATGCTTCACGTATAGTAGCAGTCACAGGAAATATTTCTAAAATATTAGAGGGTTTTGAAGAAATCATCAAGCAAATAGTGCCGATAAGTTATCCTAAAGCAGCATTAATAGAAGTTGTATCAAATGCTGTTATACATCGTAATTATTGGAATAGTGCACAATTTACTTCTGTAAGTATTAAAGAAGATTATATTAAAGTTTCTAATCCAATGAGTTATGAATATAGGGAGGTGAAAGAAGATAGGATTAGGATTAATCCATGGTTATACTCGAGACTTCTTATTATTCAGCAAAAAGAGAAAGATTTTCATTTCGGAATAGGTCTTGATAAAGTAAAAGAATTATTTGGAACTAAGGAAGCGGTTCGCATACAAACAAATTTAGTAGAGGGTTTATTTGAAGTATGCCTGCCAGGTACTAGAACGTATGAGACTTAATTGGGAAAATGGGAGGGCAAGATGAAGATTAGAGAGATAAGAGATATATTAAAAGCAAACGTATGGACAGGTGAAGAAAAATTAGAAGGAGAGGTACTTGCAGCATGTGGCTGTGATTTAATGAGTGATGTGTTGGCGTTTGCAAAAGAAGAGGTCTTATTGCTTACGGGACTTGTCAATCCTCAAGTGATTAGAACAGCTGAAATGTTGGATATCAAGGCAATTGTATTTGTAAGAGGGAAGGAACCAACAGAAGACATGATCAAGATGGCACATCAGAAAAGCATGATTCTTCTTTCAACAAACTATCCTCTTTATATAGCTTGTGGAGAGCTGTATCAACTAGGATTAATGCGTAAAGGAGAGAATTAATATGAAGTTACAATATCACGTAGATGGAGATAACTTTTTAGTTGCTGGAGAAGCATCAGCATCGCTTAAGCGTACTTTAAAGCAGCTAGGGATAGATTCGGGTATTATTAGAAAAATCTCTATTTCTATGTATGAGGCTGAGATGAATATGGTTATACATGCATATGGTGGAGTAATAGATGTTGATATATCAACTGATAAGGTGCATATTATACTAAAAGATAAAGGTCCGGGGATACCCGATATTGATCTTGCCATGAAGGAAGGGTATTCAACGGCTTCACATGAAATCAGGGAATTAGGTTTTGGGGCAGGAATGGGTCTGCCTAATATGAAAAGATATAGTGATCATTTAAATGTTTATTCAGAAGTTGGTGTAGGGACAACTGTAGAGCTAACAGTTTTTTTAACATAATACAAATGGGATAAGAGAGAAGGTGATTACCCTTATGCATAGCCATTCAGTAACATTAGAAAAAGATAAGTGTATTGGATGTACAGATTGTATTAAAAGATGTCCAACAGAAGCTATAAGAGTAAGAGGTTCTAAAGCAAAGATTATTGAAGATAGGTGCATTGATTGTGGCAACTGCATTAGGATCTGCAGAAACGGCGCCAAAAGAGCAGTTACTGATGAGATCAGTCTTATAGATAAATATAAATATCGTATTGCACTGCCAGCACCATCATTTTATGCACAGTTTCCAAAAGCAAAAAATATTGAGCAAATCTTAAGTACTTTATACCATATAGGGTTTACTGATATATTAGAAGTAGGATGTGCGGCAGAAGTTATTGCGAAACATACCTATGACTATGTAAAGACAGCTTCAACGTTTCCAATTATTTCCTCATCGTGTCCAGCTATTGTAAGACTTATCCAAAGAAGATTTCCATCACTTATTCATCATGTATTACCGATTATGTCTCCTATGGAGCTTGCCGCAAGATATATTAAAAATAAATATATTGATGAAGGGATTTCGGAAGATGAAATAGGTGTTTTTTTCATTTCGCCTTGCCCGGCAAAAGCAACGGATATACATCGGCCAAAGGGATTAGTACGATCCTATGTAGATGGGGTATTATCTATGCAGGATATTTATAAGATGATGATCTATAAAATGAACTCTAATGGTCAAATAGCTGTAAAAAGACAAAGTACTTATAAAGGACTTTCGTGGGCAACGAGAAATGGCGGGCTAGATGAAGATACTATCAAGAGCCGTATTGCGGTAGATGGGATGGAAAGTGTTATAGGCATATTAGAAAAGGTAGAAGATGGCACGCTGGCAGACATTAAATATATTGAAGCTTTAGCATGTACCGGTGGATGTCTTGGAGGTGCTTTGGCAATTGAAAATCCTTTTGTAAGTCGTTATACACTGAAAAAGTGGATTGAAGAAGATGCAGCAAAAAATGTTATTAATAATAATGAGATTATCAATGCTATAACTCAGGTACCGGCTTCATTTAGTAAAGAAATTACACCAAGGCCTGTTTTTTCTTTAGATAAGGATATGGAAAAAGCTCTCAAGATGATGGAAGATATTGAAAGTCTCTATAAAGAATTACCTCAAATAGATTGCGGTTCATGCGGCGCACCTACATGCAGATGCTTTGCAGAAGATGTTGTTAAAAAAGATGCTAATATTGAAGAATGTGTCTTTATGCTCAGAAAGAAAATAAAGAACCTATCAGAGGTTATGCATAACCTTACAGAAACAGTAATTCCAACACATAATGATAAATAAGAAAGGACTGAATAAGGTGATCGTTAAAGATATTATTGAACAAATACAGCTTAAATTAGTGGCAGGAGAAGCAGGCATTACAAATCAAGTTCAAGGGGGATATGTAGGAGATTTATTAAGCTTTGTCATGTCCCATGCCAAAGAAAAAGATGTATGGATTACAATTCAAGGTCATATTAATTCTGTGGCAGTAGCGAGTTTACTCGGATTATCAGCTATTATTCTCACTGAAAATGTGGAGGCTGATGAAGCAATGATTCATAAGGCGAATGAAGAAGGTATTCCTGTTTTAAGTACAAAATTGAATAGCTTTGATGTAGTCTGTCAACTAGCCTGTCTTAGCCAGATTCAGGAGATTTAGATGAAGATAGCTTATGATTTTCATATACATACAGCAGCTTCACCATGTGCAGATGAATATATGTCTCCTAATAATATTGTTAACATGGCTAAACTTAATGGTTTGCAAACCATTGCTATAACAGACCATAATACGTGTGTGAATTGTGAAGCAGTGATGCAGATAGGAGAACAAAATGATCTTTTAGTAATCCCGGGCATGGAAATAGAATGTATGGAGGAATTTCATTGTATTGCACTATTTAAAGATATAAAAACAGCTAAAGAGATAGAAGATTATGTAACAAGTCATATGCCACAAATTAAAAACAGAGTAGATATCTTTGGGCATCAATATATTCTAAATAAAGAAGATGAAATAATTGGAGAAATAGAAAGATTATTGCTGACAGCCTCAGCTATACCAGCCGAGCATTTATTCAAAGCAGTGCGAGCAGTGGGTGGGGTTATTTATCCAGCACATATTGATAGAAATTCTTATAGTATTATTTCGAACTTGGGGTTTATTCCAGAAGAGTTAGATATTCATATGATTGAATTATCAAAATATGCTTCGGTATATGAGTATGCGCAGCAATATAAAGATTTTACTATTATTCAGTCATCAGATGCCCATTATTTACAAGATATATCACAGCACGAAAATTTTCTTGACACGCAAAATCTTGATGTTAATGACTTATTTAAACGGTTCGGTGCTAATCGTCAATAAACAAAATAGATTGTTAAAAATCTATTTTTACGTTTTAGAGTAAAATCAGTCATTAATTAACAATAGTATTAAATGTTTAAATATTATATAATTAAGACAAAGTCTTTTATTAATTGACAACATAAAATTTTTATGGTATTTTCATAAAGTAAGTAAATAATTTATACTATTTTTGTTAAAAAATTAACAAATAAAGTATAAAAATTTATATAAAAAGGAATAAATGAGGAGGATATATTATGTCATGTGAAAGTTGCAAAAATGAACTTGCAAACGAATTGTATGCTCAGCTCGAAAAGTTCATTGATGAACTACCAGAAAAAAGAGGTGCTCTTATTTCTGTGCTTCATAAAGCACAAAGTATATTTGGATATTTACCTAAGGAAGTTCAAATATTCATAGGCAGGAAACTTGACCTTCCCGTATCACAAGTATATGGAGTAGTTAGTTTCTACTCATTTTTTACAATGGTACCAAAAGGAAAACATCCTATTGCAGTCTGTATGGGAACAGCTTGTTATGTAAGAGGAGCTGACAAGGTTGTAGATTATTTTAAAAGAGAGCTAGGCATTGAAGTTGGACAGACTACAGAAGATGGCAAGTTTTCATTAGATGCACTCAGATGCGTGGGGGCATGTGGCTTAGCACCTGTTGTACTGGTTGGAGAAAAAGTGTATGGACGTATTGTAACAGCAGAGGATGTAAAGAAAATTCTTAGTGAATATTAAGAATAATAATTATAGGAGGAGATTGATATGCCTAAAATCATGTCGTTAGATGACCTTAAAAGTTTAAGAGATAATGTGAAAAATAAAGTTGATTTAAGAGAAAAAGGCGAGAATGTAGATGAGATGGTAGTCATTCGTGTAGCAATGGCAACATGCGGCATTGCATCTGGTGCAAGAGATATTATGAATTATTTTGCAGACCTTGTAAGAGAAGAAGGTATTGATAATATTGTGATTACACAAAGCGGTTGTATGGGATACTGTTATGCAGAACCAACCATTGAGGTGACACTTCCAGCAAGTGAGCCAGTAGTATATGGCAATGTTACTAAGGAAAAAGCAAAAGAGATTTTAGAAAAGCATATTAAAAGTGGGGAAATGGTAGATGGTATCATTCCAGTAGCTCACAAATCCATAGATGAGTAATAGAAAAGAGGTGGCCTAAAAATGTCTAAATATACAATGCATATATTGGTATGTGGAGGAACGGGATGTATTTCTGCACAATCCAATGAGATCATAGAACAACTTGAGTTTCATATCAACGCAGCAAATATGTCAGAAGAAGTACAAGTACTTAAAACAGGATGTTTTGGTTTTTGTGAAAAAGGGCCTGTAGTTAAAATTCTTCCTGACAATACTTTTTATGTACAAGTTACGCCAGGTGATGCAGAAGAACTGGTAAAAGAACATATTGTAAAAGGAAGAAAAGTAGAGAGATTACTTTACGTAGACCCTACAACAGAAGAAGTCGTTTCAGATTCAAAGCATATGGATTTTTACAAAAAACAAATGCGTGTTGCACTTCGTAACTGTGGTTTTATTGATCCTGATAATATTGAAGAATACATAGCAAGAGATGGCTACGCAGCACTTGGAAAAGCGCTTAGTATGACACAACAAGAAGTAATTGATGAAGTTAAAAAGTCTGGACTTCGTGGCCGTGGGGGCGGTGGTTTCCCTACAGGTTTAAAATGGGAGTTTGCCTATAAAAACAAAGCAGACCAAAAATATGTGGTATGTAATGCTGATGAGGGGGATCCAGGAGCTTTCATGGACCGTTCGATTTTAGAAGGTGATCCACATTCAGTAGTTGAGGCAATGGCAATCTGCGGTTATGCAATAGGTGCGACTAAAGGGTTAGTTTATATCAGAGCTGAGTATCCACTTGCGATTAAGCGTCTAGAAAAAGCACTTCAGGATGCAAAAGAATATGGACTGCTTGGTAAAAACATATTAGGGACTGGATTGGAGTTTGATATTGAAATTAAATTTGGTGCAGGGGCATTCGTATGTGGTGAAGAAACAGCACTTATCCACTCCATGGAAGGTATGCGTGGAGAGCCTACTACTAAACCACCTTTCCCTGCTGAAAGTGGTTACTGGTCTAAACCGACCAATGTTAATAACGTAGAAACGTTTGCAAACATTCCAGTTATTTTCTTAAAAGGTGGAGATTGGTTTGCTTCTATTGGAACTGAAAAATCAAAAGGAACAAAAGTATTTGCGTTAGCTGGTAAAATTAACAATGTAGGACTTATTGAAGTGCCTATGGGTATTACATTAAGAGAAGTTATTTATGATATTGGTGGCGGCATTAAAGACGGTAAAAAGTTTAAAGCTGTACAAACTGGCGGGCCTTCAGGTGGTTGCTTAACAGAAAAAGACCTTGATACGCCAATAGACTTTGATAATCTAATAGCAAAAGGTTCTATGATGGGTTCAGGTGGTATGATTGTTATGGATGAAGATAACTGTATGCCAGCCGTAGCAAAATTCTATTTAGAGTTTACAGAAGAAGAATCTTGTGGTAAGTGTACGCCATGTCGTGTTGGAACAAAACGTCTTTTAGAACTATTAGAAAAGATTACTGAGGGTAAAGGAACAATGGAAGACATAGATATCCTAAGAGACCTTAGCCAAGTTATTAAAGATACAGCGCTTTGTGGTCTAGGTCAGACAGCTCCAAACCCTATTTTATCAACATTAGATGTGTTTGAAGATGAATATCTTGCACATATTAAAGATAAAAAATGTCCAGCAGGTCAATGTAATGCATTGCTTCAATATAAGATTACTGATAAATGTATTGGATGTACAGCATGTAAGCGAGTTTGTCCAGTAGATGCTATAGAAGGCGCTGTTAAGCAAAAACACCTTATTGATCAAGCAAAATGTATTAAATGCGGTGCATGTATGGATAAGTGTAAATTTGCAGCGATTATCAAAGAATAGAAAAGGAGTGAGAAAGCGATGTCAGAACTAAAAATTACGATTGATGGCAAAGAGACTAGTGTTGCAGCTGGTTCAACAATCTTAGAAGCAGCAAAAGCAGTAGGCGTCCATATACCAACTCTTTGTCATTTAGATTTACATGATACAAAAATGGTTAACCAAGCAGCATCTTGCAGAATTTGTGTTGTAGAAGTAGAAGGTCGCCGAAACTTAGCACCAGCTTGTGCAACCCCTGTAACAAATGGCATGATTGTTAATACCCGTTCAGTTAAAGTACTTAATGCAAGAAAAGTAGTTCTTGAATTATTACTTTCAGACCATCCAAAAGATTGTCTTGTATGTGAAAAATCAGGACGCTGTGAACTTCAGGATGTTGCTGTAAAGTTTGGTGTAAGAGAAATCAAAATAGGCAAAGATGGTGCACAATCTACTTATCCAGTAGATACAAGCAAAGCTATTGTAAGAGATATGGACAAATGTATTATGTGCAGACGTTGCGAAACAATGTGTAACAAAGTACAAACAGTTGGCGCATTATCAGGTATTAATAGAGGATTTAACGCAGTTGTTTCAACTGCTTTCGAAGCGGATCTATTAGATTCAGTTTGTACCCATTGTGGACAATGTGTAGCTGTCTGTCCTACAGGTGCATTATGTGAAAAAGAGCATGCTTGGGATGTTGTTAGACATCTTGCTGATAATGATAAAGTTGTAGTAGTACAAACAGCACCGGCAGTAAGAGCTGCACTTGGTGAAGAATTTGGAATGGAAGCAGGTACTCTTGTTACTGGTAAGATGGTTGCAGCACTTAGAGCACTTGGCTTTGATTATGTATTTGATACAGATTTTGCAGCTGATGTAACAATCATGGAAGAAGGCGCAGAACTTATTGATCGTATAACAAGATTTCAGGCTGGAGATGAGTCAGTAAGTCTGCCAATACTTACAAGCTGTTGTCCTGCTTGGGTGAACTTTATTGAAAGCCAATTCCCTGACTTATTAAATATTCCATCAACAGCAAGATCTCCACAGCAAATGTTTGGAGCCATTGCGAAAAATTATTTTGCAGAAAAATACAATATTCCAAGAGAAAAAATGGTAGTTGTATCAATCATGCCATGTTTAGCTAAAAAATATGAAGCAGCAAGACCAGAATTTAATAACGATGTAGATCTTTCTATCTCGACTAGAGAACTTGCGCATCTTATTAAGCGTGCTAATATCGACTTTAATAACCTTCCAGAAGAAGACTTTGATAATCCATTAGGAGAATCAACAGGTGCTTCTGTTATCTTTGGAACTACTGGTGGGGTTATTGAAGCTGCTACACGTACAGCTTATGAAATTTTAACAGGTGAAACGCTTGGAAAAGTAGACTTTGAAGAACTTAGAGGTTTTGAAGGCGTAAGAAGTGCAACAGTTAAAGTAGGAGATATGGATCTTAATATTGGTATTGCTCATGGACTTGGTAATGCAAGAGAACTTCTTGAAGAAATCAGAGGTGGTAACCCAAGAAACTTCCATGCAATTGAAATCATGGCTTGCCCAGGAGGCTGTATCGGTGGTGGTGGTCAACCATATCACCATGGAGATACAGAGATTCTTAAAAAACGTCAAGCTGCAATTTATACTGAAGATAGAAGTAAAACAATTCGTAAATCTCATGAAAATCCATTTGTAAAAGAACTTTATGCTGAGTTTTTTGAAAAACCAATGAGCCATAAAGCGCATAAATTGCTTCATACACATTATGAGGCAAAAGACAAAGTATAAATAGTGAGTCTCTATAAAATAAAAGAAGGTGTGGATATCCGCACCTTCTTTTATTTTATATTTAAAAAAATAAGTGCCATCAACTCAATATGACTCTAAAATATGTTATATATATAACAATATTTTAGAGTCTAAATATAAAAATAGTACTAAAAATAGCTGCTAAATACATGCGATCTGTTGTATATATAGAAAAGCAGTATCAAAGATTGACAAAAAAATAACAAATGCATATAATAAATATGCCAGGAGAAATCCGATAGGCTATAAGTAAAATAATATTTAATATATTTAATAATTAAGGAGTTGAAGGAGTAAGACTATGAAAACTATTAAAATATGTATTGGAAGTGCATGTCATTTAAAAGGGTCTTATCAAGTTATAGAAATTTTTAAAGCACTTATCAAAGAACATCAGTTAGAAAATATAATTGAATTACACGCTGCGTTTTGTATAGGGCGGTGTACAGGAGCTGTTTCTGTGGCAAGGTGGGATGATAAAATTTTATCAGTTTCAAAAGATAATGCAAGAGAAATATTTATTTATGAAATCATGGCGTACCTATAGGGGTGATCTAAATCATGTGGATTATTAATTTTTCTAAAGCTAATTGTAAGAATTGTTATGCTTGTGTCAGATCCTGTCCAGTACATGCAATTAGTGTTAAATCTGAACAGGCCCAGATTATGAAAGAAAGATGTATAGGATGCGGCAAGTGTTTAAAGGTATGTCCTAAAAATGCTAAACAAGTTAAAACAGAACTTCAAGCAGTTAAAGAATATATTCAAGACAATAATGAAATAGTTGCATCCATAGCCCCTTCATTTGCAGCGCTATTTGGAGAGCATGCTGATAAAATTTGTTCAGCACTTAAGTTTCTAGGATTTACCTATGTAGAAGAAACAGTGGTTGGAGCTGATTTTGTAACAGAACAATATGAGAAGTATATTAAAATACATGAGAATAAATGTCATATTACAAGCTGCTGTCCATCGGTTAACTATCTTGTACAAAAACATTATCCTGAGCTAACCTCCCATTTAATACCTATTGTGTCTCCGGCAGTGTGTCACAGCAGAATCTTAAAAGAAAAATATGGGAAACAAGTAAAGGTGGTTTTTATAGGACCTTGTTTATCTAAAAAAATAGAAGGTCATGAGGAAAAAACGATAGATGCTGTACTTACCTTTGAAGAATTAGAAAAGTGGTTTGAAGAAGAGAAGATAGATCTTAATGATTTAGATGTACAGGATTTTGATGAACGAGGCAGTCGTGAACGTCAATACCCTGTAGTCGGAGGTGTAACTCGGAATATAGATAGAACAAACGTAAATATAGAAATCGTTCAAGTTGATGGCATAGATGAATGTATAGAAGTTATTGAAGCAATAAAGGATAATCAATTCACTAATACATTATTTGAGATGAGTTGCTGCAGACATAGTTGTATTGAAGGACCTGGATTACCACAGGATAGAACAAATGTTTATGAAAAAAAGAAAAGGGTTAAAGTTTATGCAGAGAAACAGTCTATTAAGCAATATCAGACAGAAAACTTATCTGGCATAACATATTTTGAAGACTGGTGGCGCAAGGTAAATTTAAGCCAAGTCTTTCCTTCTTTGCATGTACCTCTTAAACAGCCTGATGAAGAGCAAGTACGTCATATATTAAGAAGTATTGGAAAGTATACGTCGCTGGACGAACTTAATTGTGGAAGCTGTGGCTATCATACTTGCAGAGAAAAAGCAATCGCCGTATATAATGAAATGGCAGAATCTAATATGTGCTTACCGTTTATGAAACAAAGAGCAGAAACTTTGACAAATGTTATTTTTGATGCAACACCTAATCTCATTCTTATTATCAATAAAGAATTAGAGATTGTGGAGCTTAATCCAGCAGCTGAAAAGTTTTTCAAGATAACCAAAGAAAATACCTTTGCACTTCCTATAGCCATGTTCATTGAAGAAGAGTTTTTTGAACAAGTAAAACAGACTAAAAAAAGTATATTAAGCCAAAAAGTTAATGTTAAGCAAAATGGCTCAGTTGTGATTCAGAGCATTATATGGATAGAATATCATCAAGTCATGCTATGGATTGCACATGATATTACAAAAGATGAAAGGCTAGAAAAAAAGCTGCAAACTATGAAAATAGATGCCATTAACATGGCACAACAAGTTATCAATAAGCAAATGACGGTAGCTCAAGAAATAGCAAGTCTCCTAGGTGAAACAACTGCTGAAACCAAAGTGACACTAACTCAGTTAAAACAGCTTATTTTAGAAGAAGAAGGAATCAAGAGATGAAATTTTTTATGGATTTTGCAACGGGAAGTTTAAATAAATATGGAGAAGAGTTATGTGGCGATAAGGTAGAAGTTTTTAGTAGTAAAGATAGTTTTATAGCGGTTTTATCAGATGGGCTTGGAAGTGGTGTTAAAGCAAATATTCTTGCAACTTTAACGGCCAAAATTGCGATTACCATGTTAAAAGAAGGACTAAGCATTGAAGAGGTTGTAGATACCATTATCCATACGCTTCCAATATGTTCAGTGAGGAAGTTGGCTTATTCAACTTTTACTATTATCAAGGTAGATCATGATGGCATGGTATATGTTGTTGAGTTTGATAATCCCAGTGTTTTTTTTATAAGAAATAACCAAGTTAAACTGCTTGATACAACAACTACAGTAATTAATGGAAGAAGCATCAAGGAGAGCAAGTTTAAGTTACTGGAGAAGGATACACTTGTTTTTGTAAGTGATGGTGTTATTCATGCCGGTGCTGGAATGATTTTAAATCTTGGGTGGAGCTGGAAAGAGGTAGCTAATTATTTACATACAATCGTTAATCAATCTATGTCAGCCAAAATGATTACTAATCTTTTATTAGGGGTGTGTGAAGATCTATACGTAGAAAAACCTGGAGATGATACAACTGTTGTGACTATTAAAGCAATAAAACCAAAACTTGCTGCTTTATTCTCAGGTCCGCCGCTTTATCCTGAAAGAGACCAGGAAGTTGTAGATATACTAATGCGTTGCACAGGCAAAAGGTTAGTGTGTGGCGGTACGGCAGCTAACATTGTCTCAAGAAAAAGTGGGTTGGAGATTAAAACAAACTTTGACATTATTGATCAAAACATTCCACCTATTGCTTATATGGAAGGTGTCGACCTTGTAACGGAAGGTGTATTGACAATAAGAGGTGCTGTTGAGAAGCTGGAATGTATAAAAACTGCAAAGGAAATAGATTTTTTAAATGCTCAGGATGGGGCCTCAAAACTTGCAAAAATTCTATTCGAAGACTGTACTCATATTAAAATGTTAATTGGGCGAGCCATTAATCCTGCCCATCAAAATCCAGATTTTCCTAATGAACTAAGCATTAAATTGAATGTTTTAGATAAGTTGCAGGCGGTACTTGTGAGCTTGGGGAAATTTGTAGAAATTGAATACTATTAGAAGGGAAGTCGTATAATGAGAAAGTTTGAGAGTCATGTGCAATGGATTAGGCATGCAGTATATAAAGAAATTGTTAAAAGAGTTATTCAAGAGGATTTTGAAACAACCAAATATAATATCCCTAAAACAATTATTCCGGGAACTACAGCTGTTTCGAGATGTTGTGTTTATAAAGAGCGAGAGATCATTTCAGAAAGAGTTGACCTTGCTGCTGCTCCAATAAATGAAAAAAAACCTATTATTGAAGTGATTGATATTGCATGTGATGAATGTCCAGCTGAAAGATATATTATTACAGAAGCCTGCAGAGGATGTTTAGCCCATAGATGCATACAAGTTTGTAAAAAAGATGCGATCCAAATAATAGATGGCAAAGCTCAGATTGATTATAGTAAGTGTGTAAGTTGTGGTAAATGTAGGGATGTTTGTCCATATAATGCAATAGTGGATGTCATGAGGCCTTGTATAAAAGCATGCAAAAGTAAAGCTATATATATTGAGACAAACAAAAAGATAAAAATAGATTATGATCAGTGTAGCAACTGTGGAGCTTGTGTCTATCAATGCCCTTTTGGAGCTATTACAGATAGGAGTGAAATTATTGCGTTAGTAAAGGCTATAGAAACTTGTAAAAAAGATAAAACAACAAAACTCTACGCTGTTATTGCCCCTTCTATTGTGACACAATATAATGCGCATATAGGACAGATTGTGGCTGCGATCAAAAAAATTGGATTTAAAGATGTTATAGAGGCAGCGTTAGGTGCAGACATAGTAGCTTACAATGAAGGGCTTGAGTTTATTAATAGGGTCGTAGAAAACAAAGAATCTTTTATGATGACTTCATGTTGTCCGGCATTTGTGCGTCACGTTAAGACGCATTATATAGATTTGGTTCCGCATTTGTCGACAATGGTCTCTCCGATGATAGCTATGGCGCGTTTTATTAAAAAAATTGATCCAATGGCTAAAGTGGTATTTATAGGCCCTTGTACCGCTAAAAAAGAAGAAAAAAGAGAAGTTGATCTAGAAGATGCAGTAGATTATGTAATAACATTTGAAGAATTGGAGGCATTGATAGATGCTTATAACATTGCAGTATCAGAGTGTCGGGATGAGCCACTAAATAACGCCTCATATTTTGGCCGGTTATTTGCTCGCTCAGGTGGGGTGGTTGATGCGGTTGCAACAATTATTAAAGAAAAAAGTATATCTGAATTATCTTATCGCCCTATTGCATGTAATGGCATTGAAGAAGTAGACAAAGCACTTAAACTTGCGAAGGCTCATAAAAATAATTTTAATTTTATTGAGGGCATGGCTTGTGTAAGTGGTTGTATTGGAGGAGCAGCTTCATTAACTCATGAGGCAAAAGAACAAAAGAAGGTAGATGAATATGCAAAGCTAGCTATAGAATGTACAATAAGTGAATCTCTTAGGATTATAGATTATACAGGAATTCAACTCCATAGAAAATAAGTGAAAAAAGAGTTTGTAGATATTTAAACAATTTTCCAAATAATTATAATATAAGTTGCTATTTATTTACCCCTTTGATATAATACAAAAGTAAAAAAGTAAAAAAATGGAAATTTATTATTAATCAAGGGGGATGACATGTGAAAAAGGTTTATGGGGTGCTATGTGGACTTATAATAGGTTGCAATAGTGTATTGGGCAGTGTTTCTTTAGGCAGTAATGCGTTATATAAAGAAGTGAATAATGAAAGTATAGTAGTAGAAGTAAATGAGGCTAAAATAGATCAAATCGGTTCTTTAAAGGAGCAAATACTTAGCTATTTTGAAGATGAGAACCAGAAAGAGGTTTACGGGAGTTATATAGTAGACGATATGCTTATTACACAGGGGACTATCGCTAAAATACTATGTCATTATATTAATCGCATGCCCATTTACCTGCCAGAAAAAGAATTGTGCCAAAATCCTTTTATAGGAAGATTAATTATTGAATATATCTGGGGAGAAATGTCTTATGATGAGACCAGAGTGATTACATTAAATGATTGGGATATTCTATTTAGTCAAGCTAAACAATTTAAACAAGATCAAGATTATATTAAAAAAGCCTCAGAGGCTAGCCCTCTTAATATAAAAGAGAAGATCAATCAATATAGAGAAAATAGCATTAAAAGTTGGCGTTATGAGAAAGTATTGTTAGGTAATGCAGTATCAAGTAATAAATACGTTAGATTAAATGATCAAGAGTATAAACTCTATTATTTTTTAGGTACAAGTTATCTCAGTTTGAAGACTTTGGAAAAAATGGGGTTTTCAAGAGAGAAAAGTAATGATTATCTTCATCTTGTTTGGCAAGGTTATAGTCTAAGTGCAGATGATCATCCAGCTATAAAGTCAATGGAAGTTTATATGAATAATGAGGTGCTCTACATTGGCGCTTTGAAAACATACTCTCTAACTACTGAAGAAGACATTTTAATTCCAATAAGAGCACTTGAGACATACTTTGATTTAAACATTTCAGATAGCAAGATCATTTTAGTGCCTAAAGGACAGGTAATGAGTGAGTCTATTAGTTGCAACAACGAAATGATTATTAATAAAACTAACCGATCTTTGAAAATCATATACACGGATTTGTACTGGGATGGCGTACATATTATTGAAAATCAATCTGGACTGATAGAAATGTCGGCAAATGGAAAACTCGTAAAAAATACACAGCTCTATGCGCTACGCAATGCGCGTTATTTAACAACGGTTGTTCATTATGTAGAAACTGACTATAACGTTTTAAGCGCAGGCCATACATTTGGACAAGATATTTCAAGCTTATTAAAAAGGTATCAGCAAACTTTAAATAATCAAAACGATGTGGTTATTAAGGAAAATCAAACTTTATTTCCCCCATCTATAATAATAGGTACAATGAAATATGCGGTAAATGGTTTTGCAAAAGGGCAAAAAGTAGAAGTGTGGGCAGCAGAAGATGGCGTACACTATAAGATTAAAAATGCGCAAGATAAAACAGTAAAAGTACCTTGGAACAGTGTAAGTATTCCTAAAGATCCGGCTACTGCAAAAGATAAACCTACTAAAGATCAGATTGAAGCTTTTATTAATAGCAAAGATATGAGTAGCCAAACAGCTTATCTTGTATGGACAGATCTTTATAGACAACAGACTTATGTCTTTAAAGGCAAGAAAAATGAGTGGCAGCTGATTAAAATACTGCTTTGTTCTACTGGAAAGAATATTACACCTACTCCGAGAGGTACTTTTGAACTCACAAATCGTATTCCTTACTTTGGAGTCAATAAAGGTTACCGATGCAAAAATGCTTTTCAAATATTTGGAGATTATTTATTCCATTCAATTATTTTTGATGTAACAGGAACTAGGCTGCTTGAAGGCAAAGGTGTGCTGGGGCGTAGAGCTTCACAGGGCTGCATAAGATTTTCAGAGGAAGATAGTTTGTGGTTTTATAATACGATGAAAGCAAATACCAGAGTATGGATTAATTAATGCGTAAGAGCTCTAATTTTTTTGGAGCTCTTTTTAGAATAATAAATTTAGGACTCACTCATAATATAAATGTATAGTAACATTTGGAATAAAATAATATAATATGGTATAATATTTTACGACCGGTAAAGGAGGAATAATATGACAGATTTTAAAAAAGAATATAAACATGCATGGACGAGTTATACAGAGGAAGATCTTAAAGTATTATTTGAATACGCAGATAGGTATAAGCATTTTATATCTGAAAATAAAACAGAGCGAGAGTGTGTACGTTCACTTGTAAAGCAAGCTGAACAAGCAGGCTATAGAAATCTTGAGGATTTCATTAAAACGCATACTAAGTTAAGCACTGGTGATAAGGTTTATGCAAATTATATGGATAAATCTTTAATTTTATGCTGTATAGGTCAGCAGCCCATGGAAGAAGGGCTCAATCTTCTGGGCGCGCATATAGATTCACCAAGATTGGATCTTAAGCCTAATCCGCTCTATGAGGATACTGATATTGCATTGTTTAAGACCCATTACTACGGAGGCGTAAAGAAGTATCAATGGGTTGCGCTACCACTGGCAATACATGGTGTAGTGGCTAAAAAAGATGGCTCAGTAGTTAATATAGTCATAGGAGAAGATGAAAATGATCCAGTTGTAGGCATTTCTGATTTGCTTATACATTTAGCCGGGGAACAAATGCAAAAGAAGCTTAGTGAAGCGATAACAGGAGAAGATCTTAATGTTTGTCTAGGTACCATCCCACTTCAGGGTGATGAGAAAGATAAAATTAAAGTTAAGGCAAATATATTAAAACTTTTAAATGAAAAATATGGTATAGAAGAAGAAGATCTTGTATCAGCTGAAATTGAGATTGTACCGGCTGGAAAAGCAAGAGATTATGGTCTGGATCGTAGTATGGTTATAGGTTATGGTCAGGATGATAGAGTCTGCAGTTATGCTTCGTTTGAAGCACAGATTGAGATCACAAGACCTTTAAGAACGACTATGACTGTTTTAGTTGATAAAGAAGAAATTGGGAGTGTAGGCGCATCCGGGATGCACTCTAAATTTTTTGAAAATACAGTAGCGGAGATTCTCAATTTAACAGGAGACTATTCAAGTTTAAAATTAAGACGCACCCTTGCAAGGTCAAAGATGCTTTCCTCAGATGTGACAGCGGCATATGACCCTAATCACCCATCTGTTCTAGAAAAGTATAATGCTGCTTATTTAGGAAAAGGGGTAGTATTTAATAAGTATACAGGATCTAAAGGCAAGTCAGGCTCAAATGAAGCAAATGCAGAATATGTAGCGAAACTTCGAAAAATGGCAGAAGATAATGATATTATATGGCAGACCTCGGAGCTTGGCCGGCTTGATTTAGGTGGAGGCGGCACAATAGCTTATATTGTTGCAAACTACGGCATGGATGTAATTGACTGTGGGGTGGGTGTACACAGCATGCATGCACCTTGGGAAGTTACAAGTAAGGCTGATATTTACGAGATGAGAAAAACCTATATTGCTTTTTTAAAAAATGAATTTATATAAAAGGAGAATGGAAATGGAAAATACAAACCCAATTGTTACAATTACAATGGATAATGGCGAAAAAATAACAGCTGAACTTTATGCGGATATAGCACCTAATACGGTGAGAAATTTTATGTCACTTATTAATAAGGGATTTTATAACGGACTTAGTTTTCATAGGGTCATTAAAGGATTTATGATTCAAGGAGGCTGTCCAGAGGGAAAAGGGACGGGAGGACCTGGTTATCATATTAAAGGAGAGTTTAAATCAAATGGGTTTAATAATACTTTAAAACATAGTCGCGGGGTACTCTCAATGGCGCGGGCGATGGCACCGGATTCAGCTGGTTCACAATTTTTTATTATGCACCAAGACTCACCACATTTAGATGGTCAGTATGCAGCATTTGGCAAGGTTATAGAGGGTATGGATATTGTAGATAAGATTGCAGGCAGTCCAACAGATTTTTCTGATAGACCGACTACCCCTATAATTATGAAATCAGTAGAAGTGGATACAAAAGGAAAAGTATATGAAGAGGTGGAAAAAGTAGGTGAATTTTAGTGCCTGTTATTGATCTTCACTGTGATACGATAGATAGACTCTACACAGAAAAATCAAGTTTGCTTACTAATGAATATCATGTTGATCTTAGTAAGCTTAAAACAGGAGATTATATAGCACAATGGTTTGCATTATTTATTGACACGCATTTAACAACTAAGCCGCTGATGGAACTTATTTATGAAATGTATGGATATTTTATGTGTGAAATTAAATCAAACAGCGATCACATCGCTTTTGCAACAAGCTTTAAAGAATATACTGAGATTAAGAGTGCGCGTAAAATAGCTGCCTTTTTATCATTAGAAGAAGGGCAGGTTATAGGAGGTGATATAGATAATCTTCAAAAACTCTGCGATTTAGGCATAAGAATGATGACACTTACCTGGAACTATGAAAATGAGTTAGGGGCTCCTCATTTTAGCGATAAAGGACTTACTGAGTTTGGAAAGAAGGTTGTAAACTATTTGAATGACAGTCCAATACTAATAGATATATCACATCTATCAGAGCTGGCGCTGAAGGAAGTCTGTGAAATCTATAAGAAACCTATTATTGCATCCCATTGTAATGCAAGATCTATCTGCAATCATAGCAGAAATTTATCAGATGAGATGATTAAGCGTATAGCGAACTCTGGGGGTGTAGTAGGCATTAATCTTTATGGTTTGTTTTTAGATGGGACGCATAAAAGTACTATTCCAGCTATTATAGATCATATTGGGCATTTTTATCAACTAGGCGGAGAAGATATACTCGCTCTTGGAACTGATTTTGATGGTATGAATTGTGACTTAGAGGTATGTAATGCAGGAGATATGGGTAAACTTATCAATACATTAGTTAAACTATATCCACAAAGTGTTATTGATAAGTTAACGTATAAGAATGCTGAGAGAATTATCAGAGAAAACTTATAATGAATACTTGGTAAATTTTCACACACTATGTTATAATAACTTTGTAATTAATTCCCTAAGGAGGAACTATAAAATGGAAGAAAACAAAAAATGTGGTTGTACAAATGATGAAAATGGTTGTGATTGTAACGGGGAAGGGCATGAAGATGCAGTGATCTATGTGACTTTTGAAGATGAGGATAGAGAAGTAGCATGTGATGTACTTGGTATATTTGAAGTAGATGATATTGAATATATTGCACTTGCACCACAGGATGAAGAAGATGTTTTAATTTACCGTTATTCAGAAGAAGGCGATGACATCAAGTTAGATGAAATCGAAACGGATGAAGAGTACGATAAAGTAGCAGCAGAATTTGATGAAATGTTTTTTGCAGACATGGAACCAACTGAAGAAACTGAAGAATAAAAACAGGGTGATCCCCTGTTTTTTGTTTTGTGCAAGAAAATAGACAGACATGAAAGCGTATTGTTTAGAAAGATAAGTAATGCGAATCGTAAGTTTATAGTTGCTTAAAGAATAAAAAACTCACAAAATATCCATACTTATAAAAAACATAATGAAAAGAGTGTAAATTGTGAAAAAGATAAGTATGGTTTTTGTGATTATAGTGTTAAGCATGGGAACATTCTATTCTATCAATCAAGCAACTAATCAGGATAAGCCACCAGATAGTTCTAAAGATCCGGTAGTAACCATGATACTAGAAGATAATCAAACAGTTAAAATAGAATTATATCCTCAATATGCTCCGAACACTGTCAATAATTTTATAGATCTTATAAATAAAAAATTTTATGATGGTATGTCATTTTCCAGGATTGTTCCTAATTATTTGGTGCAGACAGGAGATCCTATTGGAGATGGAACAGGATTTCCGGGCTACTTTATAAAAAGTGAGTGCAAACAAAATGGGGTTAAGAATAAAATTAAATGCGAAGAAGGTGTTATATGTATGTCGAGATCTAAAAGATACAATACAGAAGGATCTCAGTTTTTTATTCTCCTACAGGACGATTTGGGATTAAATGGACAATATACAGCGTTTGGAAAAATAATCGAAGGAATGGATGTATTACAAGAAATTGGCAAAACGCCAGTTAATGAGAAAAACATTCCACAGGAAGAAATAAAAATAAAAACTATAACGGTAGATACCTTTGGCATTCACTATGATGAGCCACAAGTTATTTCAATTTACGAGCAAAGGAATAAATCATAATATTTTAAGGACAGTATTAACTGCTTTTCTTTTGTGAAATAGGAAGATTCGCATTATGAGTTTCAGACCAAATTTGCCTATTTCAAAAGCGGGTGCGTTTTTTATACTTTACTGCAGAGTATGCTAAAAATAAAAGGTTACTATAGCAGAAAATTTAAATCTTGACAACAATGATGTATTTCTTTACAGTAATAAGATGAGATAAAGTATATAGGTGGGAAAATATGAAACAAAAAACATATGATAATCAAAGTATATCTGCTCTAAAAGGAGCAGATCGTGTAAGACTTCGTCCGGGAGTTATATTTGGATCGGATGGGATAGAAGGTTGCCAGCATTCGGTGTTTGAGATACTGGCCAATGCAATAGATGAAGCTAAAGAAGGTCATGGGTATCAAATAGATATTACATTACATCAAGATTATTCAATTACAATTCAAGATTATGGCCGTGGAATACCTTTAGATTATAATGAGGCTGAAGAGCGTTATAATTGGGAACTTGTATTTTGTGAATTATATGCAGGTGGCAAGTATAATAATAATGACGGTGAAAACTATGAATTTAGTTTAGGTTTGAATGGATTAGGTGCATGTGCTACACAATATAGTTCAGAGTTTATGAACGTGGAAGTTAAACGGGATGGCTATTGTTATGAACTGCATTTTGAAAAAGGTGAAAATATCGGAGGGATCAGAAAATACAAATGTGATTATAAAAATACAGGCTCTCGTATTCACTGGAAACCTGATAAGGATGTTTTTACAGAGGTAGATATTTCACCGCTTTATTTTGAAGATATCCTTAAAAGACAAGCGGTAGTTAATAAAGGCATAAAGTTTGTTTTTAACAATGAAATACAGCAAGAGGTTAAAACTTACCTATATGAAGATGGTATTATAGGTTATGTTAAAGAATTAGCAGATGATAAGAGCTTTACCAATATTATGTGTGCAGAACAAGAAACAAAAGGACAAGATAGTGCTGATCGTCCAGAATATAAGCTTAAATTTCAGATAGCTTTTTGTTTTTGTAATGAAAACAACCTACTTCAGTACTATCACAATTCAAGTTATCTTGAGTATGGGGGATCTCCTGATAAGGCTATTAAGAATGCATTTATTTATGCAATAGATCAGTATCTTAAAAATGAAAATATTTATAATAAAGATGAAAAGAAGATTACATTTGTAGATATTCAAGACAGCTTAATCCTTATTTCAAACTCATTCTCTACAATAACAAGTTATGAAAATCAGACAAAAAAAGCAATTACTAATAAGTTTATACAAGAAGCCATTCAGGAATATTTAAAAGAGTACTTATTTATTTATTTTACGGAAAATAAAGATGAAGCTGAAAAAATTGCAAAGCAAGTACTTGTTAATAAGCGTAGCAGGGAAAAAGCAGAGCGTACAAGAATTAATGTAAGAAAACAATTAAGCGGATCGATAGATATTACTAATCGCATTAAAAAATTCGTTGATTGCAGATCTAAAGATATTGGCATAAGAGAGCTTTATATTGTAGAAGGTGATTCGGCACTCGGGTCGTGCAAATTAGGGCGAAATGCCGAGTATCAAGGGATTATGCCTGTAAGAGGAAAAATACTTAATTGCTTAAAGTCAGATTACGATAAGATTTTTAAAAATGATATCATCGTTGACTTATTAAAGGTATTAGGATGTGGCATAGAAATTACATCTAAGCACAATAAAGATTTACATACTTTTAATATAGAGAATTTAAGATGGCAGAAAGTTATTATATGTACAGATGCTGATGTAGATGGTTATCAGATCAGAACACTTATTTTAACGATGCTCTACTCACTTGTTCCTACACTGATTAAGGAAGGAAAAGTCTTTATAGCAGAAACACCGTTGTATGAAATCAATACAAAAGAGGATACTTACTTTGCGTATTCGGAGTACGAAAAAACTAAAATTATAAGCGGACTAAAATCAAAATATACACTTCAAAGATCAAAAGGACTGGGTGAAAATGATCCGCAGATGATGTGGAGAACCACTATGAATCCAGAGACAAGACGTCTTATAAAAGTTTTGCCTGAGGATAGTACAGCTACCCAAGAAATGTTTGATACACTGCTAGGGGATAATTTAAATGGCAGAAAGCAATTTATTGCTGATGAGGGACATAAATATTTAGATCTTGTAGATATGAGCTAATCATTAAGAGAGAAAGGAACTAGGGTTAATGGAAGATAATGTGATAAGACAAAATATCACGGAAACACTTGAAAATAACTATATGCCTTATGCAATGAGTGTTATTGTATCAAGGGCTTTACCAGAAATTGACGGATTTAAGCCCTCTCATAGAAAATTACTTTATACCATGTATAAAATGAACTTATTAAAGTCAAATCGGACGAAATCAGCTAACATTGTGGGACAGACTATGAAGCTTAATCCCCATGGAGATGGGGCTATTTATGAAACTATGGTACGCTTAACTAAAGGGTATAGCGCATTAAACACACCATTTGTAGATTCAAAAGGTAATTTTGGAAAAGTTTATTCAAGAGATATGGCTTATGCAGCATCAAGATATACAGAAGCTAAGTTAAGCGACATTTGTATAGAGCTCTTTAGGGATATTGAAGAAAATGCAGTTGACTATATTGATAACTATGACAGTACAATGAAAGAACCAGTTCTTTTACCTGTCACATTTCCCAATATTTTAGTTAATCCAAATCAAGGAATTGCGGTAGGGATGGCAAGTAATATCTGCAGTTTCAATCTTAAAGAGATATGTGATGCTACTATTAACTATCTTAAAAATGAAAAAACTGAGATGTCTAAATATATAGTGGCGCCAGATTTTCCGACAGGCGGGAGTATTTTATATAATGAAGAGGAGATGCGCGAAATTCTTAATACTGGCAGAGGCAGTTTTAAGGTGCGCTCCAAGTATACGTATGTTAAAAAGGAAAATTGTATTGAAGTAACAGAGATTCCTTATACCACGACAGTAGAGGCTATTATTGATAAAATAGAGGATTTGGTTAAGACTGGTAAAGTTAAAGAAATCTCTGATGTAAGGGATGAAACAGATCTTTCGGGACTTAAACTTACAATAGATCTAAAACGTAATACGGATGCAGATGTATTAATGGAAAAGCTTTTTAAGCTAACAACATTACAAGACAGTTTTAGCTGTAATTTTAATGTACTCATTGAAGGTAAACCTAAAGTAATGGGTGTCAAAGAGATTATTGCGAATTGGTGTCTGTTTAGACAGCAATGTATTATTCGTAAATATACGTATGCTATTGAAAAAATGGAAAAAAAGCATCATTTGCTATTAGGGCTAAAACAAATTCTTTTAGATATTGATAAAGCAATTGAAATTATTAGAAATACCGAAAAGGAAAAGGAAGTTGTGCCTAATCTGATGCTTACTTTTAACATTAGTGAAATGCAAGCTGAGTATGTGGCCGAAATAAAACTGAGACATTTAAACAAGCAATATATTCTTAATACATTAAAAGAATTAGAAGTGTTGGAAAATGAGATTACAAAACTAAAAGATATTATTGGAAGTGAAGTTAAAGTTAAGAAGGTAATTATAGATGAGCTTAAACAAACACAAAAGAAATATGCCAAAGAGCGTGTTACGGATATTTTAAACTATGCAGAAATTACCGCACCAACGCAAGAGGCATTTATTGAAGATTATAATGTGCGCCTTTTTTTCACAGATCATCAATATTTAAAAAAGATTACGCTTGTTTCATTAAGAAGCAGCGGTGAACAGAAGATCAAGGATGATGATACGATTATACAAGAACTAGACAGCAGTAATAAAAGTGACCTTCTGCTATTTAGTAATAAGTGTAATGTATATAAATTAAAACTCCATGAAATTGAAGATACCAAAGCAAGTCAGTTTGGCGTATACTTGCCTAATCTTTTAGATTTAGAAGAAAATGAACAAATAATAGCTATCCATACAACGATAGATTATAGTGGTTATATGCTGTTTGCATATGATACAGGAAAGATTGCTAAGGTGCCTGTATTAGCTTATGAGACAAAGACAAATCGTAAAAAGTTAATCAAGGCTTATTATAGTAAAGCTAAATGTATAGGGATTACCCATGTTGTTGAAGAAGATTACATTAGGCTAATAAGAGAAGATGGTAAATGCGCCGTTGTTCCTGTTAAGTTGATTGATGAAAAAGTTAAAAGAGATTCTAATGGTGTTCAAGTACTTAATATTACTAAGAAAATAGGTATGAATAGAATTGAGAGACTGCAAGAAGTGACAGAGGATAACATTTTAGCGGCAGCTAAGAGCATACCGGTTTCAGGTAAGCAAATATAGACGGTGGGACTAAGGAGATATAGATGTGAGAGATAAAATTAAGCAAACCAAAAGAGTTATTGTTAAAATAGGAACCTCTTCCTTAACACATGAAAATGGTAAAGTTAATCTCAATAAAATGGAAAAACTGGCCCGTGTACTAACAGATATTAATAATTCAGGAAAAGAAGTTATACTCGTTTCTTCAGGAGCAATTGGAGCTGGAATGCAGCGTATTGGAAGAAATAAAAGGCCTGAAGATTTGCCTTTAAAGCAAGCGACAGCTGCCATTGGACAGGCCATACTTATGCAGATGTATCAGAAGTTTTTCGGCGAATACAACCAAGTTATTGCACAAATACTACTTACAAAAGATGTCATAGAAGATGAAATTAAAAAAGTTAATGCTAAAAATACCTTCGAAACATTATTAGATTTAGGAGTTATTCCGATTATAAATGAAAACGACTGTATTTCCACTACGCAAATCGAAGGCTATAGATTTGGTGATAATGATACATTATCAGCAACAGTTGCACAGCTAGTTGATGCAGATACATTAATTCTTTTAACCGATATCGATGGACTTTATACGGATAATCCTAAGGAAAATAGTGAGGCTAAGCTTATCCAGCAGGTAAATGATATTACCCCAGAAATTGAAGCATTAGCAGGAGGCGCTGGGTCAAAGCTAGGAACAGGTGGTATGGCAACTAAGATTCTTGCAGCTAAGATTGCAAAGATGTGGGGAACAGATACGATTGTCGCTTCTGGGGAACAGATCGAAAT
Organism: Cellulosilyticum sp. I15G10I2; assembly: GCF_900095725.1. Taxonomy (NCBI): domain Bacteria; kingdom Bacillati; phylum Bacillota; class Clostridia; order Lachnospirales; family Cellulosilyticaceae; genus Cellulosilyticum; species Cellulosilyticum sp. I15G10I2. The sequence goes on from NZ_FMMP01000006.1 coordinate 522,057, forward strand.
ACTCAATACAATTTTAGAGGGGAAAGAAATAGGAACATGGTTTGTAGCTGATGAGAAAGGACTTTAACTATGGAGATGAATGAACTAATCAAAAAAATCAATGAGCTTGCCCATAAACAAAAAACAATAGGTCTTACAGGGGATGAAAAAAAAGAACAAACAGCATTAAGACAACAGTATTTAAAAATATTTAGATCGAACTTTAAAAACCAATTAGAACATACAAAAATACAAACTCCTGATGGTAATCTTCACCCCCTCAAGTATATGGCTCAAGATGACAAAAGCAGTAATTAGGTCACAGATTAAGCAAAAAAGAAAAGAAGTGACCGCTTATGAAATAGATAGGGCTTCCAGACAAATTACAAGCCAAATCACATCCTGTAAGCGATTTGAAGATGCGGAAACTATTTTTTTATATGCCGCATTTAATGTAGAAATTCAAACAAGATTTTTAGATGAGTTTGCAAGAAGTAAGGGTAAAAAGACAGCGTATCCTAAAATTCAGTCTGATATAGGAGAAATATCATTTTATTGTATTAATAGTCTAAAAGAATTACAAGCACAGTCGTATAGAACGATGAAAATATATGAACCTGATCCACAACTTCACAAAAAAGTTTTGCCAGCTAAAAATGATATAATAATAGTACCAGGACTTGCATTCGATTTACAAGGGAATCGAATAGGTTATGGAGGTGGTTTCTATGATAAATATCTCAAAAGTTACCCGGAGGTTTACAAACTCGGTATTTGTATGGATTTTCAATTATTTAATCAAATTCCCGCAGAAGTATTTGATGTAAAGATAGATGGTATTGTAACAGAAACAAGCTATTATTTGCCATTTTAATCAATATCGTATACAATAAGAACAAATGTTCTAAAGCTAAGGAGTCGTTTATGATTACGTATCTAAATGGAAATATCATAGAAATAGGAGAAAATGCTATTATTATAGAAACTTATGGTATAGGTTATGAGGTTTTTTGTGCAGCACATCAATTTTATGATGAATTGCATACGAATACGCCTATAAAAGTATATATTTATGAACATATTAAAGAAGATTCTTATGACTTGTATGGTTTTAAGGTAAGAGAGGAAAGAGAATTATTTAAGAAATTAACAAGTGTGAGCGGCATAGGACCTAAGGGTGGTATGCAGATTTTAAATACCTATACAAGTCAAGATATTATAAGTATTATTTTATCAGAAGACAGTAAGGCTCTAAGTAAAGTGAATGGGATAGGTCCAAAAACAGCTCAAAGAATTATTCTAGAACTTAAAGATAGTATGCTTAAACTATATACTCAAAATGCGGAGCAATTACTGTCACATGCTAAAGTCCCTCATACGCAAAAGAATGAAGCCGTTGAAGCTTTAGTGGCTCTTGGTTATGCGCAAGCAGAAGCGGTAAAAGCTGTAAATGCTATATTTGATGAACGTGATAGCAGTGAACAACTTATTAGGAAAGCATTAAGTTTACTAGGGCTATAAGAGGGAGGAAAAGGATGACAAAGCGAGTAATGTCTTCGGATTTGCAATTAGAAGATAATGAAATAGAAAGTAATATAAGACCTCTTTCGTTAGATGAGTATATAGGACAGAGTACAATTAAAGAAAATATTAAAATATTTATTCAAGCAGCTCAGCAAAGAGAAGAGCCTTTAGATCATGTTTTGCTTTATGGTCCACCTGGGCTTGGTAAGACAACGCTTGCAGGGGTAATAGCTCATGAAATGAATGTGAAATTTAAAGTTACATCAGGACCTGCTATTGAAAAGCCAGGGGATATTGCAGCTATACTTAATAATCTTCAGCCAAGAGATATATTATTTATTGATGAGATTCATAGAATGAGCAGACATGTTGAAGAAGTTCTTTATTCGGCAATGGAAGATTATTGTATTGATATTGTAGTAGGTAAGGGACCTGCCGCAAAATCAATTCGTTTAGCGTTACCGCAATTTACATTAATTGGTGCGACAACAAGAGCAGGTATGCTTAGTTCACCGCTAAGGGATAGGTTTGGAATTATACATAGACTAGAGTATTATTCCATAGATGAACTTAGTGCAATTATTATGAGAACAGCTATGATTCTCAATACGTCTATGACAGAAGAAGCGGCCAATGAGATTGCAAAGTGCAGCCGAGGGACACCGAGGGTTGCGAATCGTCTTCTAAAAAGGGTGAGAGATATAGCACTTATTAAGTATAATAAGCCTATAGACCAAGAAATTTGTTTAAAAGCACTTAAGTTACTAAATATTGATGAAAATGGATTAGATGAACTGGACCGTAGAATTATAGAGGCTATTGCCATACAATTCAAAGGAGGACCAGTTGGGTTAGAAACACTGGCAGCAGCAATTGGAGAAGAAAAAGATACATTGGAAGATGTATATGAACCTTATCTTATTAAACAATGTCTCTTACAACGCACCCCGAGAGGAAGAATGCTTACGCCTTATGCCTATGAAATATTAGGAATTGACAGCGGCAAGTAACGGCTAAAATAACAAGAATGTGTATCTGATGAAATCCTATTAACAAGTAGTATTTTATAGGGGGATATGCTATAATTACAAAAAAGAAGAAATAATAACATAATGATAGTAATGGGGTGTTATTACATGTCGAAAAATAAAGTGAAGGTTATCATTGGGGGGAATATATACGCACTTCAAGGCGATGAATCTCAAGAACATATTCACAAAGTAGCGTCTTTAATTAATGAGAAAATAAACAGTATTCAGCAGTCAAATGTAAGGACCAGTTTAAATACGTCCAGAGTATATATGTTAACGGCGCTAAATATAGCGAGTGAATATATAAAAACGGAGGAAGAGTTGGAGGCTTACACTACCGAACTCCAAAAATGCAGTGCTGAGAACTTGGCACTCAAAGATAAGATACGAGAAATGACGGTAGAACTTACAGAACTCAAGAACCAGATTATTAGTACAAGCGGCTATCATAAAAAAAACGATACTAAGAACAGGGGAAGATAACTACTTCCCCTGTTAACTATATTACAGAAAAAGGTGGAAGATATTGAAAACAGTAGAATTATTAGCTCCAGTAGGGAAAATTGAAAATGCTTATGCAGCGATAGAAAATGGAGCCGATGCACTATTTATAGGTGGTAAATTATTTAATGCCCGACAATATGCAGAGAACTTTACTGATGAAGAACTTGAAGAAATAATTAGATATTCAAAACTAAGAGGCATACAAGTCTATATTACGGTTAATACATTAATCAAAGAAGATGAAGTAAGTACTTTGTTTAATTACCTTGACTACTTAAATCGATTAGGGGTAGATGCTGTTATTAGTCAAGATTTAGCTGTTGCATCACTCGTTAAAAAGTATTTTCCGGAGCTGATTTTGCATGCAAGTACTCAAATGACGGCACATAGCTTAGAAGACGTGTCTTTTTTAGAGACACTAGGATTTAAGAGAATTGTGTTAGCCCGGGAACTGCATCTTAATGAAGTTAAGAAGATTACAGCGAATTCTCAAGTTGAAGTTGAAACTTTTATCCATGGGGCATTGTGTTTTAGTTACTCTGGACAATGTCTAATGAGTAGTCTAATAGGCGGGCGCAGTGGTAACAGGGGAAGATGTGCACAGCCCTGCAGAATGAAGTATACTTTAACAAAAAATAATAAAACACTGAGTAAAGAAGATTATTTGCTTAGTTTAAAGGATATATGTACAGTAGAATTTTTACCTGAACTTATAGCGTGCGGTATTCATTCTTTAAAAATTGAAGGGCGGATGAAATCTCCAGAGTATGTAGCTTCTGTTGTAAAAACCTATAGAAAATATCTTGATCTTTTTATGAATCAAAAAAGTTATGAAGTAGATCAAAAAGATATTGAAGAGCTGAAGGGAATCTTTAATAGGGGAGGATTCTCAACAGGTTATTATTTTGATGCACCCAATGCCAAAATGATAACGCCTGTAAGTCCGAGGCATATAGGGGTTAAAATAGGAGAAGTCACACATTTTTCACCTAAATCAGGCAGGACAGCTATCGTGCTTAAATGTGAACTTAATCCAGGTGATGGTATAGAGATTATACGAAGCGGACGAGAAAGTGTCGGGGCGGGTATTTCGAAACATTATAAAAAGGGAGATACTATTTATTTAGACTTTGATAAATATATTGATGTAGGGAGTGAAGTCTATCTCACTAAAAATCATCAGTTGCTGAAGGGTCTGAGAAATACTTATACAAAATCACAAAAAAAGGTACCTATTGACTTGAAAGTTACTTCTAAAGTTGGAGAACCTATTCAGATACAAGCCACGTATAAAACATTGAGCATTAACCATATAGGGGAAGTATTAGAGAAAGCTTCAAGTGCGCCCCTTACTAAAGACAATGCCATTAAACAACTTTCTAAATTAGGAAATACTTCATTTTTTCTTAATAAGATTGAGATAGATTGGGATGAAGAGGGCTATCTATCCATTAGTAAGCTTAATGAAATGCGTAGAATGGCACTTTTGAAGATGGAGGAAAAAATATTAGAGTCCTGCATTAAGGATAAGCGTACTTATGAGCCGCTTAATAGGAATAGGCACGAGGAGAAAAAGTTTTGGAGTGCTAATGTTAAGACAATAGATCAGTTAAAGGTGTGCCTGGAAAAGAGAGAGATAACTGAGATTTATTGGGAGTGGCAGTACGACAATGCACAAAGTCAAGAAGCCTATAAACTATGTCATGAAGCTAATAAAGCATTTTATTTAGCGTTACCTTATATTATGCATGATTCCTCTTATAAAAAGTTTGAACACGCTCTCATTTATTGGGAAAATACGGATATAGAAGGTTATTTGATTAGAAATTATGGTGAATTTAATTGGTTGAAAAGCAGTCAAAAAGAAAAGCATATTGACTATACCTTAAATATAATGAATAATGAGGCTATAGCTTTATGGCATGAGCTTGGGGCTTCATGTCTTACACTTTCTATGGAGATTACAACATCTGAAATACAGGCGCTACGCGGAAATTTAGAAAGAATTGTTTATGGTTATATACCCGTAATGACATCTAAGCAATGTATACTTAGGTATCATAATCAGTGTGTAAAAAAAGCTAATCATAGTGTAAACCATCAGTTGTTAGACAGAAAAGAAGCACAGTGGACTATTCAAACGGATTGTGAGGCTTGTGTAGTGCAGATATTAACAGATAAGCCTATAGTATTAAAACATTTAGAAGAATTTAAGTATACTGATATTAAAAGCTTAAGACTAAATTTTAACGTAGAAACAAAAGAAGAAACTCAAAAAGTTTTAGAAGCTTATCTTAGTGGAGAGGCTTCAAAGATAAAATTAATAGAGGGTGTCTCTTTTAAGTCTATTGAATAAAGTGGGTGAAGTAAGTGGCATATTTTAACTTAATGATTTTATTAAGTCGCTATATTTTTGCAGGGTTTGGATGTTTGTTCATTATTGTCGCTTTTAGTTTTATGAAGCCTTTTATAAGCTATTCTTTAGGCAGAACAGATGAAAAAAATAAATTTCTTTATCTATGCATAGTATTCTTTCATTTGGGCGGAGTAAGTATTGTTGCAGGAAAACAGACTGATTTGACTGTTCGTATGTCTATTATTATTAATGGATTAATTATTTTTTCCCTTATTACGCTTACCTTATGGCTGCTAAAATTATGGAAGAGACATCAAGAAATTATCCTGTGGAATATGATTTTCTTCTTAATGGATATAGGTTATATCATGTTAGAACGCCTTGATCATGCCCTCGCCTCAAAGCAAGTAATAGCCTGCGTTGTAGGGGTAGGGGTTGCCTTGATATTTCCTAGTATTTTTGCCATTCTTATACGCCCAAGGAATAAATATCTCTACCTCTGTATTTTATTAGTTATGATGTTATTGCCATTTATTTTTGGAAGCAAAGTATTAGGTGCGACCAACTGGATTGAAATAAATGGCATGAGTATTCAGCCTTCTGAAATTGGCAAGGTAGCCTTAGTGCTATTTTTAGCTGCTTTATTTAATAACTTTGATGCGATAAAAAATAAAAAAAGAACGATTATTTCGGCTGTAACTGTATTGATGACCGTATTAGGCTGTCTGGTATTACAAAGAGATTTGGGTGCTTCACTACTTTATTATTTAACCTTTCTGATCATGTTGCTTATGGCTGCTAAAAGTTTTATACTTTTGGGAGTAGGAATCATTATGGGGGGGGTAGGTGCGACTACAGGATACTTATTATTTTCCCATGTTAGAGTGAGGGTGCAGGCTTTTATTGATCCTTGGCAGGATATAACTGGAACAGGTTATCAAGTTGTTCAAGGGTTATTTGCAATAGGAACATGGGGATGGTTTGGAAGCGGTTTAACGAGAGGTATTCCCAATAAGATACCTTTTTCAGCCAACGATTATATTTTTGCAGCATTATGCGAAGAATTCGGTAATTTAATAGGTATTATTATTTTACTATGTTATTTAGGAATTATCCTTCAATGTATCAATGTAGCACTTAGACAAAAAAATGAGTTTTACATGCTTATTACAATAGGGATAGCTACGTTATTTGCTGTACAAACATTTATTATTGTTGGTGGTGTGTTAAAACTTATTCCATTAACAGGTATTACATCACCTTTCTTAAGTGCTGGTGGTTCATCGATGGTAGTAAGTATGGGGATGATAGGGCTTATTACTTATTTTTCATACGACAATAAAGCCCAGGAAGTAAAGGAAGAGGATTAAAATGGATAAAAACAAAAAGTTTATTTATGGGATTACATGCATTTATATAAGTCTATTTGCTGTGCTCATCTTCTATGTAGTATACTTTACGGCTATAAAGCAAAAACAAATATCTGTCCATCCTAATAATACACGGCTTAATAATCTTGAGCAAGAGGTTATAAGAGGAAACATTTATGATACGAATATGAAGCTCCTAGCAACCACAACTGATGAAAAAAGAGTCTATCCCAAGGGGAGTTTGTATGCACATGTAGTAGGTTACGCACAAAGAGGTAAGACTGGCGTTGAAGCACTAGCGAATACAGAGCTTTTATACCCTGATTATAACATTGTTTCGCTATTTAAAAATGCGTTCTTAAATGAAAAGTTTGAGGGCAGGGATATCGTACTAACCTTAGATGACAGATATCAAGAAGCTGTAGCGCAAGCAATGAAGGGTAAAAAAGGTGGGGTTATTGTCATCGAGCCAACTACTGGTAAAATAAAAGCAATGTATGCAAACCCAGGGTTTAACCCTAATAATATCAATGAGGATTGGGAAACCTTATCTAAAGACACAAAAAATTCACCACTTATTAATCGGGCAACAAATGGACTGTATCCTCCAGGGTCAACTTTTAAAATGATTACAGCGCTTGCGTATCTAAATCAGGCAAATGCTTCTGATTTAGACTTTACGTATGAATGTACAGGAAAAATAACAGGTGATGACTATACTATTCAATGTTATAATAAAACTGCACATGGACATGTTGATCTTAAAAGCGCCTTTTATAAATCTTGCAATGCCTATTTTATTAAACTAGGTGAAGAAGTTGGTGTTAAAAATTTAAAAAGTTTAGCAGAAGAATTAGGATTTAACAATGGTTTGCATTTTGATATGGGTTATGCTAAAAGTAGAATTCAGCTTACAGAATCAGACACGCCTTTTGAAAAAGCGGCTACTTATATAGGGCAAGGTAAGACTTTGACTACGCCGTTTCATATGGCTATACTTGCTGCGGCGATAGCTAATGATGGGGTAATGATGAAATCTTATGTATTAGATTATTCTATGAATAAAAAGGGTAATATAAAAATAAAATATATGCCGAAATACGAACAGGCAATTATTGATGAAAAAGCAGCAAAAAGTCTGCAGGATATGATGATTGAAGTCGTAAGTAATGGTACAGGAGTTAAGCTAAAGAAGAAAAATATGATTATAGGCGGAAAAACCGGAACAGCACAAAATGAAACAGCAGAGGATCATTCTTGGTTTGTTGGGTTTGCAAAACATAATACTTCAGATCATAATCAAATTGCCTTTGCTGTAATAGTCGAAAATGGCGGCAAAGGGGCTCAAGCATTGGATGTGACACAAAGCATACTGAATGTCTATGAGGGGATTAAACCTTGAAATTAAGATAAAGATAGACTATGAAATATTGAGATAAAGAGGGATTTATATGATAAAAACAGTAAGTTGCGGAGGAGTAGTGATTCATAAGGGAAAAATGCTTCTATTGTATAAAGATTATAAGCAAAAATATGTAGGCTGGGTACTTCCAAAAGGAACTGTAGAGTCAGGAGAAAGTCATCAGATCACAGCCCTAAGAGAAGTAAAAGAGGAAACAGGCGTGGAAGCACGCATCGTAAAATATATTGATTCAAGTCAATACACCTTTAAAGGAAGAGAAGATGTTATCCACAAAACTGTACATTGGTACTTAATGACAACTGATAGTTTTTATTGTAAACCTCAACGAGAAGAATATTTTATTGATGCAGGATATTATAAGTATTATGAAGCCTACCACCTTTTAAAGTTTAATGATGAACGGCATATATTAAAAAAGGCCTATGATTTATATAATTGCCTTAGGGATTCAAAACATACTTTAGATGCTACTAGCAGAAATATCAAACAATAAAAACTTTCAGTTTAAAGGGGCTGAAAGTTTTTATTGTTTGATACTATAGCGTACTGTATCTGAAAAACAAGAAAAACTATCACTTATGAAAGAGATAGTTTTTAAAATGCCGCTGGCCGGACTCGAACCGGCACGTATTGCTACGCCTGATTTTGAGTCAGGTGCGTCTGCCATTCCGCCACAGCGGCAAAAGGTGTTCTCGCATTTACATTAAGAAAATATCAGAACAAATAATATATTATCACAACATTAACTAAATATCAATACATACTTATAATTTCGCAGAGGATTATATTGTTTGTTTAAAAAGATTGTTTATAAGAGGATAATCATTTAAACTGGACACAAGTAGTTTGATAAAAATATTAAATTAGGAGGGACATAACAAAATGCATGAAGATAAAGAACTTCAGTTAATCAACGATGCAAAGCATGGCGATGTAAATGCATTTGAGGTCCTTATAAGCGCATACGAAAAGAAGATTTATAATATTTGCTTAAGAATGCTTTGCAGCGAGCCGGATGCTTATGATGCTGCACAAGAAGTTTGTATCAAAATTTGGAAACAACTTTATCACTTTAAAGGAGACTCTAAACTGAGCACATGGATTTATAGGATTGCTACGAATGAGTGTTTAGATAAGTTACGTAAAGCTAAAAGTAAAAGGGAAATTTCTTTGTTCCAAACAAATGAAAAAGATAATGAAGTATGGGTGATTGATAAAGTCTGCGAAAATGAAAACGTAATAAGTATCATAGAAAATAAAGCGTTGCAGGAGATATTAAAACAGGCTATGACAGAACTTAAAGAAGAACATCGCACAATGATTGTGTTACGTGATATTAATGCCTATGCATATGACGAGATTGCTGCTATTTTAAGTATTTCTTTAGGCACAGTAAAATCTAGGCTGTCTAGAGCAAGGTTAGCCCTTAAAAAGATTTTACAGCAAAACAAGGAACCTTATAAGTCTTTTTTCGTCAAAAAAGGTAGCGAGGAGGGTGAACAATGAAATGTCATGAATGTATTGAACAATTATCAGCTTATATAGATCATATGCTAACCCCGGAAGAACAAAAAGAACTTGAAAGACATTTAGAATCATGTCAGTCTTGCCAAGAAGAGTTAAAGGCTTTAATAGAAATAGTAGAGAGCATAGCGGCTTTAGAAGACGTTGAAATACCTGAAACACTACATGAGGATATTATGAAAAGTATTCATGAAGATAAAGAATCAATTAAAAAGAATGTAAAGTTGAAAACATGGATGAAATATGTTGCAAGCACTGCAGCTGCATTACTGATCGTTGTGATATTATTAGATGGTTCTCAAATATTGCAGCATAAAAAATCAAGTCTGACAAAAACTGAAAGTGCATCTGAAGAACAGATTCAGGACAATATGATGCTTTCTAATGATACGCAAATGAAAGAGTATAAAGCTTCGCAAGAGGCGGATGCTGCAGATAATCCACCTGAGCAATCAATAGCGATAGCCCAAAATAGAGACATAACCTCTGAACTCACTGAAGTATGGGAAGTTATATCCCTTGACAAAGTAAAAACTGTGGAACTTATTAGTGCGTATATTACAACCTATGAACTTCAAGCTATGTATTTGCCTGATGAATCTAATCCAACATCAATTATTATTTATCAAATTAACAATAAAAATGAATTATTCAATAGCATTAAGGGGATAAATAATGATATAAAAATTTCTAAAGAAGAACCAGAAGGTGAAAATTTAGAAATTATTATAAAATAATGTAATAAGATGTGCTTCGTACTTGACAGTAGTAGAGGTTTTTGTTAAATTAAAGGCGTAGGTAAATATGAGATTACGATGAAAAAGAGAAGTAATAAGAGTAAGTAGTTTCAGCGAGATTGGAAGAGTGTGAGCCAATTACTGCTTTTTTATGAAAGGCACTTTGGAGTAATGTTTTATGAAAGAGGAATGCATCTTTGCATTCAATAAGGGTGGAACCGCGGAAGATACCTTTCGTCCCTTGCATTATAGGGATGGAAGGTTTTTTATTTTACTCAAAAATAATAAGGAGGAAAGTTCATGCAAGAAAAAAACATGCAACAAATAGTAGCTGTTGCCAAATCACGAGGATTTGTATACCCAGGATCGGAGATCTATGGGGGACTTGCAAATACTTGGGATTACGGCCCACTAGGCGTGGAGTTTAAAAACAATGTTAAAAAGGCATGGTGGAAAAAATTTATACAAGAAAGCCCTTATAATGTTGGTGTAGATTGTGCCATACTTATGAATCCAAAAGCTTGGGTCGCATCGGGTCATGTTGGAGGATTTAGTGATCCGCTTATGGATTGTAAAGATTGTAAAGAACGCTTTAGAGCAGATAAAATTATTGAAGATTTTCTAGTTGAAAAAGGAGAGCCTGCAATTGTAGATGGATGGAGCAATGAACAAATGAAAAGCTTCATTGACGAGAATCAAATAGCATGCCCAACTTGCGGTAAACATAACTTTACAGATATTCGACAATTTAACTTAATGTTTAAAACTTTCCAAGGCGTAACTGAAGACTCAAAGAATGTTGTTTATTTACGTCCAGAGACTGCGCAGGGGATTTTTGTAAACTTTAAAAATGTACAACGTACAAGCCGTAAAAAAGTGCCTTTTGGAATAGGTCAAATAGGTAAATCTTTCAGAAATGAGATTACCCCAGGTAACTTTATTTTTAGAACTAGAGAATTTGAACAAATGGAGCTTGAATTCTTTTGTAGCCCAGGAACAGATTTAGAGTGGTTTAGTTACTGGAAAGACTATTGTAAAAACTGGTTACTTAATTTAGGGGTTAATGAAGACCATATGCGTATTAGAGATCATTCAGCCGAAGAATTGTCTCATTATAGCAATGCGACATCAGACATAGAATTCTTATTCCCATTTGGATGGGGAGAATTATGGGGAATTGCAGACCGTACAGATTTCGACCTTAAACAGCATCAAGAGCATTCAGGTGAGGATATGCAGTATTTTGATCCCACGACTAATGAAAAATATATTCCTTACTGTATTGAGCCTTCATTAGGTGCGGATAGGGTAACGCTTGCGTTCTTATGTGAAGCGTATGACGAAGAAACATTAGAAGATGGTGATACAAGAACTATTTTTAGATTTCATCCAGCACTTGCGCCTGTTAAAGCAGCTGTTTTCCCATTATCAAAAAAATTATCTGAAGAAGCAACAGCAGTTTATCATATGTTGTCAAAACATTTTAATATTGAGTATGACGAAAGTGGTTCTATCGGCAAACGTTATAGACGTCAAGATGAAATTGGAACGCCTTTCTGTATTACTGTAGATTTTGATACTAAAGAAGATCAAAAAGTTACTGTGCGCGATAGAGATACAATGACTCAAGAACGCATAGATATTGAGCATTTAGTAGCATATATTCAGAATAAAATGGAGTTTTAATAGCAAAACTTATCAAAAAATGTATAATAGAGATTAAAAATTTTAAAACACTCTATTCAATCTCAAAATTTATGGTATAATGTATGGGAAATGGAAATAATAACTAAGTCTACTTAGTATTCGTCGCCAAACTAAACTAAGAAACAGACACTATTTCATGCAATGAAGAAAAATTAGGAGGGAAAAACATGAGCCAAAAATGGGTTTATATGTTTAAAGAAGGAGATCCAAAAAACAAAAATTTACTCGGTGGAAAAGGTGCAAACCTTGCGGATATGACACAACTTGGTTTGCCAATTCCTCAAGGATTTATAGTAACAACTGAAGCGTGTACAGGTTACTATGACAATGGTAAAAAACTTACAGAAGAAATGGAAGGCCAAATCAGAGCTAGTTTAGCAGAGTTAGAAGCGCTTTCAGGCAAAAAATTTGGTGATAATGAAAATCCATTACTTGTTTCAGTGCGTTCCGGGGCAAGAGTTTCTATGCCAGGGATGATGGATACTGTATTAAACTTAGGACTTACTGATGCAGCAGTAGAAGGTCTTGCAAAGAAAACAGACAATCCAAGATTTGCATACGATTCTTATCGTCGTTTTATTCAAATGTTCTCAGACGTAGTTATGGAAATACCAAAACCACGTTTCGAAAAAATTATAGATGAACTCAAAGAAGAAAAAGGTGTTAAATTAGACACAGACCTTACAGCTGATGATTTAAAAGAAATGATTGTAAGATATAAAGCGCTTTACAAGCAAGAAAAAGGGGAAGAGTTCCCTCAAGATCCAGAACTTCAGCTTATGGAATCTATCAAAGCTGTTTTCCGTTCTTGGATGAATCCTCGTGCGATTGTTTACAGAAGAATGCATGACTATCCAGCAAGCTGGGGTACAGCTGTAAATGTTCAAATGATGGTATTTGGTAATATGGGTGATACATCAGGTACAGGCGTTGCCTTTACAAGAAATCCATCTACTGGTGAAAATAAAATTTATGGTGAGTACTTAATCAATGCACAAGGTGAAGACGTTGTTGCGGGGATTCGTACACCAAACCCAATTTCTCAACTTGCTGAAGATATGCCAGAAGTTTATGCTGAATTTGAGCGTATTTATACAAAACTTGAAAATCACTACTGTGATATGCAGGATATGGAATTCACTGTTGAAGACAAAAAATTATATTTCTTACAAACACGTAATGGTAAAAGAACTGCAGCAGCGGCACTTAAAATAGCTGTAGATTTAGTTGCTGAAGGTAAACTTACAGAAGAACAAGCAGTTCTTCGCGTAGATCCAAAACAACTTGATCAATTACTTCACCCTATGTTTGATCCAAAAGCGCTTAAAGCGGCTAAAGTGATTGGAAGTGCACTTCCAGCATCACCAGGAGCAGCAGCAGGTAAAGTATATTTCACAGCTGAAGACGCAAAAAATGCAGCAGCGGCAGGTGAAAGAGTTATTTTAGTTCGTCTTGAAACATCACCAGAAGATATTGAAGGTATGGCAGCAGCGAAAGGTATTTTAACAGTACGTGGTGGTATGACATCACATGCAGCTGTAGTTGCTCGTGGTATGGGAACATGCTGTGTATCTGGCTGTGGCGAAGTTAAAATAAATGAAGAAGCAAAAACCTTTGAACTTGCAGGCACTGTATACAAAGAAGGCGATTACATTTCATTAGATGGTTCTACAGGAAACATCTATGGAGAAGACGTTGCAACAATTGAACCAGAAATTACTGGCGACTTTGAAACATTAATGGTATGGGCTGATAAAGTGCGTACACTTAAAGTTCGTACAAATGCTGATACACCAAAAGATGCAGCCAATGCTGTTAGATTTGGCGCAGAAGGTATTGGTCTTTGCCGTACAGAGCATATGTTCTTTGAAGAAGATCGTATTATGAAAGTTCGTAAAATGATCGTTGCTAAAGAAGAAGCAGAAAGAAGAGCAGCTCTTTTAGAACTTCTTCCATTCCAAAAGCAAGACTTTGTTGGTATTTACGAAGCAATGGAATCAAGACCGGTTACAATCCGTCTTCTTGACCCACCACTTCATGAATTCTTACCACACAGTGATGAAGATATCGCAGAACTTGCAAAAGCTATGGGAATCTCTTTTGAAGAATTAAAAGCTACAGTTGAATCATTACATGAATTCAACCCAATGATGGGACATCGTGGATGCCGTCTTGCAGTTTCTTATCCAGAAATTGCTGAAATGCAAGCACGTGCAATCATTGAAGCTGCTATTCAAGTGAAAAAAGAAAAAGGTTTTGCAATTGTACCAGAAATTATGATCCCACTTGTTGGAGAAAAGAAAGAACTTCAATTTGTAAAAGATATTGTTGTTAAAACAGCTGATGCAGCAATCAAAGAAGCTGGTATTGAACTTGAATACCATGTAGGTACAATGATTGAAATACCTCGTGCAGCGCTTACAGCAGATGCTATTGCAGAAGATGCAGAATTCTTCTCATTTGGTACAAACGACCTTACACAAATGACATTTGGTTTCTCTCGTGATGATGCTGGTAAGTTCTTAGAAGATTATTACAGCAAAGAAATTTATGAAGTAGATCCATTTGCAAGACTTGATCAAACAGGTGTAGGACAACTTATACAAATTGCAGCTGAAAAAGGTAGAAAAACGCGTCCAGATATTAAACTTGGTATTTGCGGCGAACATGGTGGAGATCCTTCATCAATTGAGTTCTGCCATAAGGTAGGATTAAACTATGTATCATGCTCACCATTCCGTGTTCCAATTGCACGTTTAGCAGCAGCTCAATCTGCCATTAAAAATAAATAATTACAGTTAAATTTATCATGATAATTTAAGTATTTTGAATAAAAACCCATGTTATAAAATATGGGTTTTTATTTTTTTTTATAAAAATGTCATTAAAAAAAGGATATGGGAATATTATGTAGTATTTATATTAGTATGTGGGGTGATCAATATGTGCTATAGAAAAGAGCAGGAAGCATTTGAGATAAAGCATTTAAGTGCTTATGCGGCTAAATCAATATATTCTAAAGGCAGAAAAATTCATGAGGAAGAGTGTGAGGTAAGAACGGCATTTCAAAGAGATCGAGACAGAATATTGCATTCAAAAGCATTTAGAAGGTTAGCACATAAAACACAAGTTTTTATATCACCAGAAGGAGATCACTATAGGACAAGACTTACACATACACTTGAGGTATCACAAATAGCAAGAACAATTGCAAGAGCATTAAGGCATAATGAAGACCTGACAGAAGCTATTTCGCTCGGTCATGACTTAGGACACACGCCGTTTGGACATACGGGGGAACATATGCTGCAGGAACTAACACAAAATGACTTCTCGCATAATAAACATAGTTTAAGAGTTATAGAAGTGCTTGAAAATAAGGGACAAGGACTTAATCTTACATATGAAGTAAGAGATGGCATTTTTAATCATCCTACAAGCGGCAGACCATGTACGCTAGAAGGCAAGATTGTACAAATATCTGATAAAATAGCATATATTAATCATGATATTGATGATGCAATAAGGGGAAAAGTTTTAAAAAAAGCAGATTTACCTAAAGACTGTATTGCTATTCTTGGAGATTCTTCGAGTAATCGTATACATCTGTTAATATCGGATATTATAAGAGAAAGCAATCAAAAAGATACTATTCAAATGAGTGATAGTGTAAAAAATGCTTTTTATAGTATGCGAGAATTCTTATTTGAAAAAGTTTATGTAGGATCCCTTGCTAAGCAGCAGGAAGATAAAGCAAAACAAGTCATTTATCAGCTTTATAATTATTATATTAATAAAGTTGACAAGCTGCCCAAAGAATATATAAAAAGGCTGCAACTTGGAGATTCTGAAAAACAAATAGTATGTGACTATATTGCTGGAATGACAGATCGCTTTGCCATTCACACTTTTTGCGATTTGTTTTTTCCGGCTTCTTGGAATATTTATTAGTGTAGTTTTCATAAAGAAAGAAGGAGAGTAGATGTATTATCCAGAGCATATAATAGAAACTATTAGAGAAAGAAGTGATATAGTAGCTCTAATCTCCGAATATACAACACTTACTAAAAAAGGAAATTCTTATACTGGATTATGCCCATTTCATAATGAAAAAACTCCCTCCTTTTCAGTAAGTGAAGAAAAGCAGCTATATTATTGTTTTGGTTGTGGAGCGGGAGGTAATACAGTAACTTTTTTGATGCAAAAAGAAAATATGACTTTTCCTGAAGCGATAAAATATTTGGCTGAAAGAGAAAATATCGAGCTAGATGAGCTTGCATTGTCCCAAGATGAAATCCAAAAAAATCAAAAAAGACAACGCTTACTTAATGTTATTAAAGAAGCTGCAAAATTTTTCTACTTTAGTTTAAGAGATACAAAAAATGAAGAAATCATGCACTATTTAATAGAACGAAATGTTTCTATAGAGATGATTAAACAATTTGGACTAGGGTACTCGCCAAGTGATTACAATATACTTTATAAATATTTACAGGAAAAAGGATATGATGATGATACGCTTATGGAAAGCGGATTGTTTTTAAAAAGCAAAAAAGGAGGTTTTATTTATGACCGATTTGCATCACGCCTTATATTTCCTATTTTTGATGTGAGTAAAAAAGTAATTGCCTTTGGCGGAAGAGTAACCGATGGCAGTATGCCCAAATATCTTAATTCGCCTGAGAATATTTTATTTAATAAAAGTTATACACTTTATGGTCTTAACTTTGCAAAAGCAACCTCAAGTAACTATTATATATTGGTAGAAGGTTATATGGATGTGATTGCAATGCATCAAGCGGGGTTTACTCAAACAATAGCCTCTCTAGGAACAGCCTTTACGTCCTCTCATGCAAAACTATTAAAACGTTACACCAAAGAAGTTGTTATTATGTATGATAGTGATAGCGCAGGGATTAATGCAACATTAAGGGCCATTCCTATTCTTAGAAATGAAGGCATAAAGGTAAGAGTATTACAACTTAAATCAGGTAAGGATCCAGATGAGTATCTCAAAAAGTATGGAAAAGAGCACTTGATGGAACTTATAAAAGGAGCTAAAGCAGATATTTGGTTTGAAATTTCAAGATTTGAGTTGAAATATGATTTAAAAATACCAGAGCAAAAGGTTATGTTTTTACAAGAGGTTGCAGGTCGATTGAGTGAAATACCTAGTACAATAGAGCAGGCTATCTATATTGATGAAATATGTGATACTTATCAGATTGAAAGTAGTGCATTTAAAGCCGAAGTCAATAATAATTACAAAAAAATAAAACATATTTATAGTACAAAAGACAGTCAAGCACATCCAAAAGGTAACCGCCAGGCTGTTAGTACAGAAGTTATTTTTTTATCAACCATTTATCACTATCCTCACATTGTTAAACAAGTTAAACAATATATCACACCAGATATGTTTGAGGGTGATTTGCTTAAGGATTTAGCGAAAGAAATTTTTAAAGCTGCTGCAGAGCATAATGAAATTAATATGATGTATTTTACAGCGCGTTATCCAGAAAGCACTGAACAGAATATTATTTCTCATATTATGATGCACAAAGATGAACGTTATGAAGAACAAACTATTCTGCACAAAATGGTTCTAGAAAATATAAAAAGACTTAAAGGAAATTATTTAGGGAAAAAAATGAATGAAACAAAGGATGCAATAGAAAAGCAGAATCTACTATTTCAAAAAAAGGCACTTGACAAATTGTATATTGATTTTATAAATGGTTAGAATAGTAGACAGGAGAAAGGATTGATAATAGTGAAAGATATGGCAGAACAAAAACTAGCTTTTAAGGCAAAACTTGATCAACTTATTAATATGGCGAAGGATAAAAAAGGTATTTTAGAGCAAGATGATATTAATGAAGTCTTTTCAGATATAGAACTAGAACCGAGTAAGATCGAGCAGATTTATGAATATTTAGAGTCTCAGAATATTGATGTTATTGGAAATATTGCAGATATTGAAGTGGATGATACTGAGATAGATTTTAGTAATTTGCCTGATGGTATCAGTATCGATGATCCAGTCCGTATGTATCTTAAGGAAATTGGTAAGGTACCTCTTTTATCAGCGGATGAAGAAATTAAGCTGGCGCTCAGAATGGAAGAAGGAGATCAGGAAGCTAAGAAAAAATTAGCAGAAGCTAATTTAAGATTGGTAGTTAGTATTGCAAAAAGGTATGTAGGCCGTGGAATGCTTTTCTTAGATCTAATTCAAGAGGGAAATCTAGGGCTGATCAAAGCGGTAGAAAAATTTGACTACTCAAAAGGGTTTAAATTTAGTACTTATGCAACTTGGTGGATTAGACAAGCTATTACAAGAGCTATTGCTGATCAGGCACGTACTATTCGTATACCTGTTCACATGGTAGAAACGATTAATAAACTTATGCGTGTATCTAGACAGCTTCTTCAAGAACTAGGACGTGATCCTCAGCCAGAGGAGATCGCAAAAGAAATGGAGATGACTGTATCTAAAGTACGTGAGATTATGAAGATATCTCAAGAACCTGTTTCGCTTGAAACGCCTATTGGTGAAGAAGAAGATAGTCATTTGGGCGATTTTATCCCTGATGAAGATATTCCTGTTCCAGCGGAGGCGGCAGCCTTTACACTTTTGAAAGAACAATTGATCGAAGTTTTAGATACTTTGACAGAAAGAGAACAAAAAGTACTTCGACTTAGGTTTGGATTAGATGATGGCAGAGCTAGGACACTTGAAGAAGTAGGGAAAGAGTTTAATGTCACTAGAGAAAGAATTAGGCAAATAGAGGCTAAGGCCTTACGTAAATTAAGACATCCTAGTAGAAGTAAAAAACTTAAAGACTATCTAGAATAGAAGTTGATACGTCAACTTCTATTTTGTATGATAAGCACAATTTAAGCATAAAATGAAATAAAGAGGTGTTAAGCAGTGCAGTTATCTCGTAGATTATATACTATTGCTCAGTGTGTGCCAAGGGGGAGTCGGGTTATAGATGTTGGAACTGACCATGCCTATATTCCGATCTATCTTTTGAAAAATCATATTGCAGTATTTTGTATTGCAACAGACATTAATAAAGGGCCTTTACAAAAGGCAAAATTAAATATGAAGCTTCATCATATAGATGCTATTGATTTAAGACTTACTAATGGACTAAGAGGTATCCGACACGGTGAGGCGGATGTTATCATTATGGCTGGCATGGGCGGATGCTTGATGATAGATATTTTAGAACAAGATCTAAAACTTATTAAGAGCTTTGATAGACTTATTTTACAGCCCCAGCAGGATATTCCGCGTCTTAGAAAGTTTTTGCATGGTATAGGTTTTAGAATAGAAGATGAGGCATTTGTTGAAGAAGACGGCAAGTACTATACAGTTATTATAGCAGTACCTGGACAGGAGAAATATAAAAATGATTATGAGTATATTTATGGAAAAGTGCTCATAGAAAAGAGAACAGAACCTTTTAAGGCTTATATGATTAAAAAACAGGAAAAACTTTCTATTCTTTTCGATACTATAAATGGAAGAAATTCAAAACATATAGATCAAAGGAAAAAAGAATTAGAAGCAGAACTAAAAATGCATGAAGAGGTTATAAAATGTATCTTTTAAAAGAAATAATTAAAGTGCTCGAAGAGATTGCACCACCTAAACTTGCAGAGAGCTGGGATAATGTTGGACTTATAATAGGAAGTAAAAAGCAAGAGGTTCACAATATATTATGTGCTTTAGATATTAATCAGGATGTTATAAGTGAAGCTGTGAAAAATGATATACAATGTATTGTGACACATCACCCTTTCATATTTAAGCCGATTAATAAAATTAACTTTGATAATCAGCAAGGGGAGATGATTAGAAAGCTTATTTTTCATAATATTTCTGTTTATGCTATGCATACCAATTATGATATTGTGCGAGGTGGAACAAATGATATATTATGTGATAAATTAAATATCTATAATACAGAAATATTACATATATCGCAAAGAGAAGCTCTATATAAAGTTGCTGTATATGTGCCGGAAATGTACTTCGAACAGGTCAGAAACATAATTATTAAGCATGATATATGTGACATAGGCAGTTATAAAGGGTGTACATTTACAATGGCAGGAGAAGGGACTTTTATCCCTGTGGAAGGGAGTAAGCCTTATTTAGGAGAGCTTGGACAGTTAGAGAAAGTTTATGAAAGAAAAATAGAGTTTATAGCACATCAGCACAATGTTGAGAGCATCCAGCAGCTTATTCGGGAACAGCATCCTTATGAAGAAGTAGCTTTTGATATTTATACTCTAAATAATAATAGCAGACTTAACGGGGTAGGAAGATATGGTGAATTAGAACAAGAGATGACATTAGAGGCGTTTATTGCAAAGCTTAAAAAGACCTTTAATCTATCGTATATTCGTATGACAGTTCCTGTAAATACCATGATTAAAAAAGTAGCAGTCTGTTCTGGAAGTGGCGCTGAGTATATTAAGGAGGCAAGCAAAGTTGCAGATGCCTATGTCACTGGAGATATAAAGTTTCATGATGCACAGAGAGCTCGGGATCTTGGAATTAATGTATTTGATATAGGTCACTATACCTCAGAAAACATTGCTATGCAATACATTGCTTCTTGTCTAAATAGCAAGTTAGAAGGTTTATATGCGATGATTTCAGAGGTGGATAGCGAAGTTATAAACATTAAGTAAAGGAGAATGATATGAATAAGATAATCAATGTTACTTTTAAAAATGGGAAAAAACTTCAATTTGATTCAGGTATTACATTATATAAAATTGCTGAAAGTATACAACAAGAGTATCGTTTTCCCATTATGTTAGCAAAAATAGGTAATAGCTTTAAAGAATTATGCAGCACACTGAATGAAGATACAAAGGAGTTAGAGTTTATTGATTTAGGGCAAAAAGATGGCATGAGAGTTTATCAAAGAAGTACCACTTTTCTATTAATTTCAGCTGCAAAAAGGGTATTTACGGGTTGCAATATACTTGTTAATCATCACATAACAGGTGGTTATTTTTGTGAATTTGAAGATCATAGTTTATGTACACCAGAGAATATAGCTAAAATAGAAAAAGAAATGCAGCAGATGGTTAAAGAAGAATTACCAATTACTAAACAGACGCTGGCTGTTGATGAGGCACTTGCGCTTTTTGAAAGAGAACAAAGGATAGATAAAAGAAGACTATTTAAATACAGAAGAACTTCTACGGTTAATATCTATTGTCTGGATGGTATTAAAGATTATTTTTATGGGTATATGGTAACGAATACGAAGCATATTACATTGTTTAGACTCATCCCATATGCACATGGTTTTGCACTTCAATTTCCGAATGAACAAGATCCAACACAGATGGCAGAATTTATTCCACAGCCTAAACTATCAGAAGTTTTTAGAGAATCTGAGAAGTGGGCCAGAATTATGGGGGTTGATATTGTTGGATCCCTAAATGATGTTATTTCTCAAGGAAAAGCTGAAGATCTTATTAAAATATCGGAAGCGTTACATGAAAAAAAGGTTGCTGAGATAGCGGATAAAATTTTAGCTAAAAAATGTATTAAACTTGTTTTGATTGCAGGACCATCTTCTTCAGGAAAAACAACTTTTGCTCAAAGGCTTTGTATACAGCTAAGAGTTAATGGTATGAAGCCCCATGTGATTTCTATTGATGACTATTTTGTAAATAGGGAACTTACACCTAGGGATGAAAAAGGAGAATATGACTTTGAGGCGCTGGAAGCTATAGATACTCAACTTTTTAACGAACATATGAATAAGCTTATTCAGGGCGAAGAAGTCCAAATTCCACATTTCAATTTTATTACCGGAGAAAGACAATATAAAGGTAATAGAATTAAATTAAATGAAGAAGATATTTTAGTTGTTGAGGGTATTCATGGACTTAATGAAGCTCTCAGTTATGCTGTTGCAAAAGAAAATAAATTTAAAATTTATATTAGTTGTTTGACGCAGCTTAATATTGATTATCATAATAGAATACCAACGACTGATACAAGACTCATTAGGCGTATGGTAAGGGATAATCAGTATAGAGGTATTTCCCCGGAACGTACAATGGAACTTTGGGCCTCTGTAAGAAGAGGGGAAAATAAAAATATTTTTCCATTTCAAGAGCAGGCTGACATAATGTTTAATTCTGTGCTTATCTATGAGCTTTCTGTGCTTAAGCAAAAAGCAGAACCCTTACTATTTGGTGTAGATAGGTCTTCGCCGTATCATGCAGAAGCTAAACGTATGCTTAAGTTTTTAGAATACTTTTTAACGATCGATACAGCCAATATTCCTAACAATTCCATCATTAGGGAGTTTCTTGGAGGGAGCACTTTTCATTAATTGACAAGAAGCGTTTAATGTGATATTGTAAATAAGTTGTTAAGTAAGTCAGACAGTCGCAAGTGCATTTTCGAAAGGAAGTACTTGAGGAACGTCCGAGCTCCATAGAGCAAGGTGCTGGATAACCCCCAGTGGAGGCAACTTTAAGGATAGTGCAACAGAAATAAACCACCTATCATTTGATAGGTAAGGATGGAAAGGTGAGGTAAGAGCTCACCGTCCTTTAGGTGACTAAAGGAGCTATGTAAACCCCACCTGGAGCAAGACCGTATAGAAAGGCATTTGGTAGCTGCTCGCTATGCCTTTGGGTAGGTCGCTAGAGCATCTAGGCAACTAGATGCGTAGATAGATGACTGTCAAATACAGAACTCGGCGTAAAGATTTGGTTAACAACCTAATAGAGATTTAGTAGGGCAAGGCATTGAGTAAAATCAAGGTCTTGCCTTTTTGTTGCTTACAGCATCTTTTTGAGTTCCGCACGGGGATTTAGAAAGGAATTTTCATCTTTCCGTCGTCAGGCTCCAAGACCAGCTGAAAATTCCTCTCTAAGCCCCCTGCTATATTTCTCAAAAAATTAGTGTGTTAAAAATAAAATCTAGTGATTTTAGCTTTCTAAATTGATATACTTAATAAAAAAACTTGAAAGAAAGATTACCATGTTTCGAAAAGATACTATCACATAACTTAATCTAGATGATACAATAGTAATTCTTCCTAGTATTTGCGTGATGACTTAGCAAAAGTTGAGCAGAACCCATTCCTGCACATATACTTTTAAATATTATTTTTTATATACTAACTATTTGAAAAATTATAATATTATTGATGAATTTTATAAAATATTGTAAAATGATAAATGAGTAATATGAGAAGTATATGTCTACTATAAGTACAATAGATAGACATAAATTAGTTTTTGATCATAAAGATTTACTGATTAAGATAGCAATGATAAATACAATATTCTTTCTTTAAAACATATTAAATACTGTTTTACATTATTTTTTCTATATTAATTTAATATATAGAAAACGAATATTTAGAAATGGAGTAAAATAAAAATGACAATTTTTTTACAAGTCCAAATAAATATTGTTTTATCCATTTTATTATTTATTTTGCTTGGGCATTCTTATTCTAATATAAATAGAAAAAAGATAACTAATCGGTTAGTTATTTGGATTATAGGATTAACATGGGTTACTTTAATATTAGAGACATTGAGTGTCCTATTAAATAGCCCTAATTTAAGACAATTTATAGTATTACATAAGCTAGTCAATATAATAGGATTTATAGTGACTCCTACTATTCTTTTTTTGGGATATATATTTAGTAAAGAATGGGCTAATAGGTATCAGAAAGAAAAAATAAAAGTAAATAATATACTTCTATTGCCATTAATCATTAATGGGATAGGCACTTTAATTAGTCATAATGGAGGTGGCATTTTTCATGTGAGTAATGAGAATATTTATGAAAGGGGCCCCCTATTTTTTATTTTACCTTGTGTGAGTTACACTTACTTTGCGTATAACTTATATTTTATTTATAAGCATCGTAAAAAATTTACCAATGCAGAACTTGTTATATTTAGTTCATTTAACATAATTCCTGCCCTATTCACTAGCATTCAGTTAAAATATTCTGCTTATCTAACCACTTGGACAAGTACAGCAATAATTATTGTGATTGGTTACATTTTTATACTAAATGACCAAGCATATCGAGATAGTTTGACAGGTCTAGAAAATCGTTTATCCTATGATAAGTATACACAAAACATAGGTTATAAAAAGCTTAGTAAACTTTTTGCAGTCTATATAGATATAGATGGACTTAAGACTATTAATGACCAATATGGACATTATGAAGGGGATGAAGCAATTAAGGCCTTTGCTAGTTTACTCCATGAGAGTTTTCCAGTCCGGCAAAAAAAACTAATACGTTTAGGAGGGGATGAGTTCTTGATTTTATTAGAAAGGCAACCGATAGAAAAAGTTGTAACATACATACAAAATTTAACACAATGTGTTGAGACATATAATAATAAAGGTGAAAAACCATTTAGACTTAGTTTTAGTTATGGTATGGCGGGCTATACAAAAGCTTATAAAAGCATTTATCAGCTTTTAGAATATGCTGATCAATTAATGTATTTACAAAAGCAAAACAGGAAGAATAGGTTATAAGATAGAATAAGGAAGAGGCTTTGTATAAATAAGGAGCATATTTCTTAGTACGCCGTTTTTCCGCGTCTCAATATCCTCTACTGATCTAAACACACTTTGAGACTGTAGTTGAACTGATTAAAATTTAAATGTTTTAAGCTATAGTAGAATCTGCTATAAATCATTTAATAACGGTCCTTTTCAAGTAGTAGCAAGGGGGCGGCGCATGACGACGAAAAGCTGATGCTCTTTCTTCTATCCCCCTTGTGGTATGGAGGTAAACTACATCCCGATAAAATTATAGGGAGATATGGTTAAAATGTCGCAATATATGGTATAATATAGAAAGTTAAGGTTAATATTATAAAATAGTAAGGTAGATAAGGATTATCATTCTATGAAAATATCAAAGTATTTGTGGGTAGAAAAGAATGCAGGGTTTAATAAGCTCAGAAGGGCACAATTAAAAATTCAAAATAGGTGCAGAAGGCATTTGTATTTAGTATGTACATCTTATAATAGTCATTTATTGTTTGAGATTGTCGAGAGTCAATATTTGACAGATAGTTATAAGGAATGTTATTTGGTAGCTGTAGCTAAATCAAAAGAAATGGCGCTGCAGCAGGTGGGCGTATTAATTAATGCATTGTATAATTCAAAAACCCTGAGTTACGATATGATAAAAACCTAGTTGGTGAGGTGTATAATGAGTATTTTATGGCTAATAATAAAAGTAACGCTACTCGTGCTGCTTGGGATATTTTTGGCGTTAGTTTTTATTTTGCTTGTGGTATTAACAGCACCTATCAAATATGATTGTATCTTTGAAAAATATGAAGAGGCATACTTTCGTTTAAGTTTAAGTTTTTTAAGTTTTATAAAAGCCAAAGTGATATTTGAAAATGGTAAGCAGGATAGTGTTGTTAAAGTATTTGGCAAGGTTGTATACCGGCATTATACTGATGATGTTGAGGAGGTTACCAAAGAAGCAGTTGAGAATACAACACATAATGCGAAAGTCATGTCTAAGAAAGTTGTTGAGAAGGAAAGTCGCAAAAGAGGAGAAAGTAAATCAGATACAGTTAAGTGGCAAGTTGTCAAAGATTTGCTTTTGGACGAGCGTTTTTTTGCTTTACTAAAAGATATTTTAGTTGCTGTTAAAAGAGTGCTTAAGTGGCTTAAACCTTCTAAGCTAAATTTTGAACTTGTTATTGGCAAAGAGGATCCGGCGGATACTGGAGAATTAATTGCACAGTTAACGCTGTTATATCCTTGGTATTACAAATATGGCATTGTTGAAGGCAGTTATGATAAAGAAGGATTATGGGGGAATATTTATGCTAAGGGCAGACTTTATTTAATGACTTTAGTAAAGATATTCATACTGTTTATAATGAATAAAGAAACAAGGGAGTATATAAACTTATTACTAAGAACAAGAAAGGGAGCTTAAAATGCAGGAAAAACTTAATCAAGATTTAAGCGGATTAATAGGAAAATTAGAAGGATTTATTACAACTAAAACAGTAGTGGGAGAACCTATTCATATTGACAATACTATTTTGGTACCACTGGTTGATGTGAGTTTCGGTGTTGCAGCAGGTTCAACTGCAAGTTCAAAGTTTAGTGAAAGAAACAAAGAAAAGGAAAGACACGTTGATGGAGGAACAGATGCGGGAGCAGGTGGTCTCGGCGCTAAAATTAGTCCAAGTGCCATGCTTGTTATCCAAAATGGAACCACTCAGCTTATAAGTATTAAGAGTCAAGATAGTGTGACAAAACTTATTGATATGATTCCTGGACTTATTTCAAAAGTACCGGATTTTATGGCAAAGTTTTCAAATGATGCCACTCATTCAAAAGAAACAAATAAAAAAGACTCAGAAGATGAGTATCATAAAATGCAAGAATAATGATGACAAAGGAGCAACTAAAATGCAATTAGATTTTAGTTGCTCCTTTGTCATCATTATTGTAAAATCAGTAAAAAAATCTAGTGGTGGATATTTTATCGACTATCATATTTTTCAAGGACTTCTTTTAATTTCTGCGCTTGAAAACCTGATTCTTCTGCAAACTCTTTAAACATGTTTTTAACTTCCACGGCGTATGAATCATTTGACTCATCTAGTCGTTTAGAAAATGATTCGTAATCACGTACATTTTCTTGAGCGTCCAGCATTTTTTTTAGCACGGTATCTCTAGTATTTAAATGCATCTTTATTCCTCCTTTTTAATTTCTAGTTTTATTTTTCCTTACAGAAGGTTGTTTTATGCAATAAATTTTTGCAATTTAAGAAAGATAACATAAAAGCACCTCTAAAGTATCATTTTGAGGTGCTTAAGGGGAATAATCTATTATACGTTAAATCTAAATAAAATAATATCACCATCTTGAACAACATACTCTTTGCCTTCTAGACGAACGAGTCCTTTTTCTTTTGCAGCTGTGTAAGAACCAGAGTTGACTAAGTCATGGAAATTAACAATTTCAGCGCGGATAAATCCTCTTTCAAAATCTGAATGGATCTTACCAGCTGCTCCAGGTGCTTTTGTCCCCACAGTAATAGTCCATGCACGTACTTCCTGAGGACCAGCAGTAAGATAGCTTATTAATCCCAGTAGCTTATAACTTGCAGCAATAAGTCTGTCAAAGCCTGTAGAAGTAATATTTAGGTCTTGTAAGAAAAGTTCTTTTTCATCATCGGGCAAATCTGAAAGTTCTTGCTCAATTTGAGCGCAAACTACAAAAACTTCAGATCCTTCAGTAGCAGCAAAAGTGCGGACTTGTTTAACATAATCATTTTCTATTTGTCCAATTAGATCATCTTCTGAGATATTTGCAGCATATAACACGGGTTTTGATGTAATAAGGCCTAGGGATTTAATAAATGCATCAGTATCTGCATCTTCCCCCAGTAATGTTCTTACAGACTTACCTTCTTCTAATGTCTTATACACCTTTTGGAGTATTTCAAGTTCTTGCGCTAAAGATTTATCAGATTTTGCTGTTTTATTTGTTTTTGAAATTCTTCTCTCCAGAACATCCATATCTGCAAATGCAAGTTCTAAGTTAATTGTTTCGATATCTCGAATAGGATTAACGGTTTTATCTACATGAACGATATTTTCATTTTCAAAACATCTGACAACTTGTACAATAGCATCTACTTCTCTTATATGAGATAAAAATTGATTACCTAGTCCCTCACCCTTACTTGCACCTTTAATTAAACCTGCTATATCAACAAATTCAACAATAGCTGGAACGATTTTTTGTGACTGATACATCTCATTAAGAACATTTAATCTTTCATCCGGCACTGCAACTACTCCTACATTTGGCTCTATTGTACAGAATGGATAGTTTGCAGACTCTGCACCTGCTTTTGTTAACGCATTAAATAAAGTACTTTTTCCTACATTAGGGAGCCCAACGATTCCAAGTTTCATATAATTCATCCTTCCTTAAAGCAAATAAACATTTATATGCTGATCATTACATCTTAGAGCATAATGTTTAAATGATAGCATTATCCTATTTTCTGCATATACATATGATATATTATTACATTCTATATATTATCGCATAATAAATAAAACTGCAATAAAATGCAGTTTTATTTATTATGCGATAATACACATCCTATTATAATACCAAAAATCCATATAATTAAAGCTAAAGATGATAAGAGTAATAAATTACTTTCATTAATAGATAGTATTGGTTTCTCAGAATCATTTTTATTGCGGGATACAACACGATAGTGCCTTGCTTTAGATACCATAATATAACCTCCTAATATATGAAATACTACATGCTTATTATAGATAAAAGAGAACATATTTATTCTCCATTAACTGAGACATTTACATTAGTCTGTAAATACTCTATAATATGAGGATGAAAAGGAGGAATGTTATGCCAAATATATATTTTCCACATCTAAATCTTCAGTTTAATATTAATTCTGCTGCATTTGAAATCTTTGGTGTATCTATTTATTGGTACGGACTCATTATAACAACAGGTATTTTGTTAGGCACAGTGTTAGCAAGTTATATAGCACGCCAAGAAGGCCTAGACTCAGAAATCATGATTGATTTTATTCTATATAACATTATTTTTGCACTTATTGGTGCACGCATCTATTATGTTATTTTTAACTTTAGTTATTATAAGGATAATTTATTACAGATATTTAATATTAGGCAAGGTGGTTTGGCCATCTATGGTGGGGTTATCGTATCTGTTATTGTTGCTATTATCTATACAAAGAAAAAGAATATTAAATTTTGGTTATTTGCTGATTGTGCCACATATGGTCTAGTATTAGGACAAGCTATTGGAAGATATGGCAATTTTGCAAACAAAGAAGCTTTCGGAGATTATACAAATAGTTTATTCGCAATGAGAATATTGAAAACTGAAGCAAAGCTTCCTTTTTCAGAAAACATACTAAATAATTTACAAGTAGCTTTTGGAGAGCAATATATACAAGTACACCCTACTTTTTTTTATGAGTCATGTTGGAATATAGGACTTCTGATCTTGCTGCTTATTTACAGAAGATATAGAAAGGCATATGGAGAGATATTTTTATTATATTTAATAGGTTATGGAATAGGGCGGTTTTGGATAGAAGGATTAAGGACAGATCAGCTTCTGCTTGGAAATACACAAATAGCAATCTCACAAGTTGTTGCCATTTTATCCATAATTATGGGAATAATTGGTATAAAAATGTGTCGAAACTATTCCAATAAGTCATAAATTATCCAAAAAATAAGAATAATTGTTGATTTCTTCCATATAAGATATTATAATAGGAAATATATAAATTATTTTCTTTGTTTTTTTGTTTTATTTTTAAGGGGGATTTGATATGAAAGAAATGAAAAAGAATATCTTATTTATGCAGGAAAATTTAAACAGACTTTTGGGCTCAACTGGCACATCAAGGTATAACACTAAACCACTCTATACACTTAGCTTAAAACTAGATAAAGAAATTGTTAAGTATTATAGAAGTCTTAATAATAATTAATTTTAGCAGAATTAAGGACTAGCCTCATGAATAGGTTAGTTCTTTTTTTGTTCTCAAATAAAGAAATTTATATTTATTCAAATTTAACTTGAATTTTATGCTAGAAAGGCATAAAATAAAAGAAAATGGTGAGAAGTGGGTAGAAGTGGAGTGAAGTGGTAAGTGTTTATTGGAGAATATAAACATAGTTTAGATGAAAAAGGAAGAGTTATTGTACCTGCTAAATACAGAGAAAAGTTAGGAGATAATTTTATCCTAACAAAAGGATTAGATGGATGTTTATTTATCTATCCTTTGTCTGAATGGATGCTCTTTGAACAAAAACTTAAACAACTTCCACTTACTAATACGCAAGCAAGAAAGTTTGTCCGCTTCTTTTTATCAGGAGCAATAGAATGTAATTCAGATAAACAAGGAAGAATACTTATTCCTAATAATTTAAGGGTATATTCTGAGATTGAAAAAGACATAGTATTTATAGGTATGAGTACCCGTATTGAAATATGGTCGATTGATAAATGGGATAATTATAATGAAGAGGAATTTAATGCTGAGACCATTGCGGAGCAAATGGAAGAATTGGGAATATAAAGGGGATTAATATGAAATTTGAGCATATATCTGTATTACGCGATGAATGTATATCAGGATTAGCAATTAAATCTAATGGTATTTATGTGGATGGTACATTAGGAGGGGCTGGACATGCGCTTGAGATTTGCAAGCACCTTTCTAAAGATGGACATTTTATAGGTATTGATCAGGATAAAAATGCTTTGGCTGTTTCACAAGAGAGGTTAAAAGATGTAAATCCTAAAGTTTCTATTGTAAATAGTAATTTTGAAGCATTAAGTACTATTTTAGATAATTTGGAAGTTCAGAGTATAGATGGTATGCTAATAGACTTAGGTGTTTCCTCTCATCAATTAGATGAACCGCTAAGAGGATTTTCTTATATGCATGACGCGCCATTAGATATGAGAATGAATCAAGAGGATACGTATACAGCTTATAACGTTGTTAATGAACTATCAGAAGATGAGTTATTTAGAATTATCAAAGAATATGGTGAAGAGAAGTGGGCAAAGCGCATTGCAAGCTTTATTATCCAGCATAGAGAGAACATAGGTTCTGTTCATACAACTTACGAATTAGTTGATATTATAAAAAAAGCTATACCCCACGGCGCAAGAAAAGACGGCCCTCATCCGGCTAAACGTACTTTTCAAGCGATTAGAATTGCTGTCAATAGAGAATTAGAAATTATTGAACCAACTTTATTGCATATTGTAGAAAAACTTAAGTCAGGTGGACGATTATGTGTTATTACTTTTCATTCTTTAGAAGATAGAATAGTTAAACATGTATTCAAAAAGCTTGAAGACCCATGCACTTGTTTGAAGAACTTTCCTATCTGTATATGTGGACAAACTCAGCAAGTAAAACTTATTACTAAAAAACCTATTTTACCATCTGATGAAGAGGTTGAAAGAAATCCACGTTCAAGAAGCGCTAAACTAAGGATCATTGAGAAACTATAATAGGAGGGAATAGCTAATGGCACTAAGTACACAAACAAGATATACCTATCAATATGGCAGTGAAGCTGAAAATTATTATCAACCCCTACCAAGGCCTCATGTTGAACCGGAATACAGACCGGCTGTAGAGCCTCAAAAAAAGATAGATGTCGTTTTTGGACTTAAATTAAGCTTATGCGGGATGACCGTATTTGTGTGTGCTTTTGTATACATTCATATGTATTCTACGCTTATTACTAGACAAGGACAGTTGCAAACTGTTAAAAATGAGATAAGAGCGCTAAGAAGTACAATCAGTTTGACTGAGTCTCAAATATCTGAAAAGCTTAACTTAGATTATATTAAATACAGAGCCTCAAGAGAACTCGGTATGAGTGAACCATTACCACATCAAATTGTATATATACAACTGCCTAAACAAAGTCATACTATATATGATAAATAAAGTGGGGAAAGTATATGAGAGATCAAATTAGAAATCAGAAAAATAATTTAATACTGTCTAGAAAACGCCTTAATAGGCGTATATTTTTTATAGGGTTATTTTTTATAAGTGCTATGGGCTATATGGGATATCAAGTAACAGCTATTAAAATATATAATGGCAAAGATTATCAAAAGCAAGTGTTGAATAGGATGATGAGTAAAGATGGACAAATTAATCCTCAAAGAGGAGCGATAGTTGATAGAAATAATAAAACTATTGCTGCTAGTGTATTATCCTATCATGTTATTTTAGATCCTAAAATGGTACTAGAATTACAAGAAAGTCAACAAGAAAGTATTTATCAAACACTTTCAGAGGTTGCAAAGAGGTCAAAAGAAGAGATAAAAAAGTTTGTTGAAGCAAGTCCTAGATCAAGATATAGCATTTTGGTTAAAAATATCGACGCCGATATTATTGAACCCTTAAAACAAAAATCTTTGAAAGGTGTTTGGTTTGAAGAGAGTTTTACAAGAAAATATCCAAAAGGAGAATTTGCGTCACAACTTATTGGGTTTTACAATAAAAATGGTGAAGGACAGTATGGTATTGAGCAACAGTATAATGATTATATAGTAGGTAAGGCAGGAAGAATTTTTTCGCAGTTGCAAGATGAACAAATTATTACAACTGAAATTAAACCTGCTGAAAATGGTGCTACAGTTGTTTTAACAATTGATGAAGTTATTCAGCAATATGTAGAAAATACTATGAATAAATACATAAAAGAATTTAATCCAATAAATGCTGCGGCTATTATTATGAATCCTAATACTGGAGAGATTTATAGTATGTTTTCTTATCCAAGTTTTAATCCAAGTCATTATAATGTTTTAGAAGAGCAGTTGGGAAAGGAAATCTGGGAATCACTAACAGACAGCCAAAAAGCGGAACGCTTAAATAGTGCATGGAGAAATTATACGATACAAAATAGTTATGAACCAGGCTCAACTTTTAAGCCCTTACTTGTAGCTGCTGCTTTAGATGAAAGTATTATGAACCCTGAGCAAAAATATATATGTAATGGCACTAAAGTAGTCGTACAGGGAGTAGCCCCTATTAGATGCTGGAAAAGAGAGGGGCATGGGGAACAGACATTAGAACAAGCACTGGCCAACTCTTGTAACGTAGCAATGTTAGAAATTGTTGAGAAAATGAGCTCAGAGACACTGTTGAAATATATGGAACGCTATGGGTTTGGTCAACCTACAGATATCGGACTGCCAGGAGAAGAAAAAGGACAGCTCCATCAGAAGCTAGGGCCTATAGAAAGAGCCACTTATTCCATCGGTCAAACCTTTACCAGTACCCCTATGCAGCTTATTACCGCTTTTTCCTCTATTATTAATGGCGGATACTTATTACAGCCTTATGTTGTTTCACAAATTATAAGTGATAAAGATGAGATGCTTTACAAAGCAAAGCCAATAACAAAAAGGCAAGTCATTACACAGGAAACCTCTAGACTTTTAGTTAACTATCTTAAAAAAGTTGTTGATGAAGGAACAGGCATTCATGCAAATATTAATGGCTATACTGTAGGAGGCAAGACGGGAACTGCACAAAAGAGACCCCTTGAAGATGAGAAGTATGTTTTGTCGTTTCTAGGCTATGCGCCTATTAATAATCCACAAGTTGTTGGCTTGATTGTATTTGATGAAATTCCAGAAGGGACAGGGGCACCTGCTAGGGCCTTTAAAGAAATGATGACTAATATCTTGCCTTATTTGGAGATTGATCTTGCAAATAGTAATCAGATAGGAGATGCGCAGTTAAGTAAAATGCCACAGCTTACTAATACAGATATCTATAGGGCAAGTGAACTGCTCTCTCATGAGGGGTTAGCGTATGAAATTATAGGTGTAGGAAAAAAGATTACTTCACAGTATCCCAATGAAGGAACCTATTTACCTAAAAATTCTATAGTAAAGTTATATGTTCAAACTGAAACACCAGAAAGTATTATGCAAATCCCAGATTTACAAGGGTTGACAGTAGAAGAAGCAAAACTTTTGGTGAAAGATACTTTTGTGATTAATCAAGATAGCAGGGGAGTTGTTGTTAAACAATTTCCAAAGGCGGGACATAAAATTGAAAAAAACAGCCAGATAATTGTAATAACCTCAGAATAATGTGAATAATGACTCCTTCTTTAAAATACAATTTAGGTAAGACAACTTTTAAAGGAGGAGATTTTACATGCAAAAAGAAGTGTCGATTGGTATAAAAAGAAGAATTTTTCTTTTGATGATGGGTTTTTTAGTAATTACGATAGGTATGTCTATAAGACTGGGGTATGTGCAAATTGTAGAAGGAAAGTTATTGCAAGATAGGGCACTTGAACAACATACAAGAGATAGACTTATAGCTCCGACTAGAGGTATAATCTATGATAGAAACTTAGATATTCTTGCTCAAAGCGGATCTGTAGCAACAATTGGCATAGTTAATGCTCAAATTAAGGATGCTGAAATGGTTTCCAAAATATTAGCTGAAAGACTTAATATGGATTATAATGCCGTTTATAAAAAAGTAACAAAAAAGGTTGCTTTTGAAAGAATTGTTACCAAAGTAGATAAAGATACTGCAGATCAAATTCGTAATCTTAATTTACCAGGAGTAAAGGTAGATGAAGATTCAAAAAGGTTTTATCCATATAGTAACTTAGCCTCTCATACCATTGGTTTTGTTGGAAAAGATAATCAAGGTATAATAGGACTTGAAGTGAAGTATGATACATATCTTAAAGGAAATCCTGGGAAAATTTTAATGGAAACAAATGGACGGGGAGAAAGAAGAGATGAAGTTGCTGAAATGAGAATTAATCCTGTAAATGGTAATCATTTGGTAACTACAATGGATGTTACACTGCAACAGTATGCAGAACAGGCATTAGAAAAGGTTGTTGCACTCAAAGGGGCTAAGCGTGGCGCTATTATTTTAATGAACCCGCAGAACGGAGAAATTTATGCACTGGCTAATAAACCAGATTTTAATCTTAATGAGCCTTTTCAGATAAACAATCAGGAGCTTTTAAATAGCTGGAGTATGTATACTGAAAAAGAACAGCAGGAGTTTCTTAATCAAATGTGGAGAAACTTTACAATTAACGATACTTATGAACCGGGATCCACATTTAAGATCTTTACATCAGCTATGGGCCTTGAAGAAAATGTAGTGACTGAAGAAAGTAATTTTAATTGTGGTGGAAGCCGTGTAGTTGCAGGAAGAACGATAAAATGTTGGAGAAGTCCGCGTTCACATGGAAGCCAAAATTTTGTACAAGGCGTTCAAAATTCATGTAATCCTGTATTTATGGATATTGCAGAACGGGTAGGAGCAAGTAAATTCTATGATTTTATGATTAAGTTTGGGTTTAAGTCAAAAACAAACATAGATTTGCCTGGAGAGGCTATAGGGATATTACATAACAAAAATAAAATTGGTCCAGTAGAGCTTGCTACAATGTCATTTGGTCAGTCTTTTCAAATTACGCCCATGCAGCTTCTTGCCGGGGCTTCTGCGTCCGTTAATGGCGGCTATATGGTAACACCTCACTTTGGAAAAGAAGTTATAGATTCAGAAGGTAATGTGATTGAAGTTTTTAACTATGAAAAAGGCAACCAAATCATTTCTTCAGAGACAAGTGAACGATTAAAAAAAATATTAGAAAGTGTAGTATCAGAAGGAACTGGCAATAAAAGCTATATTCCCGGCTATAGAATAGGGGGGAAAACAGCTACATCACAAAAACTCCCTAGAGGATCTGGTAAATACATAGCATCATTTTTGGCATTTGCACCTGCAGAAAATCCAGTTATTATGGGTCTTGTCATTATTGATGAACCCCAAGGGGTATATTATGGGGGAACGGTAGCAGGACCTGTTATGAAAGAAGTGCTTGCCAATGCACTTCCTTACTTAGGTATTGCCCTGGTATATAATGAAAAAGAAGTAGAGCTAGAGGAGGTTAAAGTTATCGAAGTGCCTCAGTTTGAGAACATGAAAGTTAAAGATGTAAAAGATTTTGCTTATAAGCAGGGCATTATTGTCCAAATAGAAGGCGATGGAGAATATGTTAAGTCACAATTTCCTATGCCAGGGGAAGTCATTAATAAAACTAGTAAAATTATACTCTATACAGAATAGATGTCTTTTTAATCTGTATAACTCATGATATAATAACTAGGAAATAGAAATAGGAGGGTTATCATGAAGCTAAAAGATCTGGTAGTTGGCTTGCAGTATCAATGTATTAGCGGAAATTTAGAACAAGAGGTAGATCATATTATCTACGACTCGCGTATTAAAACAAAATGTGGGTTGTTTATTGCTATAGAAGGATTTAAGACAGACGGGCATCAATTTATTGAAGCAGCTATTGAAAATGGGGCTAAAACCCTAGTTGTTCAAAAAGATACTATCTGTGAAACTCAAGGTATTACTATAATTAAAGTAGAAAATACAAGAAGTGCTATGGCAGTTATAGCTAACAATATGTTTGAACATCCTTCAAGAAAGTTAAATTTAGTAGGTGTTACAGGCACAAATGGCAAAACGAGTATTGTTTACTTATTAGGTCAAATCCTAGAAAGTTACAATAAAAAGATCGGCATAATTGGTACGATTGAAAATAGAATAGGCAATATGGTTTTAAAAGCTGAACGTACGACGCCAGAATCTATTGACTTGCAAGCTATTTTTTATAAGATGCTAGAGCATGAGGTCACTTATGCATTAATGGAGGTATCATCCCATGCTTTAGAATTAAATAGGGTGGATGGGTGTAATTTTAAAATAGGTATTTTTACAAATTTAACACAAGATCATCTAGATTTTCATGAGAATATGAAAAATTATGCTGATGCAAAAGCTAAGCTATTTAAGTTATGTGATATTGGGATTATTAACTGTGATAGCAGCTATGCAGATGTTATGAAACAGAATGCTACATGTCATATGATTACTTATGGCATAGATCAAGAGGCAGATTATAGAGCTTCTGATATTACAATTACTGCTGCGGGAGTTGAATACACGTTAGTATGTCCGCAAGGAAGGTATAATGTTAAAGTACCTATTCCAGGGAAATTTACTGTTTACAATACATTATCAGTTATTGTAGCAGCTATTCATTTGAGTGTGCCTATCGAGCATATTATCGATGCACTTGCAAATGTTAAGGGCGTTCCAGGGCGAGTGCAATCTTTTACATCTCAAAAAGGATATAGCGTACTTGTAGATTATGCGCATACACCAGATGGTTTAGAAAATGTATTAATGACAATGAAACAATTTGCTAAAAGAGATATTATTACAGTGTTTGGTTGTGGTGGAGATCGAGATAAAACTAAGCGTCCTATTATGGGTGAGATAGCAGCCAAGTATTCTGATAAAGTGATTATTACTTCTGATAATCCACGTACAGAATGCCCTACTCAAATTATAGATGAAATCGAAGAAGGATTGAAGGACATGGATACCCTATATATTAAGATGGAAGATAGGAAAGAAGCGATTTTACAGGCCCTTGGGCAAGCGAAAGAAGGAGATGTTGTCTTAATTGCAGGTAAAGGCCATGAAAATTATCAAATTTTAAAGGATAGAATTATTCATTTTGATGATTGTGAGGTCGTTAAAGAATATATGCAGGGGGAAAAATGATGGAACTACGTTTGCAGGATATTCTTGAAGCGCTTCAAGGTAAGTGTTTAAATCCTAATAGACTTGACAATAATATAGTTCAGTCAATCAGTACTGATTCTCGTCAAATTGGCTTCAGTAGTTTATTTATTCCTTTAAAAGGAGAGAATTTTGATGGACATCAATTTATTCCTCATATTTTTGAAAAGGGAGCTGTAGCAACATTGACAGAGTACCCTGTTATCAAAGACGAAAGACTATGTACTATTTATGTTGAAAATACTCAGGAAGCACTTTTAAGATTAGCTAAGTATTATCGAAGCCTATTTCAAATACCAGTAATTGGGATTACAGGCAGCGTTGGTAAAACAAGTACTAAAGAGATTATTGCGGCAGTATTGAGTGCTAGATTTAATGTGCATAAGACCGCGGGAAACTATAATAATGAAATAGGATTACCTCTTACATTATTTAAATTAGAAAGGCATCATGAAGTAGCTGTTGTAGAAATGGGTATGAATCATTTTGGAGAAATACACAAATTAAGTTTAACTGCATGTCCACAAATTGGGGTAATTACTAATATAGGGACTTCTCATATAGAAAATTTAGGCAGCAGAGAAGGGATTTTAAAAGCAAAGTTAGAAATATTAGATGGATTAGATAGTGATGGGCTCTTAATAATTAATGGAGATAACGACTTACTAAGTACTATAGAAGAGAAATCTTTTAAAGTTATTAGATATGGTATGAAAGATCATCAAGATTATTATGCGAAAAATATAATAAGTCAAGCTGATAAAACAACTGCAGAAGTTTTTACACCCAATGCATTTTATCAAGTTGCTATTTCGGCTTTAGGCGAACATATGATTTATAATACACTTGCAGCGATAGCTATTGCTGAAGAGCTGGGACTTACTAGAGATGAAATACTAAAAGGGCTAGCTTCTTATCAGCCCAGTCAAATGAGAATGCATATTAAAACTTATGATAATAAAATTACTATTATGGATGATACCTATAATGCAAGCCCAGATTCAATGGAGGCGGCGCTTAAAGTGCTAAAAGAGTATCCAGTAACCGGGCGTAGAATAGCTGTTTTAGGAGATATGTTAGAAATGGGGAGCTTCGCTGCAAATCTTCACGAACAAGTAGGGAAGTATGCAAGTTTAGCAAATATAGATTTACTATGTGCTGTAGGGAAGTTAGCAGAACATATCTATAATGGAGCAAATAATGTTTCTACAACTATGCAAACCTTATATTTTGCTACAAAAGATGAATTTTTAAGTGACATAGAAAACATAGTCCATTCAGGAGATACTATTTTGTTTAAAGCATCCAGAGGTATGCATTTTGAAGAGATGGTAGAAGCAGTAGGAAAGGTGAAGTGTGATGAAAAATGAGGCATTGTACGCAGTTTTAATAGCATTTTTTCTTAATATCGTAATAAGTCCTTTTATTATTCCATTATTACAAAAATTTAAATTTGGTCAGCATATAAGAAATGATGGTCCGGATAGCCATCTTAAAAAGTCAGGAACGCCAACAATGGGAGGCATTATTATTCTAACCAGTATTGTTTTAACGAGCTTATTATTTGTTATTCGAAATAAAGAAGTTCAAATTATACTTTTTGTAACAGTGGCGTTTGGATTAATAGGATTTATAGATGACTATATAAAAATTGTAAAAAAGAGGTCGCTAGGACTCACGGCTAGTCAAAAAATAATTGCTCAAATTATAGGAACTTGTGTTTTTGCTTATTTATTAAAATACTATTTGGGATTAGACACAAGTACTATACTTCCCTTCAGTGGAAGTCGTGAATTAGAATTAGGCTTGTTATTTTGGCCATTTTTAGGGATAGCAGTGTTAGGCGTGGTAAATGCAGTTAATCTAACAGATGGCTTGGATGGTTTAGCATCTGGGGTAACAGTATTAGTAGCAACCTACTTTGCAGCTATTGCTTGGGCCACATATAGCAATGTGCTTCCAATAGCAGCGGCAGCAGTTGGAAGTTTGCTTGGTTTTTTGCTGTTTAATAGTTATCCGGCTAAAGTGTTTATGGGCGATACAGGCTCACTTGCACTAGGTGGATTTGTGATTTCTACAGCTTTTGTTATGAAAATGCCGTTGTTTATTCTTATAGTTGGAATTATTTATGTTATTGAAAATATCTCTGTTATTTTACAGGTAGCTTATTTTAAGAAAACAAGAAAAAGATTGTTTAAAATGGCCCCTATACATCACCATTTTGAATTAAGTGGGTGGCCTGAAACTAAAGTTGTTACAGTATTTTGTGTGATTACAGCAATCATGTGTTTAATAGGGCTTATTGCCTTATAAATGGAGGTGAAATAATGAATATTAAGGATAAAAATATTTTAGTAGTAGGTAATGCGAGAAGTGGAATAGGGGCGGCCAAACTCGCTTTAAGCCAGGGGGCTAAGGTATGTATTTATGATCATAAACCCTATTCAGAGTGGCATATTTCTATGCAGCAAGAAATAGACAGGATGCAAGATCAAGGTGTTACATTTTGCTTAGGAGAGTTGCTAGATGTTCGCGATTTTACGTTAGTTATAGTGAGTCCCGGGGTACCTTTAGAAATTGATGTGATTCAAAAAGCACGAGAAAAAGATATAAAGGTTATTGGAGAACTTGAATTTGCATCTCGTTTTTGTAAGGCCCCTATTATTGCTATCACAGGAACAAATGGCAAAACAACAACAACAACTTTAGTAGGAGAAATATTTAAGCAATATAATCCCCACACATATGTTGTAGGTAATATAGGAAAAGCATTTAGCGAGGAAGTTCTTAGTATACCAGAAACGGGGATAGTTGTTGCTGAGGTGAGTAGTTTTCAGCTTGAAACAATAGAGTTTTTTCATCCGAGGATAAGTGCACTGCTCAATATTACGCCGGATCATCTTAATAGACATCATACCATGAAGAACTACTGTCATTGCAAATATAACATTTTTAAAAACCAAAATAAAGATGATTTTTGTATACTTAATATAAAAGACACTTATTTTAAAGAAGCTAAGGAAAAGGCAAAGGGAACATATATTGAATTTTCGCTGCAGGATGTTCCAGAACGAGGAGCCTATTTAATAGGCAATGGTTTATACGAAAATATTAATGGTAAAGAAAACTTTATATGCAGTATAGAAGAGCTTAAAATAAAAGGG
The DNA here is from genome assembly GCF_900095725.1 of Cellulosilyticum sp. I15G10I2. NCBI lineage: Bacteria > Bacillati > Bacillota > Clostridia > Lachnospirales > Cellulosilyticaceae > Cellulosilyticum > Cellulosilyticum sp. I15G10I2. The sequence goes on from NZ_FMMP01000006.1 coordinate 562,681, forward strand.
ACACATAATGTAGAAAATGCTTTAGCAGCAGTAGCTATTACAACGGCATTTGGAGTACCACTACATATTATTAAAAATTCATTAATAACCTTTAAAGGTGTTGCGCATCGTACAGAATATGTGACAACTAAGAAAGGAATAGATTTTTTTAATGACTCTAAAGCAACCAATACAGATGCTGCAGTAGCTGGACTTATAGGACTAAGTAGCCTTAATAAACCTATAAGGCTTATCGCTGGAGGGATGGATAAGCATACAACATTTAAAGATTGGATTAGGCTTTTCTCAGGGCATGTTAAAAAAGTATATGTTATTGGAGAGACAAAAGAGCAGATTGTAAGAGAGTGCATAGAAGAAGGCTATACATCAACACAAATATTCGCTAATTTTAATGATGCTATTGTTACAGCTTATGAGGAAGGCAGTGAAGGAGAATGCATACTCCTATCTCCTGCATGTGCAAGTTGGGATATGTTTGAAAGTTATGAGCAAAGAGGGGATCTATTTAAGGAAATCGTAAATCATTTGGAAGGGTGAAGATAATGACTGCACAAACAGCAGCTAACCTTACAAAGAAGAGAAAAAAGATATCAAAAAATACACCAGATGCAATTTTAATAGCTATTATTTTAATAATAGTTGGTTTTGGAATTATAATGGTTTATAGTGCGAGCTTTTACTATGCAACTGTAAGAGGTAATGCCCCATCTGCTTTTGCAATGAAACAATTGGTTATAGGTTTAGTGGGTATTGTTGTGATGTTGTGGGTAACGTTTAAGTTTAACTACCGCATATTCTCAAACATGATATTGGCCAGCTCAATATATATTATAAGTCTTATACTATCTGTCAGCGTTATGTTTATTGGGCAGACGGTAAACGGTGCAACGCGGTGGATTGATTTGGGATTTACGCGCTTTCAGCCTTCAGAAATAGCAAAAATAGGTGTTGTTATTATGCTTTCTGCTTATATTATCAAACATAGAAAAGAAATGAATAAATTTAAATACATAGCAAGGGCATGGGGAATTGTGCTTTTACCAACAGGTATTGTTGCAATTGAAAACTTAAGTTCAGCAATCGTTGTCTTCTTTATAGGCATTATGATAATTTTTATTACAAGTTCTAAAATATGGTATTATGTGGTATTCGCACTGATTGGAGTGGGTCTGGCAGTAGGGGTGTATTCCCTTGCAATGACTACAGAGCCAGGTCAAGAGCTTACTACGCCTATTGTAAAAGATATTCTTAAATCATATCGTTTAGATAGAATCAGAGTATGGAAAGATCCTTGGTTAGATCCTAAAGATAAGGGATATCAACCTATACAATCGCTCTATGCTGTAGGGTCTGGAGGGATATTTGGAGTAGGGCTTGGAAAAGGTATACAAAAACAAGGCTTTTTGCCAGAACCACACAATGATATAATCTTTGCGGTTATATGTGAAGAATTAGGACTTATTGGTGCAGTTACATTACTTTTAGGTTATACTATTTTAGTAATAAGAGGGCTAGTTATAGCAGTCAGAGCTTCTGATTATTTTGGAACGCTGGTTGCTGTAGGTATATCGACTATGGTAGGCATACAAGTACTTATTAATGTAGCTGTAAACACAAATACTATTCCTACAACTGGTATGCAGCTCCCGTTAGTTAGTTATGGGGGGACTGCCCTTGCTGTTCTGCTTGGAACTTTAGGACTACTCTTAAATATATCAACAACTTCTAATATTCAAAAGGTTAATAAGTAATATGTAACAAATTTCCACTTGAAGGAATAAAATGGTTTTATAGAAGCTTACCTATTTCAGGAGGTGCCCTAAAATGAGTAAATACATTATTCATGGAGGTAAGCGTCTAGAAGGTGAATTGCATATTGATGCAAGTAAAAATGCAGTTCTGCCAATTATAGCAGCAACCATATTAAGTGGAAATGTAACATATCTTTATAACTGTCCTAAGATACTAGATGTAGAGATTATGATAGAAATTTTACAACAATTAGGTTGCCAAATTAAATGGGATAATAAAACATTGATTATAGATACTAGTACGATACAAAGTTATGACATATCAGAAAAACTAGTAAGGAAAATGCGCTCTTCTATTATATTATTAGGTGCTATAATAGGAAAGTTTGGGAAAGCTAGGATTAGCTATCCGGGAGGATGTCCATTAGGTGCACGACCTATAGATTTACATTTAGCAGCCTTTAAAAAAATGGGCATTACAGTTACTGAAGAGCACGGTTTTATTATTTGCAAGAGTTCACACCTTCGAGGCGCTAAAATTCATCTTGATTTTCCAAGTGTAGGTGCAACTGAAAATATAATGTTAGCAGCTACCTTAGCAGCAGGGGATACCGTTATTTATAATACAGCACGAGAGCCAGAGATAGTTGATTTGCAAAACTATTTAAACGCTTGCGGAGCTAAGATATCTGGTGCGGGGACAGAAACGATATACATTCAAGGCGTAAAAAAGTTACATTCAGTAGCTTATAAAGTTATTCCAGACCGAATTATTGCAGGGACTTATTTAGTTGCTGCCGCTATTACCCGTGGAACAATTACTTTAAAAGACATTAATCCGAATCACCTAAGGGCTACATTATCAAAGCTTGAAGAAGTAGGATGTACGATTATTGAAGAGATTGATCAAGTCACATTGATTGCACCTGAAAAGTTGAAAGGCGTTAATATTATTACAGAACCATATCCGGGATATCCAACAGATATGCAGTCTCAGATGATGGCGCTTTTATGCACGTGTAATGAGATGAGTATTATTAAAGAAAATTTGTTTGAAGCGAGATTTAAGCCTGCATATGAACTTATGCGAATGGGCGCAAATATCAATATAGAAGGCAGAATAGCTATTATAAAGCCGACGCCTTTTCTAATGGGAACAAGCGTATACGCAGAAGATCTTAGGGGCGGAGCGGCCTTGGTATTAGCTGGACTAGGTGCACAAGGCATAACAGTGGTAGAAAATATTCACCATATAAAAAGAGGTTACCAAAACATTGCTTTGGATTTAAGAAGTATTGGAGCATCTATACAAGAGGAGGAATAGTTATATTTGAACAAATATAATAGAAATTCACTAAAGAAAAAAGTATATATGGGCATAATGTTTGTCGTATTAATAAGTATTATTTTAACACTTCCTATTTGGAATATAACAAGTATTGAAGTTGAAGGTAATAATTGGTACACAGATGAAGAAATAGTCAATTTATGTGAGATAAAAGATAAACATATTCTTAATATATCATTTGAGGAAGTTAAAAACAACTTATTAAAACTGCCCTATATTAAAGAAGTGGCAGTAAAATATGTTTTTCCAAGTCATATCAGCATTAAAATATTAGAAAGAGAACCTTTAGGGTATGTTCCTTTTATGGGGACATATCTTTGCCTAGATGAGCAAGGACAAGTTATAGAACAGACAAATAAAAAGGAGGTTTCACTTCCTATTATTAAAGGACTGGATTTTAGTGAATATAAGGTAGGGGAAGCTTTGCCTATTCAAAACGAAGATTACTTACTATGTAGTTTGCAGATTATACGCAGCTTGAAAAAATATAATTATGAAAAAAAAGTTAAGATTATTGACATTTATAACCTTGAACAAATTCACTTGTATGTTGATAATTTAGATGTTATAATTGGGAATATAGGGGATTTTGACAAAAAACTCCAGTGGCTTATTCAAACACATGAAGTGTATGACATGGGAGTTTTAGATTTATCCAATATAAAAAATGGACAGGCTATACTTAGTCCTATTACATAAAAGATAATGATTATAAATTAAAATATGATGATACTTCTGATGAAGGGGGAGTTTATTTTGCTTGAAATATGGGAAAATGAATTACAAGGCGCTCAAATAAAAGTCATAGGCGTTGGCGGCGGAGGAAATAATGCTGTTGACAGAATGATTGAAAAGGGACTTGCTGGAGTTGAATTTATTACTGTAAATACTGATCATCAAGCTTTGGCAAGATCAGGAGCACCAACTAAAATACAAATTGGTGAAAAAATTACGAGAGGTTTAGGGGCTGGAGCAAATCCGGAAATAGGCACTAAGTCCGCAGAAGAAAGCAGGGAAGAGATCGTACAAGCTATTAAAGGGGCTGATATGCTGTTTATAACAGCTGGTATGGGCGGAGGAACAGGTACTGGGGCTGCGCCGGTTATTGCAAGTATTGCTAAAGATCAAGGCATTCTTACAGTGGGTGTAGTTACAAAACCTTTTAGCTTTGAAGGCAGAAAAAGAATGATTAATGCTGAAAAAGGAATAGCTGAACTTAAACAAAGTGTTGATACGTTAGTTGTAATTCCTAATGATAAAATTTTACAAGTCATAGATAAAAAGACAACAATGGTAGATGCATTTACTAAAGCAGACGATATTCTACAGCAAGGAGTCCAAGGTATAACAGATTTAATATCAAATCCTGGGATTATTAATCTGGATTTTGCAGATGTAAGAACAATTATGAACTGTAAAGGCGTTGCGCATATGGGAATTGGTAAGGCAACGGGTGAAAATCGTGCTGAAGAAGCTGTTAAATATGCAATCAGCAGTCCATTATTAGATACGAGTATTGATGGTGCGAGATGTGTTCTAGTTAATATGTGCGGAGGAGAAACACTTGGGCTTATGGAAGCCAACGTGGGAATGAGCCTGATAAGAGAGGCAGTTGATCCAGATGCAGAGATCATTTTTGGAACATCTATTAATGATGATTTAGGAGATGAAATTATTATTACTGTCATTGCTACAGATTTTCAAAATGCAGACGTGAATATGCATAGTTTTGAACCAGTACAGAAGCTTAAAGTGGAAACACAGGCTAAACCACAAAGGCCAGCTAATACTTTTAAAGAAGAGAAATTCACACCTATCAAAGATATTCAAGTAGAAATACCACAATTTCTAAGAAGGAATAGATAGAATAAGAAAAAGATACGATATTGTCGTATCTTTTTTTTTAACTACTCTATAAATTTTACAAAATTTGTAAATTAATTGCTTTACAATATAACTGTTCAGCAAATTAAATGATACTTGAGGTGATCATGTGTATGTTGTTTATATTGACATACTGTTTTTAATTAATATAGTTATGGATATGATGGTATTTTATACAGCGACTATGATACTTAATAAGTCTATTGGAAAGGTTAGAATATTTATAGCCAGCATCATAGCGGCATTGATCTATTGCATGCTTGTATGTGTACCGATTTTACAAAGTATACCCTATGTTTTATATGCTTTATTTGTACCTACATTATCAATACTATATCTTTATAGGCCGCGCCATCTTAAAGAATTTGCAAAAATCTACTTAGTTTGTATGGGTGTAGCGTGTACTATAGGCGGCGCAACGTTTACAACGTGGTTTATGGTTAAAGATAAAACACCTATTCATACAATAAGCATTTTTTGGCTTATAATCATTGCTTTAGGTATAACACTTATTATTTATATCTCTTTTAATAAAATTAGAAAAAGAATGATACTTCCTTTATTTGAATATGACATAAAAATTAAGAATACTGATAAAGAGGTATGGATTAAATCTATTTTGGATACGGGTAATTGTCTCTATACACCTATAGGTCATAAACCGGTTATTGTTGTAACTTACGATGCGCTTAAAGAACTATTTACAGATAAGCAAATACTCGTATTAAGCAAATATAAAAACAATGTTTTGGAGCTTGCATATTCTAGCGACTTTATGCCCTCATATATCATTCCTTTTAATAGTGTTGGATGTAAGTTGGGAATACTTTTAGGAATTGAAGTTGATCAAGTTAATATTTACAAAAATCATTTTAAGAAGAGTGTTGATAAATGTATTGTTGCTATATCATTCAATAATATTTTTAATGATAAATCATATAATGCACTACTTCATCCAGATTTTATATTAAATTAGGAGGAACGAAGATGAGAATAGTAGAATGGTGGACTAAAATATTAAAGCAAAAAGTAAGAATACTGATACTTAAGATTATATGCAAGTATCCTAGTGCGCTGCATTACATAGGTGGGAATGAAGTCCTTCCGCCTCCATTGACAAGAGAAGAAGAAGAAGCACTTATTTTGCAGTTATCAGAGCTTGAAGAATGTGAAGAAGAAGTTAAGCAAGTCAAAACCGTGCTGATAGAACGGAATCTCAGACTTGTTGTATATATTGCTAGGAAATTTGAAAACACGGGCATTCATATGGAAGATTTAATATCTATTGGTACAATAGGCCTCATTAAGTCGATTAATACTTTTAAACCAAGCAAAAAGATTAAACTTGCTACATATGCTTCAAGATGTATAGAAAACGAGATACTAATGTTTTTAAGGAGAACGAATAAGCTCAAAACAGAAGTATCTATTGATGAACCGCTTAATGTTGACTGGGATGGCAATGAACTATTATTATCGGATATTCTAGGTACAGAGCCAGATATTATCTACAGAAATATTGAGGAAGAAGTTGATAAAAATTTATTACAGCAAGCACTTCTGAAATTATCAGAGCGTGAAAGAGAAATTGTAGAGTTAAGATTTGGATTTAGTACTCAAGGGAAGGAAAAAACACAAAAAGAAGTTGCTGATTTATTAGGTATTTCTCAATCCTATATTTCAAGGTTGGAAAAAAAGATTATATTGAGATTAAAAAAGGAAATTAATAGAATGAGCTAAGGATTTGAATAAATAAATGGATTATGGAAAATATATCTATAGACTTAACTTGTGCTGGAGTAGTATAACTAGGAGGCATGTGATATGGCTATAAATAAAGTTGAAATTTGCGGCGTAAATACTGCAAAATTACCTATATTAACAGCAGAACAAAAAGATATCTTATTTAAATTAATACAGAATGGAGATAATGCTGCAAGAGAAGAGTATATTAGGGGAAATTTAAGATTAGTGCTCAGTGTTATTCAGCGATTTAATAATAGAGGTGAACATGTAGATGACTTGTTTCAAGTAGGTTGTATAGGCCTCATCAAAGCAATAGATAATTTTGATGTATCTCAGAATGTAAAGTTTTCGACCTATGCAGTACCTATGATTATTGGAGAAATAAGAAGGTATCTTAGAGATAATAATTCTATTAGAGTCAGTAGATCACTTCGAGATATAGCTTATAAAGCACTTCAGGCTAAAGAACAACTTATTAGGAAAAACTCAAAAGAACCTAGTATTCAAGAAATTGCAGAGCAGCTTGGTATTAAAAAAGAAGATATTGTATTTGCATTAGATGCTATTCAGGATCCTATATCTTTATTTGAGCCTGTTTACCATGATGAAAGTGATACGTTATATATTATGGATCAAGTTAGTGATGAAAAGAGTCAAGATGACATCTGGTTAGAAAATATTGCGTTAAAAGAAGCGATGAAAAGACTAAATGACAGAGAAAAGCAAATATTAATGTTAAGATTTTTTTCAGGTAAGACACAAATGGAAGTTGCAAATGAAATAGGGATTTCTCAAGCACAAGTATCAAGGCTAGAAAAGACAGCATTAAAGCATATGAAAAAATATATATAGAGATATTTATTATTGGGGGGATTAGTGATGATGAGAATTGCAGATATGAAACATAAGGAGATTATTAACACTGTAGATGGGTCGCGTTTAGGGTATATTTGTGATGTAGAATTGGATTGGAAAGAGGGTAAAATTAACAAGGTAATTGTACCAGGGCCAAGTAAAATTATGGGGATATTTGGGAAAAACCTAGAATATGCTATTCCTTGGGATAAAATTAAAAAGATTGGTGAAGATATTATACTTATAGAGATTGATGTAGATGAGTATTTGAAAGAGAGTGAGTATTGACTTTTATTTTAAATATATGATATCTTTGAGTATATAAAAACTAGGAGGATATTATAAATGAAATGCCCTTACTGTGGGTATAGTGCCTCAAAAGTGCTTAATTCCAGACCCGTAAATGATAATGAGTCCATAAGAAGAAGAAGACAATGCGAAAAGTGTGATAGGAGATTTACTACATATGAAAAGATAGAAACTATTCCTATTATGATTGTTAAAAAGAATATGACTCGTGAACCTTTTGATAGAGATAAACTTCTAAAAGGTATATTACGTTCATGTAATAAACGAAGCATAACTTTAGAGCAAATAGAACTGCTAGTAGATGAAATCGAAAATCAGATAGGAGTAATGGAGAGTAAGGAACTTTCATCTACAATTATTGGAGAGATGGCAATGAAAAGATTAAAAGCATTAGATGAAGTATCTTATATAAGATTTGCCTCTGTTTATAAACAATTTACAAGTATAGAGGAGTTTATTATTGAACTTGAAGATATAAAGAAATTAAAAAGGTAAAAAACTATATTAAATGACCTCATTCATTTAATATAGTTTTTTTATGCCCAAAATTTTCGGTCAAGAAGTCTGTATTGTATAGCTTCACTGATATGAGGAATATCTATTTGAGAACTCTCTGTTAAGTCAGCTACTGTAAGAGCGAGTCTTAAAATTTTATCATAAGCACGTACACTTGAGGAGGAGTTTTCAAACCAACTATTTAATAGGTCATGTGCATCGTGAGTAAGAGAACAATATTTGCTTAATTTACTAGCCGGGATTTGACTATTATAAAGGATATCTGTATCCTTAAAGCGCTCTTCTTGTATAGAAAGTGCTATTTTTACTTTGTTATAGAGTTCTTTAGAAGATAAGGTATGAGTAGCATTTAAATCATTTATTGTAGGTGATTGTGTTTCAAGATGGACATCTATACGATCGAGAAGCGGGCCTGATAATTTACTTAAATATTTTTTAATACTATTTATGCTGCAAGAGCACTTTTTGGTATTTGGATAATAGCCGCAAGGGCAAGGGTTAGTAGAGGCTATAAATAGAAAATTAGATGGATAAGTTACAGCAGAGTTAGCACGCGCGATAGTGACTCTGTGTTCCTCGAGAGGTTGTCTTAATACTTCAAGAGCACCTTTGTTGAATTCCAATAATTCATCTAAGAAAAGTACGCCCAAGTGAGAGAGGCTGATTTCACCAGGCTTGGGATGGAGCCCACCTCCTGTAAGACCTAAAGGAGAAATAGTATGATGGGGTGTTCTAAAAGGCCTTGCTTGTATGATGGCATAGTTAGATAGTTTATTTGCAATACTGTATATTTTGGTTATTTCAATACACTCATCGTCAGTAAGTGGAGGAAGTATAGAAATGAGTCTGTTTGCTAGCATGGTTTTACCGGATCCTGGTGGGCCGATAAGGAGTGCGTTGTGATAACCGGCAGCACAAATCATAAGGCCTCTTTTGACACTTTCTTGGCCTTTTACATCAGCAAAGTCAATGTCATAGATATCATCAGCCGTAAGGGGGGGGTTAGAACATTTGCTAAGCGCTTGTTCATTTTTAGTAAATGCCACAACTTCTTGCAAACTATGGGCGAGAAATAGAGTTCCTTTTTGGATAAGTGAAGCTTCCTGTGAATTATCATAAGGCACAATACAGTTTAACTCAGGATTTTCACTAACTGAACATAAGATAGGAAGAAGACCTCTCACACCTCTTAAATTGCCGTTTAAAGCAAGCTCGCCAATATAAACACTATTTTGAAGGGCTGATATTGGAATTTCTCCCATACAGCATAATATGCCTAAAGCAATAGGAAGATCATATAAGCTTCCTTCTTTTTTTACATCAGCTGGGGCTAGGTTGATGGTTATCTTACGCATAGGAAATTTGAAACCACTATTTTTAATAGCACTTTTTACACGTTCTCTTGATTCTCTGACGGCACTATCAGGAAGACCTACAATTTCGAAGCCGGGAAGACCATCGCAGATGTCAACTTCTACATCTACATGAATTGTATTGACGCCATTTAATGAGTAACTGTTTAATTTACAAAACATTAGGTTATCCTTTCTATAAAGCCATTTTTAAGATTATGGGTTTAATTTAAAATATTTAAACATTTTTATAATAAGAGTAGAAATATTTCTAAAAATATAGTAAAGTGGTGATTGAATGGATAAAAAATATAGTATGTGGCTGCATAAATTAAGTATACCTGAATATATTAAAGTAAAAATGATAGAACGTTTTAGGAGTTATAAAAAAATATACGAGGCTAATGCAACTGACTATCAACAATTTAATTTAGAAAATAAGCAGATATTGAAAATTGAACACTCAAAAGAAACGTTAGAAGATCTTTCGAAAATGATTAAAGTATATGAAGATCAAAAAATTCATATAGTAGATATATTAGATAACCACTATCCATATTATTTGAAGCAAATATCAGATCCTCCTATTATCTTATTTATTAAGGGCGATTTAAACTTTTTAAATCAGCCAACACTTGGTATAGTAGGATCTAGAAAGTGTTCTGAATATGGATTTGAGACAACTTATAGGCTAGCTAAAGAATTAGCAGAACAAGGAGTTGTTGTCATTAGCGGTATGGCTTATGGGATTGACGAGGCAGCACATAAAGGTGCATTAAAAACGGGGCATACAATAGCAGTAATGGGAACAGGTATAAATATATGCTATCCAAGTCAAAATCAAGATATCTATCATTTGATTGCGCAGAAGGGGTGTGTAATATCAGAATATGATTTAGATACGCCACCGCTGCCTTATCAATTTCCTAAAAGAAATAGAATTATTAGTGGCATGTCTATGGGGATATTGGTGGTGGAAGCAGATATTAAGAGTGGGTCGTTAATTACAGCGAACCTAGCATTAGAGCATAACAGAGATGTTTTTGCTATACCGGGTAATATTAATAGCAAGCTAAGTTCAGGGACGAACGAGCTTATTAGAAATGGTGCGAAATGTGTTACAAAAATAGATGATATTATTGAAGAGTTTCCACTTTATATTAAAACAAAAATGGGAACCTTGCAAAAAAATACATTAAAAAATGATAATTGTAAACTTGCACAAGATGAAAGTATAGTATATGCTTATTTAAGTCAGAGTCCAATTAATTTGAATGAATTATTTAAAAATACAGAACTTCCCTATGAAATAGTTTATCCTAGTTTAATTAAATTAGAAATCAAAGGACTTATAAAAAGACTACCAGGGGAAAGATACGTACGCGTTTAATGAGGAGGTAAATATGGCTGATAATTTAGTAGTTGTAGAATCTGCAGCTAAGGTTAATACAATTAGTAGATTTTTAGGCAAAAATTATAAAGTCGAAGCATCAGTAGGACATGTGCGAGATTTGCCAAAAAGTCAATTAGGTATTGATACAGAAAATAACTATGAACCTAAATATATTACAATAAGAGGAAAAGGTGAATTGCTTCAAAAAATGCGCAAGGATGTAAAGAATGCAAAATGTGTTTATTTAGCAACTGACCCGGATAGAGAAGGAGAAGCTATTTCTTGGCATTTATATAATTCGCTTAAGCTTCAGGATAAAAAGGTTTATAGGATCACTTTTAATGAAATTACGGAAGAAGCCGTTAAAGAAGCTATTAAACATCCAAGAACTATTAATATGGATCTTGTAGATGCGCAGCAAGCCAGAAGAATCTTAGATCGATTAGTTGGCTATAAAATAAGCCCGATATTATGGAAAAAAATTCGCAAAGGACTAAGTGCAGGTCGTGTGCAATCAGTTACTTTAAGACTTATTAGCGACAGGGAAAAAGAAATAAGGGAATTTATTGAAGAAGAATATTGGTCTATTCAAGTGCATCTAAGGCATAATAAGGATAAAGCTTTTGAAGCAAAACTTGACAGTAGAAGTGAAGAAAAAATAGAAATTAAAAATGAAGAAGAAGCTAAGAGAATTATAGAGGCATGCGAAAAAGGCGAATACAAGGTTATAAGTACAAAAAAGAGTACTAGGATTAAAAATACTGTGCTGCCTTTTACAACAAGTACCCTTCAGCAAGAAGCAGCTAAACATCTAGGGTTTTCTACACAAAAGACAATGAATATAGCACAGCAACTTTATGAAGGGATTAAGGTTGGTAAAAAAGAGGTAGGCGTAGTAACGTATATTCGTACAGATTCTATTAGGGTGTCTGATAAGGCGAAAGAAGAAGCTTATGAGTATATTAAAGAAAAATTTGGTGAGCGTTATTTAGGTGAACAAAAACAGCCTGCCAAACAAAAGAAGGGAAATATTCAAGATGCCCATGAAGCTATTAGACCAACCTATATTGACTATAAACCATCAGAAATCAAAGAACATTTGTCGAAAGATCAATATAAGCTGTATAATATGATTTGGAATAGGTTTATTGCAAGCCAGATGTCGCAGGCTGAATATGAAACACATTCAATTAAGATTAGAAATGGGGAGTATGTTTATAAAGCTTCATATTCTATTGAACTATTTGATGGATTTATGAAAGTTTATAATTTAAGTGAAGAAAAACCTAAAAAAGAATCTAAGTTTCAAGTAAGTGAAGGAGATCAGTTAGAATGTACAAGTATTCTCCCACTTCAGCATTTTACTCAGCCACCAGCTCATTTTTCGGAGGCTGCTCTTGTTAAAGCTTTAGAAGAAAATGGTGTAGGAAGGCCTAGTACTTATGCACCTACCATTACAACGCTTTTAGCAAGAGGCTATATTGTTAAAGAAAGTAAAAATCTCTACACAACAGAACTGGGAGAAGTTGTTAATCAGATTATGTTAGAGTACTTTGATGAAGTAGTTGATGTAGATTTTACAGCAAATATGGAAAGAATACTAGATGAAATCGCATCGGGCAATGTAGAGTGGAAAGAAATTATTAAATCTTTCTATCCTCACTTCAATCAAACGGTTAATAAGGCTGAAAATGAAATACAAAATATTGATCTAACAGAAACAACTGACATTCCCTGTGAAAAATGCGGTGTGAATATGATTGTAAGATATGGTAAATACGGAAAATTTTTAGGTTGTCCAAGTTTTCCAGACTGTAACTTTACTAAGCCTTGGTATGAAGATACAGGCATTCACTGTCCATTATGCGGGGGGAAAGTACTGCTTAAAAAAACTAAAAAAGGCAGAACTTATTATGGTTGTGAAAATAATGGAGAAACTTGTGAGTTTATGTCTTGGGAGAAACCGACAGGTGACAAGTGTCCAGTGTGTGAAGATGTATTAGTTGAAAAAGGCACTGCGAAAAATAAAAAAATTGTATGTCGTAATACTAAATGTAATTATGGAAAACAAAATAAAAAGTAAATTTACAATTTGTTAAATATTTATAGTATTATTATTTACATTTATATATTGAGTTTTTTGTCAAATTGTGTTATTATTTGTTTATTAAAGGACAAAGTTGTAGAATCGGCTTTGTCCTTTTAATTGGAAGCGTGTATAATTTCTAATTTTTTGAACATACTAAAGTATATAGAACCTTTAGATTATAATTCATACAATTTTTAAGGAGGAGATATTATGTCTCAAGAGTTATTACAAAAAATGCGTAAGGTCAATAGATTACTACAAAGATTTGGTTCAGATAGAGTTATTTTTTCTGATATATGTGAAGTAATCAGTGATGTTGCTAAATCAAATGCGCTAGTTGTCGGTTATAAAAGCAAGCTTTTAGGAGTAAACAGTACCATCCCACATCAGTTTGCCAATGAAGATCAGTATATTGATTATTCAGTTAATGATCAGTTTATGACTATTTTAGATTTAAAAGAGAACATTTCTTTTGAAACACTTTTTCCAGAAGTGCCTAATAGTGCAAACTACTTAGCGTGTGTAGTTCCTATTATAGCTGGAGGACAAAGACTCGGAACATTTTTACTCTATAAAGAAAAAGGTGAAGGCAATTTCTCTACAGAGGATTTAATTTTAGCAGAGTATGGTGCAACAATCGTAGCAGTTGAAATTTTAAGTTCTTTAAAAGACGAAAATGACGCAGAAGAACGCAGAGTATCTATTGTAAAATCTGCAATAAGTACCTTATCCTATTCAGAGCTTGAAGCTATTTTCCATATATTTGAAAAATTAGATGGCAGTGAGGGATTACTTATAGCTAGTAAAATAGCTGACAAAGTAGGCATTACGCGATCAGTTATTGTTAATGCGCTGCGTAAATTTGAAAGTGCAGGAGTGATCGAATCAAGATCTTTAGGTATGAAGGGTACTTATATTAAAGTGCTTAATCATGCACTTCTAGATGAGCTTGCTAAATTAAGAAGATAATTATTCAAATCAAAAAATGCTAAGTATATACTTAGCATTTTTTGATTTGGGTGGCTATAAGAAAATTAACAATTATAGGTGTATTTAGTTTTTAAAGAATTCTGAGGTTGCCTAAAGTAAATATAATTTAAGAATTGAATAATATAAACAAATAGAGTTATAGTACCTATTAATATAAATAACCACCTTATTTCAAAAAAGCTAGGTGTTTTTAGTGTATAAACAGTAAATAGTGGATAAAGAAGATAGCATAATACAAAGCTTAGTGTGCCTTGCATAAGTTTGGCAATAACATAAGGGATGAGAGAGATGCTGCAATCTCCTAAAACATAGGAGGTCTGGAAATAGATACATATGCCTCCACAACTGATCATAAAAGAAATCAGTGCCAATAAATATAAAGAAATTTCATTTGAATTACATAGCATACTTACACCATTTGACAATTCTAATAGTCCAGTTATAAAACCTAAAAAAGCTGATGGCGTGCCAGGGTGTACTAAAGAAGCATTCGATATGTTCATAATAGTTGAAGAAGATTTTAAAATACTTACAATAACGGAAAAGAATATAATATATCCGCCTATGTATACTATTGTATCCATGCCATTTCGTACCGCCTCATTAAATATGTAAGAAAAGGTAAAAGATACTTTTTTTTGACTAGAATGCGATTTGCGATGGTTATTAAGAGGCATACTTTTATAGAAAGAAAAAATGAAACTTAATAATATTGCGGATGAAATATGTACTAGTAATAAAAAATATCCTATGGTGGAGCTGTTTAGCATAAGTGTACCAACGGTACCTATTATAAATAGAGGACCACAGTTATTGCTAAAACAAAGTAATTTTTGGGCTTCAGAGGTAGATAGGGCCTCGCTATCTAGAAGCTGCCTGATCACTTTAGCTCCCATAGGATATCCTGCAACGAATCCCATAACAAAGGCAAACAAGCTACTGCCAGGAAGCCGCCAGATTTTTTGTGTGAGTGGAGAAGAAATTGTGCTGATACCTTTCATAACATTTAACTGAGATAAAATATTAATTAGAATAATAAAAGGAAGCAAAGAAGGAAGTATTTTATTAAACCATAACAAAAGCCCTTCTTTAGCAGCAATGATACAAATATTAGGAGATAAGATCAACATTACAATGATAAATATAACTCCAAAAGCAATTATATATTTTTTAGACACATTAGATGCCCTCCTCTATAAGACAAACTTATTGTTTTTATTATATGAGGGATCGTCCAGAAAAATACGCTATACCCCTATTAAAGCTTAATAAAAGGATGGGTAAAATCCTGGTGATAGCTTCTGACATTTTTGGTGATGTATTGATAAATACCACTCGCCTTTAGTTCGTAGTCTAAGAGAAATTTAGATTCTAGGTTAAGCGAAGAATGAGAATCTTTGAGACTAGTAATAATAGGAACACTTGCGTGTTTGGTCATTTCTGATAAAAGAACAGTAGCTTTTTTTCTGCATCCAAGGACTCTAATGTAAGGAATCCAATTTAGAATTTCTAATCTATGCATATCATCTTGCAGGATATTTAATAAAATTCTAAAGAGTGTGCGTTGAACAGTAGCCCTTGTATAAGTTTTAGAGGTGACTTCATTAATTACATCTAAAATAGATAGTTTTTCAGTAAAACAGTTCAAAATAGAAAAGATCATATCTTTTGGTATATCCCAAAGAGAATATAAACTCTCTTTATTGGAAAAAATAAGCCTATAGTGTAGAAAGTCACTTAAATGATCTAATGTTGGAATGGAACCAGCATGTTCCATAAGCAACCTATAACTTTCATGAGGCATACACTGTTTGATTGACTCAGTTTGATGAGATAGCAGCTGTGTTCTTATGGCAGTTGCAGAAGCAATTGAAGCATAAATATGGGTATCATGATAGTTTGAGACTTGACGTTTAATAGTTAACGGCGAGATATTGGTATTATATTTTATCAATGCTTTAATATATTCTATTCCTAATATATTATTAGGATTTTCTACTGCCTTTTGTATATCCTCCAATGAATATAAATTATGTTCAGCAGAAGAAAAGTAATTGGTAATAGCTGCTTGACGTGCTCTTGGAAAACTATATCCCTTAGATAAGAAGTTTTTAATAAGCTGCGATAAAGCAGGGGGTTCATCGGATAAAACATGAGCGATATCTTTTAATAAATCTATGTTACCTATTTCACTTCCAAAAGAGATGGTGTTTACTATGCCTGTTTTATTTAAAATAGAAACAGCTGCCTCACAAAAACGTTCAGCGCTTGCAGTAGCGAAAGGAACTGGAAGCTCTAACACCATATCTATGCCAGAAGACAAGGCCATTTGTGTACGTACAAACTTATTAACAATACTTGGCGTACCTCGTTGTGTAAAGTTTCCACTCATTACTGCAATCACAAAATCTGACTGCGTTAGTTCTTTAGTTTGATTTAATTGGTATAAATGCCCATTATGAAATGGATTATATTCAGCTACAATGCCAGTTATATGCATGACTATTCCTCCTAGGATACTGGTTTACTTCTATTCTATAATAAAAAAAATGTTTAATAAAGGAGATAAAAGCAATAAATTTTCATTTGGCTCTTGTATACAATAGATACATTGAATATAATAGTACTGAGGGTAATTCGAAAGGAAAAATTTGAAAGGGGTTTATATATGTCTTTTTTAGAAGTCATTAAAACTAGAGCAAGAAATAACAAAAAAACAATAGTTTTACCAGAAACAACAGATCTTCGTACCTTAAAAGCAGCACATATAATATTGCAAGAGGAACTTGCGAATATAATACTTATTGGAAATAAAGATGCGATAATCAGTAAAGCTGAAGGCTTAGATTTAGCAGCGGCTGAAATTGTAGATCCACAAGTATTTGAAGATATGGAAAAATATATTGCAGCACTTGTAGAGCTTAGAAAAGGTAAAGGGATGACTTATGATAAGGCAAAAGAATTATTATACAGTGATCCATTGTTTTTAGGCGTTATGATGGTTAAAGAGCAAAAAGCAGATGGAATGGTAGCCGGTGCTATTAATTCTACAGCTAATGTGCTTAGGCCTTCTTTGCAAATATTAAAAACTGCACCTAATACAAAACTGGTATCATCATTTTTTGTGATGGTAGTGCCTGATTGTGATATGGGTAGTCAAGGCATATTTGTTTTCTCGGATGCGGGGCTTAATCAAAATCCAAATGCTGAAGAACTCGCAGCTATTGCGCAGAGTTCAGCTGGTAGCTTTAAGCAACTAGTAGGCGATGAGCCAGTTGTAGCAATGCTTTCTCATTCTACTTATGGCAGCTCAAAACACGTAGATGTTGATAAAGTAGTAGAAGCAACTAAACTTGCAAAACAGATGGCACCAGGGCTGAAAATAGATGGAGAATTGCAACTAGATGCTGCTATTGTTAGAGAAGTAGGCCAAGCTAAAGCACCTGGCAGTGAAGTAGCTGGATATGCCAATGTGCTTGTATTTCCAGATTTAGACGCTGGGAATATTGGATATAAATTAGTACAACGTTTAGCAAAGGCAGAGGCATATGGCCCTGTTACACAAGGTATTGCAAAGCCAGTTAATGATTTATCAAGGGGATGCAGTGTTGAAGATATTGTAGGGGTTGTAGCTATTACTGCTGTTCAAGCACAATAAAAAATATTAAAGTCTTTAAGGAGTGTATAAAAATGATCGTATTAGTTGTAAATTGCGGAAGTTCTTCTCTTAAGTATCAATTATTAAATATGGATGATGAAAGTGTAATTGCAAAAGGGATATGTGAAAGAATAGGGATTGAAGGTTCATTTATTAAACATACAACAGAAGGAAAAGATGCTGTTAAAGCAGAAGGGGACATAGCTAATCATAAGGTAGCTTTTGAAAAAATGATAGCTATGTTAACAGAAGGTAAAACAGCATGTATTACGTCTGTAGATGAAATCAAAGCTGTAGGACATAGAGTTGTACATGCAGGAGAAAAATTTAGTTCTTCAGTAGTTATTACAGATGAGGTAATAAAAGCTTTAGAGGCATGTATAGATTTAGCACCACTGCATAACCCAGCTAACTTAGTGGGAATCAATGCATGTAAAGAACTTATGCCAAAGGTGCCTATGGTAGCGGTATTTGATACGGCATTCCATCAAACAATTGACAAATCAGTTTATATGTATGCTATTCCACAAGAATATTATAAAAAGTATGGCATCCGTAAATATGGATTCCATGGAACATCTCACAAATATGTTTCAGAAAGAGCAGCTGTAATGCTTGGAAAACCTTTAGAAGATACAAAAGTTATCGTTTGTCATCTTGGTAATGGGGCGAGTGTTTGTGCAGTTAAAGGCGGCAAATCAGTCGAAACTTCAATGGGCTTTACACCACTTCCAGGACTTATTATGGGAACACGTTCAGGAGACATTGATCCAGCTATTATTCCATTTTTGATGGAAAAAGAAGGTTTAAGTGGAAAAGAAGTAGATGGTATTCTAAATAAAAAATCTGGTGTACTTGCATTATCAGAGATGTCAAGTGACTTTAGAGAAATTGAAGATGGTGTTGTTGCAGGTGATCCAGTATCTCGATTTACTATGGATGCATTCCAACATAGACTAGTAAGTTACATTGGTGCTTATGCTGCTGTAATGAATGGCGTGGATGCCATTGCGTTTGCCGGAGGCCTTGGAGAAAATAATGCTATTATGCGTGAAGAAGTTGCAAACATGCTTACTTGGTTAGGTGTTGAAATCGATGTTGAAAAAAATAAATGCCGTGGCGTAGAGCGAGATTTATCTACATCAAATGCAAAAGTTAAAATGCTTTTAGTACCTACAAATGAAGAACTTATGATTGCGAGAGATTCAGTACAACTCCTTAATAAATAAGTCATTGACAAATAATCCTCATATAGGTATAATTACAGAAGTGTTACTTAATGGAGTGAAAAAAATGAAGATTGATATCCATGACCTTACAAATAAGTCAGAAGTAACTTTTAAAGGTGAACAAGCTGTGTCACTCTTAGGACTTAATTTATCTAGTAATGCAAAAAGTTGCCTTGTAAGTATAACAGGCACTGTAGCGAAAAAAGGTAATAGGTATTTAGTACGAGGGAATATAGCTTCTACAATAAAGCTATTATGTGATCGTTGCACTAGTGAATTTGAATATCCTATTCATGCGGAATTATATAAAGAATTTTCAACAGATTTTATTAAGGAAGATGAAGATATAATTCATGTTACAAAATCAAACATTGATTTGTCTGATGTTATAGCAGAAGCAGTTTACCTAAGTGTACCTATGAAATGTTTATGTAGGGAAGATTGCAAGGGCATGTGCAATGTATGTGGTATTAATGCCAATGAGCATACATGCAATTGTCAAGATGCAGACATCGATCCACGACTTGAAAAGTTAAAAAATATTTTTCGCCCTCAAAGTGAAGAGTAGTATCAAGAGGAGGTGTTAAAATGGCAGTACCAAAAAGAAAAACGTCAAAAGCCAGAAGAAATAAAAGACAGGCAAATTGGAAACTTTCTCCACTTAATTTAGTAAAGTGTTCTAAATGTGGTGAGTTAATGATGCCACACCGTGTATGCAAAGCTTGTGGTTCTTATGCTAATCGCGTTGTTGTAAAAGTAGATTAATTTTTGTTAAAAAGACAGCTTTTAGCTGTCTTTTTGTATATTTAATTTCAATATAGAGAAAGATAGAGGTGATGACTATGCCAAAAATAGCAATTGATGTAATGGGCGGCGATCATGCGCCAGATGAAATCATTAAAGGGTGTATAAAAGCATCTAAAGATGTTTCGTGCAAATTAGTTTTGGTCGGAGAAGAAGTAATCATCAAAGAAAAGTTATCCGCTTATACATATGATGTATCTAAAATTGATATAGTTCATGCAGATGAGGTGATAACGATGGAAGATTCACCAGTCATTGCAATAAGGCAGAAAAAGCAATCTTCTATGGTGGTAGGCCTGAAACTTTTGAAAGAAAAACAAGTTGATGGATTTATAAGTGCAGGAAGTACAGGAGCACTTCTTACAGGGGCGACCTTAATTGTAGGAAGAATAAAGGGTGTCGAAAGACCTGCACTAGCACCCATCATTCCTACTAAAACAGGCTATTCATTGCTAATAGATTGTGGTGCTAATGTAGATGCAAAGCCGAACTATCTTAAACAGTTTGCACGTATGGGAAGCGTTTATATGGAGCAATGTCTGGGGGTATCAAAACCTAAAGTTGGTCTTATTAATATAGGTGCTGAAGAAGAAAAAGGAAATCAGCTTACTAAAGAAGCTTTTAAGCTTTTAAGTGAGGATAGGGAGATTAACTTCTATGGCAATGTAGAAGCAAGAGAAATTACAGAAGGTAAAGTAGATATATTGGTTTGTGACGGATTTGTCGGTAATATAGTGCTTAAATTCATGGAAGGCTTTGGAAAGTGGATATTATCTATGCTTAAAACAGAATTTATGCGTAATTTTAAAACGAAGTTTGCTGCACTATTACTCAAAAAAGGTATCTATACACTTAAAGATAAATTTAATTATTCAACTAAAGGTGGTGCGCCGTTTCTTGGTGTTAATGGATTAGTTGTTAAGACTCATGGAAGTTCTAAAGCGCAAGAAATATATAGTACGATTCTTCAAACGGAAGGATTTATTAATAATCAGCTAGTCAATAAAATTACAAACAATTTAAATTAAAATATAAATTCATATTGACTACCAAACAGGTATATAATATTATCAAAATATAAATCTTTTTAAGAGGTGTTAGAATGGTATTCGAGAAGGTAAAACAAATTATTAGTGAACAATTTAATATTTCAGAAGATGAGCTTACTTTATATACATCTTTTGTAGATGATTTAAATGCTGACTCATTAGATATTTTTCAAATTATAATGGCTATTGAAGAAGAATTTGAAATTGAGATATCGAATGATGATGCAGAAAGAGTGTCTACTGTAGGAGATGTGGTTGAGTACATTAAAGAGCAAAAAGGATTAGATTAATGATAGTGGCCTCGCTTAGCGAGGCTTTTAACATATTACAGTTGTTTTTATTATAGGTATAGAAGAGGTGACACGATGCAAAAAAAAGCAAATAAACTGCCTAATGGTTCGTTGCTTGAGAGTATGCAAGATAAGATAAATTATCATTTTAAAAAGAGTGATGTATTAAAGCAGTCTCTTACTCATAGTTCCTATGCAAATGAGCATAGAAATCACTCCCTTAAAGATAATGAAAGGTTAGAATTTCTGGGGGATGCTATATTGGATTTGATTATTAGTGAGTATCTATTTAGTAAACACCCTGAAATGCCAGAAGGAGATCTATCTAAGATTAGAGCAAGTATTGTATGCGAGGCATCTTTAGCGAAAATTGCCAGATTTATTGAATTGGGAAAATATATACTTCTTGGTAAAGGAGAAGAAATGACAGGTGGAAGAGAGAGGGCTTCTATTTTAGCAGATGCTTTTGAGGCGCTTACAGGTGCTATATTTTTAGATGGCGGATTTGAGGAAGCTAAACTTTTTTTAGGAAGGACCTTGATTAGTCAGGTGGAACAAGTTACTTCCATAGAAGATTTATATACAGATTATAAAACGCTTCTTCAAGAAAACATACAAAAAGAAAGCAACAAACTCATAATTTATGAGGTGGTAGGTGAAGAGGGGCCGGATCATGACAAAAACTTTTATGTTGAAGTATATCATGATACAATATGTTTAGGAAAAGGCATTGGAAAAAGTAAAAAAGAAGCTGAGCAAGATTCAGCTAAGAAGGCCCTAAATAATTTGAAAAATTGAGGTGAAATATGTATCTAGATAGGATAGAGATACATGGCTTTAAATCATTTGGGAATGCCATAAAGATTAATGTGCCCAAGGGTATTACAGGGGTTATTGGACCAAATGGTAGTGGAAAAAGTAATGTTGCAGATGCTATTAGATGGGTACTTGGAGAGCAAAGTGCCAAAAGTTTACGTGGCAGTAAAATGGAAGATATTATATTTGCGGGAACGGAAAAGCGAAAGTCCTTAGGATATGCTGAAGTAGCTATGCATATTAAAAATGATGATGAAGCAATGTCTATTGATTACAGAGAAGTAAATATTAAAAGGAGAGTATACCGTTCGGGTGAAAGTGAGTATTTTATTAACGGCAGTTCGTGTAGGTTAAAAGATGTACAGGAATTATTCATGGACACTGGAGTTGGGAAAGAGGGTTACTCGATTATTGGACAAGGGCAAATAGACAGAGTACTTAGCTCCAAACCAGAAGAAAGAAGAACACTGTTTGAAGAAGCGGCAGGAATCTATAAATATAAAATAAGACGTTTAGAAGCTGAAAAAAAACTCGATAAGCAAAGAGAGAACTTGACACGTATTAATGATATTATTGTTGAAATTGCATCAAGGCTTGACCCGCTGGCACTAGAGGCAGAGAAAACTCAAGAGTATCTTCAGCTTAAAGAAAAGCTTAAGCAAGTTGAAATAAATCTTTTTATTAATGAAATTGACAGGCTGGAGAAAGAATTAAAAAAATTATCAGAAGATATTTCAAATGTTGGAGTTCAGATTAGTGAAATTAGTGTAAATAGGCAGCAACTTACAGAAAAAAATTCTTTATACAAACAGCAAAAAAATGAGTTATTTAGTGCCATAGAAGAACTTGTAAGTCATGCGTCAGAGTTTGATAAGGAACAAGAGAAAAAACATAGCCAAATAGAAATAAATTCTGAAAAAGTTATTAATATTGAAAAACTTCTGGCGCAAATTGAAAAAGATAAGAGTAATACGCAAACTGATAATCAAAATAAATTAGATAAACTTAATTTGCTTCAGTCTAAAAAGATTGGGTTTGAAATAGAAAAAGCATCACGACAAAATATGATAACAGAAGAAATACAGCAGTTGGATGAAGTATCTAAATTATTAGCTGCAATTGAAGAAAGTATGGATGCGTCTAAACAAGAACTATATAATAAAATAAGAGAAATTGACTTATTAAAAGCGCAAATTCAAAATAACGATGAGCTAGAAGCACAGCAAGAGTATCGTATTTTACAAATGTCAGAACATATAGCAAGTTTAAACAGCGAAATTCAACATCAAGAGGTTGCTGTTAAGGTACTTGAGAAAAATAAAATAGAAATTAAACTGCAGTTAGAAAAAAATGAAGAAGTATTAGGGCAAATAGAGCAGCATAAAAACGAACTTATAGAGACTAAAGCTGTTCAAGAAAAGGCCCTGGTAACAGTGCGTCAAAACTATGTACAAGCCGAAAGACAATTAAAATGGTTAGAGCAGATTAAAGAAGATCACGAGGGATACTATGGTAGTGTAAAACAGGTTTTAAAGATAACCAGTTCAGAACCGTCAAAGTGGCAGGGCGTGGTAGGTGTAGTAGGAGAATTATTAGAAGTACCAAAGGAATATGAGACAGCTATTGTTACTGCATTAGGTGCTTCTATTCAATACATAGTTACAAAAACAGAAGAAGATGCAAAGGATATGATTTCACTCATGAAAAAAAGAGGGATTTCGAGAGCAACGTTTCTTCCTAAAGATACTGTAACTAAGTCAGCCCCTATTAAAGATACAGGTATTTTTAATGAACAAGGGTTTTTAGGTCTAGGAAGTGATGTCATATCCTATGATCTATTGTACAGTGGTATTATCTCATCGTTATTAGGCAGAATTATTATAGTGGATAATATAAAAAATGCATCACAAATAGCTAAGAAGTATCATTATAAGTATAAACTAGTTACATTAGATGGAGAAGTATTTAATAGTGGAGGTTCACTTAGTGGAGGAAGCGTAAAAAACCAAAGTAATAATATATTTTCTCGTAATAGAGAAATGAAAGATCTAAAGCAAAAGATAGTTCAGTATAATTTTGAGATAGGGCAGTTAGAAGAATCATTAACCTTTTTAAATGAAAAATTAAAAACTGTTTATGAAAAATGGGATGGTATTCATAATATAACATCAAATTTGGAAAATCAACAAAAAGATATTGCACTTGAATTTGAAAAGCTTGTTCAAACAATAAAACTTAAGAAAAATACGCAGCTACAGATTATAACAGAAAAAAACACACTGGAAGATGCTTTAGATGCGTTAAAAATAGGTAAACAAAGGATAAAGGATAAGTTAGAAGTATTAGAAGAAAATATAAGTGATGATAAAAGCTCAATACTAATACTAGAAGAACAGCTTATTCATATTAAAGAAGAAAAAGAGCAAATTACAAGGGATTTGACGCAAAGAAAAATTGAATTATCAACAACTGAACAGAATCTTATCCATATTAGTGAGCAGGTCCAAGAACTTAAAAATATGCTTGATAACCAAGATGAAAAATATAGTCAAATAGAAAAGACAATTAAGGACTATCTCAGAGAGAAAGAAATTTTGTTAGACAATAATAAACTAATCAAACAAGAAATTGGTGTATTAGAGGAAAAAATATTAGAGTGTCATATAAAACGTAAAGAATATGATGCGAGGAAGATTATTCTTGAAAATGAAGAAATAGAAATAGAAGAAGCAGCAGCAAAATCTTTAGAGCAACTTGATAGTTTAAAAGAAGAGAAATATCGGTTGGAAAATAAGAAGCAAAGTTTAGAGATACAAAAGCAAAGTTGGGGCAATACAATGTGGGAACAATATGAAATGACCTACAATAACAGTCTTAGCTATAAAAAAGATCTCGGAAATACTTCAGAACTAAAAAAATATGTGGCAGATATTAAAGCAAAGGTAAGACAAATTGGTCATGTTAATGTTAACGCAGTTGAAGAATACAGTGAGACAAAAACGCGGTATGAATTTTTGAGTTCACAAAAAGAAGATATTGAAAGGGCAGAAATTGCGCTGCTTGAGATGATTAAAAGTTTAACCCTTAAGATGCAGGACATCTTTAAGGAGCAGTTTGAAAAGATTGCTTTTAATTTTACGCAAGTTTTTAGAGAGTTATTTGGAGGAGGCGAAGCCTACTTGCAGTTTAGTGATACAAGTAATATTTTGGAATCAGGGATTGAAATTATCGCTAAACCTCCAGGTAAAAAATTGCAGAATATGAGTTTGCTCTCAGGGGGAGAAAGAACATTAACTGCTATTTCATTGCTTTTTGGTATTTTAAAATTAAAACCTTCACCATTTTGTGTGCTAGATGAGATCGAATCTGCATTAGACGATGCCAACGTTTTACGCTTTGCAGAATATCTTCACCGACTTTCAGATGAGACACAGTTTATTGTGATTACACATAGAAAAGGGACTATGGAAAGAGCACATACATTATATGGGGTGACAATGCAAGAAAGAGGTGTTTCCACAGTATTATCGATTCAACTAGAAGATGCAACGGCATACTTAGACCAAAAGAAAACAAGCTAGGAGGAAAATACGTGAGTATTTTTAAAAAGATTTTTAAAAAAGAAGATAGGAAGAAGGAGAAACGAGAAATCCTTCAGAATACTGGAGAAGAAATTGAAAAACCAGAAGAAATAAAAGAGCAAAACGAAGAGCAAGATAAAGAACAAGATAAAGAACAAGATAAAGAACAAGATAAAGATCTAGAAGTGGCAGAGAGTAATGGGTTTGTTAAAGACGTGAAAAAAGATGGTTTTATTAAAAAGCTTTTTTCAGGGCTTAGCAAAACGAGAGATCATATTTTAAAAGGTGTAGATGAGGTACTTGGGGCTTTTAAGCAGATAGATGAAGAGCTCTATGAGGAACTCGAAGAAGTACTTATTATGGCAGATTTTGGTGTAGAAACAACCTTGAAAATTATGGAAGAACTTAAACAAACTGTTAAACAAAAAAGACTCACTGAACCCGCTGAACTTAAAGAAGCTTTACAGGATATCATTACGCAGTTACTTATTAAAGAGCCTTCTGACGAAATTTTAAGAAGCGAGGAACCAAGTGTAATATTAGTTATTGGCGTAAATGGAGCAGGAAAAACTACCAGTATAGGGAAATTAGCTCATTTGTTTAAGCAAAACCATAAAAAGGTATTATTAGCTGCTGCAGATACATTTAGAGCGGCGGCTATTGAACAATTACAAATATGGGCTAATAGAGCGAGTGTTGAACTTATAAAACATGAAGAAGGATCTGACGCGGCAGCAGTAGTTTTTGATGCAATTTCGGCAGCTAAGTCGCGAAAAAGTGATGTACTCATCTGTGATACGGCTGGAAGACTTCAAAATAAAACAAATCTTATGAAAGAACTTGAAAAAATATCTCGTATTATAGAAAGAGAATATCCAGAAGCACAAAAAGAAATTTTAATTGTTTTAGATGCAACAACTGGACAAAACGCACTTCAACAAGTTAAACTTTTTAAAGAAGTTGCCAATATTAATGGCATTATTTTAACAAAGTTAGATGGAACTGCAAAAGGTGGCGCTATAGTAGCTATTCATTCGTTGCTTAAAGTACCTGTAAAATATATTGGCGTAGGGGAAACAATAGAAGATCTGCAACCATTTGATGCACAAGCTTTTGCAAAGGCTTTATTTAAAAGTGAATAATTATTTTTCAAATAAAGGTTGACAAACAACAAGGTTTTCATTATAATTCATCTGTAAAGCAAAAAGGGCTGACAGTGGTTGAGGTGTAGCATGGAAAAGTTTGTTGTGATAACTTACTTATTTGATTTTTATCAAGAGCTATTAACAAGTAAGCAGAAAGATTTACTTAAAGGATATTATTTTGAAAATTTTTCATTAGGAGAGTTATCGGACGAGCACCAAATCAGTAGACAGAGTGTTTTCGACACAATTAAAAAAGCAGAACAGAAATTACTAGATTATGAGCAAAAGTTACATTTATTTTCAAAGCATCAAGAAGAACAGCTGACCTTAATAAAAATTAAGGAATTATGCGAAAATATTAAACATACGAATGCAGAAAATAATAATGAGATACAAGAGATCATTACACTAGTAGAGGGATTAATTAATACGATTTAGGAGGACTTTTACATGCCCTTTGATCAATTATCATCTAAACTGCAAGATGTTTTTAAACAATTAAAAGGTAAGGGTAAATTAACAGATAAGGATGTTAAACTTGCCTTAAGAGAGGTTAAATTAGCACTCCTTGAAGCTGATGTTAACTTTAAGGTTGTAAAAACCTTTATAAAAACAATAGAAGAACGTTCCATAGGTCAAGAGGTTATGGAAAGCTTAACGCCAGGCCAACAAGTTATTAAAATTGTAAACGATGAACTTGTTAACTTGATGGGAACTACTCAAAGTAAAATTTCATTTTCACCTAGAGGGATTACAACTATCATGATGGTTGGACTACAAGGGGCTGGTAAGACGACGACAAGTGCAAAACTTGCATCACTTATTAAATCTCAAGGAAAAAGACCTCTTCTTATAGCTTGTGACATTTATAGACCAGCAGCCATAGAACAGCTGATTAAAGTTGGTAAACAAGTTAATGTACCAGTTTTTTCATTAGGAATAGATACAAATCCAGTAGACATAGCTAAAGCAGGAATCGACTATGCCAAAGAAAACAATTTAGATGTTGTTTTAATTGATACGGCAGGGAGACTTCATATTGATGAAGTACTAATGGATGAATTAAAAAATATTAAAAAAGAAGTTAAACCTCAAGAAATACTACTTGTTGTAGATGCAATGACTGGACAAGATGCAGTTAACGTTGCAGAGTCATTTGATAAAGACCTTGGTCTTGATGGGGTTGTCATGACGAAACTGGATGGGGATAGCAGAGGCGGTGCAGCGCTATCTATTAAGGCTGTTACTAACAAACCTATTAAATATGTAGGGATGGGAGAAAAACTTGGGGATTTAGAATCTTTTCACCCAGACCGTATTGCATCACGCATATTGGGTATGGGAGATGTTTTAACACTTATAGAAAAAGCTCAGCAAAATATAGATGAAAAGAAAGCTAAAGAATTAGAAGCCAAGTTCAGAAAAGCTGAATTTAATTTTGAAGACTTTTTAGATCAGATGCAGCAAGTTAAGAATATGGGACCTATCAGTCAACTTGTAGGAATGATTCCAGGGCTGAATACAGCAAAGCTCGGTGATATACAAATAGATGACAAACAAATGGCACATATAGAAGCAATTATATTATCTATGACAAAAGCAGAGAGATTAAATCCAAGTCTTTTGAATATGTCTAGAAAAAAAAGAATTGCAAAAGGCTCAGGAAGAGATATGCAAGAAGTTAACAGACTGATTAAACAATTTGAGCAAATGCAGGTCGTTATGAAACAGTTTTCAGGAGCTATGAAAGGCAAAAAAGGCAAATTAAAATTTCCTTTTATGTAAATAAATATTATTTTACCAAGGAGGTGAAAAACATGGCAGTAAAGATCCGTTTAAAAAGAATGGGGCAAAAAAAGTCTCCTTTCTATAGAATAGTGGTTGCAGATTCTCGTTCACCAAGAGATGGACGTTTTATTGAAGAATTAGGTTTCTACAATCCTTGTCGCGAACCTAATGAATTAAGCATCAATCAAGAAGCGGCACAAAAATGGTTGGGAAATGGTGCACAACCTACTGATACAGTAAAAGACTTATTTAAAAAAGCAGGTATTCAAATGTAATTCCTTTTGGAGGAGGTAATCCGATGAAAAATTTATTACAGACCATAGCTAAAGAGTTAGTTGATTATCCAGATCAAGTTTCAGTGTCAGAAAAAGAAGAAGAAGACAAAATTATTTTAGAGCTTAAAGTAGCCCCAGAAGATATGGGTAAAATAATTGGTAAACAAGGAAGAATAGCTAAGTCTATTCGTACGATAGTCAAAGCTGCAACAGTTGGTGTAAGCAAAAAAGTTGTAATTGATATAGTTGAGTAGGTTAGGGAGATTCCCTAACCTTTAACTATATACAAATAAAGGATACTTTATGAGATTTCATAAGTTATGATTATTATCATAGCCTATGAAATAATATAAATATTTGAAATAAAAAGGATGAGTAATGTGGAAAAAATGTTTACAGTTGGAAAAATAGTAAATACACATGGCATTAAAGGCGAATTGAAGATTATTCCTACGACCGACGACCCTAAACGATTTGAAAAATTAAAAGAGGTTTATATTGAGAGAAAAGAAATGCATCCTTATAAAATAGAAAGTATTCGTTACCATAAAAATTTTGTATTGATGAAGTTCGAAGGCGTTAACTCATTAAATGATGCAGAGTTATTTAAAAATGCGAGTTTGAAAATTAACAGAGAAGATAGTTTGCCTCTTAAAAATGATGAATATTATATAAGTGATTTGTATGACTTAAAGGTCATTACACAAGAGGGACGGCTACTTGGAAGGCTAATAGATATTATTTATACAGGAAGTAATGACGTCTATGTTGTTAAGAATGAAGAAACAGAAAAAGAGTTACTTATTCCTGCTATTAAACAAGTGATTAAACAAGTTGATTTAACTGAAAGAACAATGCATGTTGAACTTCTAGAAGGGTTAGAGGAGTTATGAAATTAACAATAATGACTTTGTTTAAAGAAACAATAGATGCTATGTTGGCATATAGTATAGTTGGACGTGCAAAAAAAAACAATTATATAGCTATAGAAGCAGTGGATATTAGACCATTTGCAAATAATAAACACTTGCAAGTAGATGATTATCCGTATGGTGGAGGGGCTGGCATGCTTATGATGGCACAGCCTATTTATGATTGTTATCAGTTTATTAAGGAGAAAAGTACAGCGTCATCTAGACGTGTTATTTATGTCACGCCACAAGGGAAAGTATGGAATCAAAAAATGGCGGAGGAGTTCTCAAAAGAGGAAGAAATAGTTGTTTTATGCGGTCATTATGAGGGCGTAGATCAGCGAGTAATTGACGAAATAGTAACCGATGAAATATCAATTGGTGATTATGTACTTACAGGGGGAGAACTTGCAGCACTTGTTATAACAGATAGTATTATTAGGCTTATTCCTGGGGTTTTAGGTAAGGAGCAATCATTTGAGGAAGAGTCCTTTAGTGACGGTTTGCTTGAATACCCTCAATATACAAGACCTGCTGTATTTAGAGACAGGAAAGTACCAGATATTCTTCTATCAGGAAATCATCAGAAGATTGCAGCATACCGCAAGGAACAAGCGATAATCAATACATTTCATAAGAGGCCTGATTTACTAGAACTTGCTGATATTAATAAAAGTGAAAGACATTTCATCGATGACTATATAAAAAAACATTGCAAAAAAGGCCAAGATGTGCTATAATCCTTAGGTGTTATTACGGGTGGTCCTCTGTCATGTTATGTGTTAAGAACATCTTAGAAAAAAGGAGAATTGATGATGAATCCAATTATTAAAGCAATTGAAAATGAACAACTTAAACCAGAGGTAGCTTCTTTTAATGTAGGAGATACAGTTCGTGTTTATGCAAAAATCAAAGAGGGTCAAAGAGAACGTATTCAAATGTTTGAAGGTATTGTCTTAAAAAGACAACATGGTGGTGTTCGTGAAACATTTACTGTAAGAAGAATGTCTTATGGTGTAGGTGTGGAAAAAACATGGGTACTTCACTCACCTAATATTGAAAAAATTGAAGTAATACGTTTCGGTAAAGTAAGACGTGCTAAATTAAATTACCTACGTGATCGTGTTGGTAAAAATGCTAAAGTTAAAGAATTAATTAGATAATAAAAAAAGGGACTTCAAGAGTCCTTTTTTTATTATCTAATTAATGGTATATCATCAAGTTTTATAGTAGAATAAAAGTTAAGAGGATATAAAACATACGCATAGAATGCTTTTAAAACAAACACACTATACATCAGCATTAAAATGATAGAAAAAATTAAAATAAGAATATAAAGGTGAAAAAATGAATATACAGTGGTATCCAGGTCATATGACTAAGACAAAACGATTGATAGAAGAAAACATTAAGTTAGTAGATGTTGTAGTTGAGCTATTAGATGCGAGAGCACCTTATAGCACAAAAAATCCAGATATAGATAAGCTTGCACAAAACAAACATAAAGTTATTGTTTTAAATAAGTCAGATTTAGCAGATGAAAATATAACTAAAAAATGGATTGAGTGGTATAGTACGCAACGTGTACAAGTTGTTCCGATTATAGCAACGAGCGGAAAAGGCATTAAAGAAGTTACTCAAGCAGCCGAAAATATGCTGCGTGAAAAAATGGAAAGAGATTTAGCAAGAGGGAGAATATATAGGCCTATCCGAGCGATGATCGTTGGTATTCCAAATGTGGGTAAGTCTACATTTATTAATTCACTGGTAGGCAAAGGAACTACAAAGACTGGAGATAAACCAGGGGTAACCAGAGGCAAACAATGGGTTAAAATCAAGAAAGGATTTGAACTATTAGACATGCCTGGTATATTATGGCCTAAATTTGAGAATCAAGAAGTTGCTAAAAGACTAGCTTATATAGGATCAATTAATGACAATATTTTAGATCATAGGGAGATTGCAATTCATCTTTTAGATTTAGGCATACGTACGTTTAAGCATAAAATTGAGGAGAGATATAAAATTAGTGTTCCTGAAGATGGCTATGAGACTTTTAAAATGATCGCAGTGAAAAGAGGACTTCTTATATCTGGAGGAGCAATTGATGAGTTAAGGACAGCCCAGATACTTCTAGACGAATTTAGATCAGGTAAATGGGGGCGTATTACAGTAGAAACGCCTTTGGATATTCAATAAGAGAATTAATGGAGGAGTGGTGCGAAAATGGGAAAAAACATTGAAATCACTAAAAAATCAATTGAGTTTATAAAGGAACTTATACTTGCAGTGCTAATGGCACTTTTATTTACTGTATTTATAATAAGTCATAATAAAATTCCATCCCCATCCATGGTAGATACAATTAATGAAGGAGATCATATTCTAACAAGTATGTTGCCTTATTATTACAGAGATCCTCATAGAGGAGAAATTGTCGTATTTAAACAAGGCGATGAGAATTGGATAAAAAGAGTTATTGGTGAACCTGGAGATACAATAGATATTTTAGAAGGCAATGTTTATGTTAATGGCATAAAGGTAGATGAATCAAACTACGTATCTGAAGAGGGAGCTTCCGAACCTACTCCATTCCTGACAAGCATAAGTTTTCCCTATGAAGTGCCAAGTGAGCATTATTTTCTGATGGGGGATAATAGACAGCAAAGTCATGACAGCAGATATCTAGGGGCAATAAGTAGAGAAAATATATATGGTAAAGGATGGATAAAGGTATATCCGTTTAACCACGTGGGACTACTTAATTAAATTGAACTGATACAATCAAATACTAACATAGCACTGGGTTAGTGGACAATATACAGAAATGAGTGAGTGTTTTGAATAAATATAAAATAGCTATAAAAGGTTTGATTGAGTTTTTAAAAGAACCTATACTTGCGGTATTAACAGCACTTATGATCTCGACATTCATTATCAGTCATACAAAGATACCAACTGGATCCATGATGTTAACCATAAATCCTGGGGATCATCTGATAGTCAACAGGCTGCCTTATTATTATAGAGACCCTGATAGAGGAGAAATTGCAGTATTTAAATTTCAAGGAGAAAATCTTATTAAAAGAGTAATTGGCAAGCCACATGATATTATAAATATTATAGACAACAATATTTATGTTAACAGTGAAAAACTAGATGAGTCAGCATACTTGAAAAGTTTAGAAAGTACGTATGAATTTTCTCGTTCAGATATTCAATTTCCTTATAAAGTACCGGATGGATATTATTTTATGTTAGGTGATAACAGAAGAAATAGTATGGATAGCAGATATTTTGGACCTATACCTCGAGAAAATATTTATGCAAAAGGTGGCGTTAGAATATATCCTTTTAGTCGAATAGGAATTGTAAAATAGAATAGGAGTTAACATGAAGATTTCAGAAATAGATAATATATTAAAGAAACTAGATATAGAAGCACTTAAAGAACAAATGGTGTCTTTTAAAGAAGATCATAGAGTAGGTGTGCAAAAATTACTTGTTAAATACCAAAACAAACTTATACAGCATTATAAACAGCGGGAAGAGTGGGCTTTGAAATGTAGATTCGATCAGAATATTCATCAGAATAAGCATGTGTTGGTAGGCGTAGATGAAGTTGGAAGAGGACCGCTTGCAGGACCTGTGGTGGCAGCAGCCGTGATCTTACCTTATGA
The DNA here is from genome assembly GCF_900095725.1 of Cellulosilyticum sp. I15G10I2. Taxonomy (NCBI): domain Bacteria; kingdom Bacillati; phylum Bacillota; class Clostridia; order Lachnospirales; family Cellulosilyticaceae; genus Cellulosilyticum; species Cellulosilyticum sp. I15G10I2. Next base: position 596,140 of record NZ_FMMP01000006.1, read on the forward strand.
TACTTGTCTTTTGGGACTTAAAGACTCAAAAAAAATGAGTCCCTTAAAGAGAGAGGAACTTTATATCAAAATTCAAGAGATTGCTTTGGCAGTTGGCATTGGTATTATAGATGCTAATCGGATTGATCAAGTGAATATACTCAATGCAACTTTTGAAGCAATGCAAAGTGCACTGCTTCATCTCAATCAAGCTTATGATGTAATAGGTGTAGATGGAGATAAGACTATACCAAATATAGCCGCTTTACAACATGCTATCATAGGTGGGGATGATAAAAGCGCTAGTATTGCAGCAGCAAGTGTTATAGCAAAGGTTACAAGAGATCGTATGATGCATCAATATGCTAAAGCGCATGATGTATATGACTGGATAAATAATAAAGGATATGGAAGTTCTAAACATTATGAAGGTATCAGAAAATATGGTATTACGCCATTACACCGAAAATCTTTTTTGAAAAATGAGGGGATATTTTGATTAATAGTTTTCAGCTGCTTAAACAATTTGATGATCAAATGAATGCAACAGAATTAACTAGCCTTCAAAAAAATATACTGCTTCATAAATATTTAGATTTATTATTAAATCAGCTACAAGTTGGAGACAGTATAGAGGGGATAATAGCAAAATTGTCTGAGGATAAGTATGTCCTTCAAGTAAAGCCGCAGATTCATATTCCTATCCATGTTTCTGATCAATTAGAAATAGGAAAACTTATGACATTTACAGTTCAGGGGAAGAATGACGGGAAACTATATTTGCAACCGGAGTGGCCACAGGAAGCTAAAGAGACATCGCTTATTCAAAAAACTTTAGATGAATTAAACTTACCCAGAAACGTAGTTATGAAAGAGATCGTAGATCATTTTATGCAAAAGCACCTTCCGCTTACAAAAGAAACACTTCTTAAAGCCTATCAACTTCACAAAACATATAATATACCTTCTAAAGTTATAACAAATTTAATTGCTCATCAAGAGCCCTTCTTAGAGCAAAAAGTAAAAACATTAGCCAGCTTACGTGAAAGCGGCTTAAATCACCTTGCATCTGATCTTAAATCAGTTTTACAAGGACTTGGAAACAAAGAAGATTTAATCAAGGTCTTTGATGTGCTTAAAGAACTGATTCCAAGTGAGCAACTAGATACTTTAAGCAAACATATAATGACCCAAAACAACACCAATATATTAAATAATAACGTTAAAGAGGAGACGAAAAATACCTCAGATGAAATAATCAGTATGAGGGAGACTTGGTCAAAACTTTTAGATTTGACAACAAGCAAAGACTATAAGGCTATAAATGAAAGTGTACTAAAAAAGCTAATTGGTTTTGTTTATGATGAAGTAATACATGTTAATCTTAAGAGTATGAAAACTAATCAGGGTGAAAATGAAAAAATATATAATACTTATAATCTGCTAACAAAAATATTAAATACATTAGATAAGGCTGATCTATCAAAAGAAGAAAGAGAGCATATTAATTATATGAAAGACCCTCTTAGTGTGCTTGGTAAAGCAAATATGCAGGCTGAGTACTTTGTATTTCCAATGCTAAATGGAAACACTAAGATGCAAGGAGAACTCTACTTTTTTAAGCCTAAAAAGTCTCATAAAAAGAACCAAAATAATCTCTATATTGTTTTAGCACTTACGTTTCCAAATATAAATCATATACAAATACATATTAATAAACAAGACAAAGATATTCTCTTGCATGTAGAAGTTGAAAATGAAGTAATACAAAAACATATTGTGCAATATATGCCAATTCTTAATGAACAAATTGATATATTAGGGTTTAGTGTAAGTAAAATAACATGGAGTTTATTAAACCAAGTATCCCAAAAACAATTTATTCTAGAAGATGATTTTAATAATGCACTTAATCATATGGATTTTAAAATATAAGGAGGGCGTATGCAAAAAGAAAAAGTAAAACGAGCAGCAGCACTTTCTTATAAAGAAGACATGACAGCACCCACGGTTATTGCAAGCGGACAAGGTAAAGTAGCAGATAATATTCTAATAGAAGCGGAAAAAAATGATATTCCTGTTTATCAAGATGAGAAGCTGGCTACAATTTTAACAGAAATAGAAATAGGAAAGCAAATACCGGTAGAATTGTATGAAGTAGTTGCAAAAATCATGGTATTTGTAGGAGATATGGATGAGTTATATGCAAAAACAAAGTATGCAAAAAAATAAGAGGTTGATTGGTGCAGCGTATGAAAAGCTAGCAACAGATAGTCTTACTGCAAAAGGCTATACAATTATTTGTAATAATTATAGATGTAAAGTTGGAGAAATAGATATCGTAGCTAAAATACAAGAGTGTATTGTATTTATTGAAGTGAAATATAGAGCAAATAGCTTATACGGATTTCCCCGTGAAGCTGTAAACTATAAAAAACAGCAGCGTATTAAGCTGACAGCAAAGTGTTACTTAAGACAACACGAAAAGTATGAGGTAAGCTGTAGATTTGATGTCATAGAAATACTAGGAGATGTATTAACGCATATAGAAGGGGCTTTTTAGGAAGGGGAACAAAGATATGAATAGGGATGGGCATTTTAAGATTAAGGAAAAAGATAATCTTAAATACTTAGTTTTTGAAAAGTGGGAAGCAGATACAGAGCTTATTCATTGCTTTACTACGAGGCACGGCGGCGTAAGTACCGGGTGTTTAGAGAGTTTAAATCTCGGATTTAATAGAGGTGATATACATGAAAATGTGATGCAAAACTATCAAAGTGTTTGTGATGTATTGAAAGTTGATCTTAAGAGTGTTGTATTATCTAAACAAGTCCATGATACCAATATTATTAAGGTGGAATTAGAGGATGCTGGCAATGGTATTTTCTACAATAGCAAGTGGGAGAGTGCAGACGGCATGTATACTAGTCAGCCCAATATCACTTTAGTAACGCACTATGCAGATTGTGTACCTTTGCTTTTTTATGCACCAGGTTACTCGATTATCGGCATGACTCATGCAGGATGGCGTGGAACTGTTAAAGGAATTGCAGGATCGCTAGTTGATAGATGGGTAAGAAAAGAACGTATTCCGTTAGATGCCATACAAGTCGTGATAGGCCCTTCTATAGGAGAGTGTTGTTTTGAAGTAGGTAAAGAGGTAGCTGATGCATTTGTTACTGCATTTAGCGAACAGTCATTTATTAAGTGTAATAGTTTGGCCGACAAATACTCTATTGATTTGTGGCAGTGCAATAAACATATTCTTATAAAAAGTGGCATTAAGGAAGAAAATATATTTATAACAAGTCTATGTACAAGTTGTAATGAAGATTTATTTTTTTCTCATAGAAAATCAAATGGAGCAAGAGGTACACTGGGGGCTTTTATGGCGCTTAGATCAGTAGGAGATGAATAATTTGAACTATAAAGAACATAAGATAATAGACATAGAAAAAGGCAGTATAGCAGAAGAAATGCAAATTAAAGGCGGTGATAGCCTTATTTGGATTAATGAAGAAAATATTGAAGATGTATTTGACTATCAGTATGCTATGGCGGAGGAGATCTTAGAAATATGTATACGAAAAAAGAATGGAGAAGAGTGGATTTTAGAAATAGAAAAAGAATATAGCGAAGACATAGGCTTGATTTTTGAAAATAGTTTGATGGATGAGCTTATTACATGTCAAAACAAATGCCAATTTTGTTTTATAGATCAGCTTCCGCCTAATATGAGGCAGACAGTTTATTATAAAGATGATGATTGGCGCATGTCTTATTTAAATGGCAACTACATTACATTAACGAATATGAGACAAAAAGATATGGACCGATTACTTAAGCATCGTTTGTCACCTATTAATATTTCAATTCATGCAACAGATCAAAAGGTAAGAACACAATTACTCAATAATAAATTTGCCGGTAATATTATTGATCAGATAAGGGTACTTGTAGATGCAGGGATAGAGATTAATGGACAAATCGTTTTATGTAAGGGGATTAATGACGGAGAGGTACTAGAACAAACTATTGAAGATCTTAGCCAGTTTATACCACATATCCTCTCTTTAACAGTAGTACCAGTAGGGATATCTAAATTTAGAGAGAACCTTGCAATGCTTCAAGGCTTTGATAAAGAATCTGCAAAAGAAGTAGTGCGGGTCGTTCGAAAATGGCAGAGTTATTATCTTGAAAAAATGAATACACGCTTTATTTTTGCAGCTGATGAGTTTTATATCAAAGCTGAAGAGGTATTACCAACTTATGAAGAATATGAAGACTTTCCAGTGCTAGATAATGGAGTAGGCATGATTACTAAGTTTAAACGTGAGTTAACAGAGGGTATACAAAAATTAGCGATTAGCCATGATCATTTTGAATGTTCCGTAGTAACGGGATGTCTAACAGAGTCTTTTATGCATGAATGTATCAGAGAGCTTAAAAATAAGCTACCCAATTTTATAATCCATATTTATCCAGTAACTAATTATTTTTTTGGTGAAGAGATTACAGTTACTGGGTTATTAACTGGGAGCGATATAATAAAAACATTAAAACAAAAAAAAATATTAGGTAAGGTATTACTTTTAGCCGATAATATGTTAAAATGTGGAGAACCTATCTTATTAGATGACTACACTATAGAGAAAATATCAAAAACATTACAGATACCCATTGAAGTTGTACCAAACCAAGGAGAAGAATGGGTTGATAAAATTTTAGCTATAAAGGAGAAATATCAATGAGTAAACCAATAGTTGCAGTAATAGGTAGACCTAATGTGGGAAAATCTACCTTGTTTAATAGATTAACTAAAACCAAAATGTCAATAGTAGACGATACACCAGGGGTAACTAGAGATAGAATATATGGAGAAGTAGAATGGCTTAATCATCAATTTACTTTAATTGATACAGGTGGAATTGAACCTGTAAGTACAGATGTTATTTTAAGTCAAATGAGAAGACAGGCTGAGGCGGCCATAGAATCGGCTGATGTTATTTTATTTCTAGTAGATGTTAAGACAGGGCTTACAGACTCTGATATGCATGTAGCCAATATGCTTAGAAAAGCTAAAAAGCCAGTTGTACTTGTTGTTAATAAGGTAGATGATATTGTAACTCAATCTATAGGGATGTATGAATTTTATAATCTTGGGCTAGGAGATCCTATCCCTATTTCAGCTGGACAACCTCTTAACTTAGGAGATATGTTAGATGAAATAGTGTCTCATTTTGATGTGAGTGAAGTAGAAAATGAAGACGAAGATAAAATAAAAGTTGCTATTATTGGAAAGCCTAATGTAGGCAAATCTTCGCTTGTGAATAAAATTGTAGGAGAAGAACGTGTTATAGTTAGTGATATCGCAGGGACGACAAGAGATTCAGTGGATACAGAAATTGTTATTAATGAGCAAAAATATGTATTAATTGATACAGCAGGCATAAGAAGAAGAAGCAAAGTTAAAGAATCTATAGAAAAATATAGTATTATACGTACTGTTTCTTCGATAGAAAGAGCTGATATTGTACTTATAATGATTGATGCCAATGAAGGGATTACAGAACAGGATACTAAAATAGCGGGAATGGCGCATGAAGCCGGCAAAGGCTGTATTATAGTTGTTAATAAATGGGATGATATAGATAAAGACGATAAGACTATGAATAAGTATCTCAAGGAAATTACAAATACTCTCGCATATATGCAGTATGCCCCTTGTATGTTTATTTCTGCTAAAACAGGTCAAAGAATTCCAAAATTATTTGAAATGATATATACAATTGCTCAAAATCAAACGCGTCGTGTAAGTACTGGGGTATTAAATGATGTGCTTTATGAGGCAATGGCAATGAACCAGCCACCAAGTGATAAAGGAAAACCATTGAAAATATTATATATGACGCAAGTGAGTGTTAAACCACCAACCTTTGTTATATTTGTAAATGACAAAGAGCTTATGCACTTTTCGTATCAGAGATATATCGAAAATCAAATGAGAGAAGCATTTGGTTTTAAAGGAACTCCTTTAAGATTCATTATTAGAGAAAAAGGAGGAAAAGAATAAGTATGTATCGTATAGCAGCATTTATAATAGGATATCTTTTTGGCGGTATTCAATCAGCTATTTTGTATGGAAAGATTAAGGGAATTGACATTACTAAACATGGGAGCGGCAATCCAGGGACAACCAATGCCGCAAGGGTTTTAGGAAAAAAGGCCGGTATTATAGTTTTATTAATAGATATTTTTAAAGCAATATTTGCAGTGGTATTAGCTAGAATACTATTTCCAAATGAAGATCTTTTAATAGGATTATATAGCGGAATTGGAGCTATACTAGGACATAGTTATCCTTTGTTTTTCAAATTCAAAGGTGGGAAAGGGATCGCGACAACAGCTGGAATGCTTCTTGCTTTAGATATTAAGATATTCCTAATAGCAGGCGTTCTTTTTCTCATAACTTTTGGTTTTACTCAAATTGTATCTATTAGTTCTTTGGTTTTAACAGCTTCTATTCCAATAATACTTATCATTTTTCATAGTGGTGCGCCTTATGGTATAGAGGCCATGATTCTAGGTATAGTTGTAACAGGCATTACTTTTTATAGGCATAAAGCTAATATAAAGAGGCTGATTGAAGGAACAGAATCAAAACTAATTATTAAGAAGTAGCAGGAGGTATACAGGTGAAAGATATAGCTATTGTAGGAGCCGGTGGATGGGGGCTTGCGCTAGGGTTGTTACTTAATGAAAAGGGTAATAATATTACAGTTTGGTGTTACGATGAAGCAGAAAAAAATTCTATTTTACAACATAGAGAAAATAAACGTTGCCTTCCAGGAATCAAAATACCTCTTGAAATTCATTTTACTACTTCCATGAGAGAAGCACTAAGTGATCAGGAGATCGTTATTATAGCTGTGCCTTCAAAGGCAATAAGAGCAACTGTAAATTTAATGAAAGATTATATAGCACAAGATACAATTGTTGTTAATGTATCAAAGGGAATAGAAGAAGGCAGTTTGCTTAGGCTATCTGAGGTGATAGAGCAGATATTACCTAATAAAGTAGTTGTATTATCAGGGCCAAGTCATGCAGAAGAGGTAGCCAGACATATTCCTACTACGGTTGTAGTAAGTGGGAGAGATATGAAGGCAGCAGAAAATATACAAGATACATTTATGACTAAATTTTTCCGAGTTTATACGAACGATGATCTTGTTGGTATTGAGCTTGGAGGCGCACTAAAAAATGTTATCGCACTAGCGGCAGGAACTATTGAAGGCATAGGCTATGGGGATAATACAAAAGCTGCTCTTATCACAAGAGGCATAGCGGAGATTACAAGACTTGGAGTTGCCATGGGCGGCAATCCAGCAACTTTTGCAGGACTTACAGGCATTGGTGACCTTATTGTAACGTGTACAAGCGGACATAGTAGAAATAGAAGGGCCGGAGAACTTTTAGGTAGGGGTTATACAGTAAGTGAAGCACTTGATAAGGTGAATATGGTTGTAGAAGGCGTTCCGACAACTAAGGCAGGACATGAATTGATGCTTAAATATGAAATTGAAATGCCCATCTTAAATGCCATTTATGAAACTTTATTTGAAGATAAATCAGTCAAAGAATCTATTAATGATTTAATGCAAAGAGACAAAAAAAGTGAGCATTATTATTAAAACGAAGAATAATTAAGATAAACGGAGGCAAATCCATCTGATTTGCTTCTTTTTTATTAAAGTGATAGTGTTAAACTTAAGTAAAAACAACATATATTTAGTACTATATATTGCTAGACAAACATATATTTTAATGTACCCATACATTTTAAATATAAGGAGGTATCTTTTGATGGAATATTATGATATATATAGGGATATTTCAGAAAGGACAAATGGCGATATATACATAGGAATAGTAGGTCCAGTAAGAACAGGTAAATCTACATTTGTAAAAAGATTTATGGAAACGCTGGTTATACCTAATATTAAAAATGATTACAGTAAAGAAAGAACTCAGGATGAACTACCTCAAAGCGGAGATGGAAAAATGATTACTACAACAGAGCCTAAATTTATTCCCAATGAGGCCATTGGTATTACTATAGGGGGAGATTTTGAGGTTAAGGTAAGAATGATTGACTGTGTAGGTTATATGGTACCAGAAGCAGAAGGACATTTATATAATAATGTGCCTAGAATGGTAAAAACACCGTGGTTTGAAGAAGAAATACCTTTTGCACAAGCTGCGGAAATTGGAACAAAGAAAGTTATAACTGATCACTCAACAATAGGCATTGTTGTTACAACAGATGGAAGTATTACAGAAATTTCGAGAAATAGTTACATAGAAGCAGAACAACGTGCTATTCGAGAACTTAAAAAGCTAGGAAAACCATTTATTGTAGTCTATAATACAAAAAAGCCATTTGATGCAGAAACAGTAGAAGCATCAAATATGCTTTCTAGGGAGTACGATGTTCCTGTTGTGCCTATGGATATTGCACAGATGAAATCAGAAGATATTCATCAACTGCTAGAGAAAATACTTTATGAATTTCCACTTAATGAGATTCAATTTATGCTTCCTAAATGGGTAGAGACTTTGGATAATGAACATTGGGTTAAAAAAGCATGGATAGACTATATTCAAGAATTTATTTTTCCTCTAGAGAATATAAGGCAAATTAGAGAAGCAGTAGATCAATTTAGAGACATGGATTTTATCAAAAATGTTTACTTAGAAAAAATTCAACTTGGTGAAGGTGTTGTTAAAGTAGATGTTAATACAACAGATGACCTTTTCTATCAAGTGCTTTCAGAAACAACAGGAATGGAAATTCATGGAGATCATGAGTTGATGATTCTTATTAAGGAGCTTGCAAGTACTAAGAAAGAATATGATAAAGTAGCCTATGCAATGAATGAAGTTAAAGAGAAAGGGTATGGCGTTGTCAGTCCTATTTTTGAAGAGCTTACATTAGAGGATCCAGAAATAGTTAAACAAGGTAATAAGTTTGGTGTGAAATTAAGAGCAAGTGCACCAAGTTATCATATTATTAGAGCTAATATTCAAACTGAAGTTTCACCTATTGTTGGGACAGAAAAGCAAAGTGAAGACCTAATCAACTACCTTTTAAGTGAGTTTGAAACAGATCCGGGGAAAATTTGGCAATCTAATATTTTTGGCAAATCTCTTCATGAACTAGTTAATGAAGGGTTGCAAAATAAGCTTTATAGAATGCCAGAAGATGCACAGCAAAAACTTCAGGAAACGTTGCAAAAAATTATCAATGAAGGCAATGGCGGGCTTATTTGTATTTTACTTTAAAAGGCACATTTGTGCCTTTTTTATTTTTAAGAAAGTATAGGATAGATTGCGGTAAGCTATACTTTCTTAAAAATAGAAGCGCTCATAAATGATTTTGTGCTTTCTAAGTATTGCAAGATTTACTATTCCATTATATCATGATAAGTATTAGAGGATATGATTGGAAGTGAACAAATGAATAACAACTTAAAGCAGCATAAAACAATCGATTTGCATTCTACTAAAAGACAACGTTCTTCTAAAAGTAATAAGTTAGAGTATTTCAATCCCTATACAAGAGAATCTGAGTATCCTGCAACACAAAGTGCATACACTCCAATGGTTTCTCCAGAAGTTAGAAAAAAACAGATTAAAGAGAATAATAAGTTATCAAAACGTGATATTCGTAAAAACAAACGTAAAGATAAATTGCGTTTTAGTGTTAAAATTGTCTTAGCTATGTTTATTACAGTAACTACGGTTTGGGGGGCTATTAGTATTAAAGATATGTTAACTTACCCAAAGGTATCCTATCAAATTGTAAAAACAGGCAGTATAGATAATTCGAAAGCATTTGAAGGAATCATTATTAGAGAGGAGAAAGTATACTATAGCGAAAAAGAAGGTATGATGAAGACAATAATAGCTGAAGGAGAAAAAGTTAAAAAAAATGGAGAAGTATGTGTTTTAATTAATGATCCTTCGCTGCAGCAAGCTTTAGAAGAGAAGAGTAAAATAAGTCATGAGCTTTATAACGCAGCAAATAAACGAGAAAAGTTTTCATATTATCAGGATGACCTTTACCAAATAGATTCAAGTATTAAAAATACAATTAATACTTTTTATAGTGAAAGATATAAAGATACGACAGAATATATTTATTCAATAAGAAATGAATTAGAAAATAACGTAAGTAAACGGACGAAGTTATATGTTAACGAGCAAAATACTTTAGGGGAGACTGTTGGACAAAAATTAACAACTTTGAATGCCGAAGTAAGTCAGATGCAGTATGCTAATAAAACAGAAAAATCAGGCATAGTTTCTTATGGTATAGATGGCGCAGAAGAACGTCTTACGCCACAAGTTATTGACACTATGAGTTATAGTATGTTTAAGGATATAAGACAAGAGAGTCATCAAAATCTTGGAAATAACACATACATCTCAAAAGGAATGCCCCTTTATAGAATTATATCAGATGATAGATGGTATATAGTAACTTATATTGATCTTGAAGAAGGAGACGCTTATAAAGAAAGACAAAACTATGTATTGAATTTTGAGACAGGAAATCGTATCCAGATTACTTTTAAATTAGAAAAGAAAATAATAGAAGATAATAAGATCAAACTGGTTTTTGAAACAAATGAGCAAATGGATCGGTTTTTGAATTTAAGAATTCTTGATTTTAGTATTGGCAATAGAAATGAAGAAGGGCTAAAAATACCACTGCAGGCTATTGTAGAACAAAATATGTTAAAAATACCATCTGAATATAAAATAGAGAAAGATGGACAACTCGGTGTATACCGTAAAAATAGTGACATAACTGAGTTTGTAAAAATAATTCCTCAGTATGAAAAAAATGATGAGATTTATATTTTACAAGAAGTAGGCGTAAGAGATGCTATTAACATCAATGATATTTTATATCATCCAACCACTCAAGCAACGCTAAAATTAGGCGATATCTACACAAAAGAGGGGGTATATGTTATTAATGGTAAGCTTGCGCAGTTTAAGGCAATAGATGTGTATTTGCGGAATAATGAATATGCACTTATTAAGTATACTGCAAATAATGAATTAAAAGAATTAGACAAGATTATATCTAATCCAAAAAGTATAAAAAGAGATCAACTTTTACAACATATGAATATACAGAATGAATAGAAGGTGAAAAAATTGATAAAAGAAAACCTGGAAAAGATAAGAGAAAGTATAGGTAAAGTTTCTCAAAAGGTAAATAGAAGTATAAATGATATTACCCTAATTGCAGTCTCGAAAACTTATCCCGTTTCAGATATTGAACAAGCAATTGCATTAGGATGTAGAGATTTTGGAGAAAATAGAGTACAAGAATTAATAGATAAAATAGATAAAGTTGATACACCTGTAAATTGGCATCTTATAGGGAATCTTCAAACGAATAAGGTAAAATATCTAATTGGCAAAACGAAGCTTATTCATTCAGTAGATAGTATAAAGCTAGTACAGGAAATACAAAAGCAGTCAATCAAGAAAGGTATTTTAACTGATGTATTGTTAGAAGTTAATGTAGGTCGAGAAACTTCCAAACATGGTATTTTAATAGAAGAGACGATGGAATATGTTAAGCAGATATCAGGACTTTCCCATGTTAGGATGAAAGGTCTTATGACGGTGGCTCCTTATGTAGAAAATCCTGAAGAAAATAGACAAATCTTTAGACAACTTTATGATTTATCGGTTGACATCCAAAAACAAAAGCTTAATAATATAAGTACAGGAGTATTATCCATGGGAATGAGTAATGACTATGAGATAGCTATTGAAGAAGGCGCTACGATGATTAGAGTAGGCACAAATATTTTTGGCGACAGAAACTATACTTATAGTAAATAATAAGGAGGAGATTTATGAGTTCTTTTATGTCAAAACTTAGAAATATATTTTCACCACAAGATGAATATGATGATGACGAATTGGAGGACATGCCAAGGGAAAGTGAACCTATTAATAGAAATATAGGTCATACTCCCCCTATATCTCCAGCAAAAGTGGTTTCAATTAATCAGTCAAATAAAATGGAGATTCTTAATTTTACGATGCTTAGTTACGATATGACGGGAGAAATATGCTCCTATATTAAAGCTAAAAAGCCTATTATTGTAAATATGGAGAAAATTGATCAACATGAAATGCAAAGAGCAGTTGATTATTTAACAGGAGCAAGTTGTGCCTTAAATGGTTCAGTAGAAAAAATTACTGAGAATATATTTATCTTTGCACCTGAACATATTCATATTAATCCAGAGAAACTTAAACAAAAAAATATATTTCAGCCAATAGTGTAGTTAGAAAGTGAGTTTATGAAAAAACCGTTACATGAGATTAAGGATCCCAAAGAAAAACTATTTATTAACATCCTTTTAGAGTATTCACGTAAAAGAGAAGTTCAGAAAAGAGCTTTTTTTACTGAATTTTATAATGTAGAATGGATGAAACAGGTTATTCAAAAACATGTAGGGCTAACCAATATGTTTGCGTATCAATTTTTTGGAGGATATGAGCATGCCGAAAGGCAGGTTTTGGGTTTTTTTCCAACATATGATACAAATTTTGTATTTCCTATTGGGTGTTTGAAGATTATAGTAAAAACAGGTATCGGTAAGGCTCTATCACATCGTGATTTTTTAGGTGCTTTACTTGGTCTTGGGTTAGAAAGAGATATCATAGGAGATATTATTATTAAACCTTTTGGAGCTTATTTAATTATTAAGAAAAGTATGATTGACTATATTACTTGTACATTAACAAGTATAGGCAAATATCAGAATATCGAGCTTGTGGAGGTTAGTTTTTCAGAGTTAGAGTTATCAGTAGGTTCCCCGCAAGTCAAAGAAATTAATACAACTGTTGCATCATTAAGAGTAGATTCTGTAGCATCAGTTGGATTTGGAATTTCGAGAACGTCTTGTACGAAACTTATACAAAATGATAAAGCAAAGTGTAATGGTATACTCATCTCGCCACAGCATTTTTTAAAGGAGGGAGATATTATTACATTAAGAGGTTATGGAAAAATAAAGTTAAAACAAGTTAATGGAACAACTAAGAAAGATAGGCTGCACATTTGTATTGAAAAGTATATATAAGGGGGATTTATATGTTATCACCAGTTGATATACAAAATAAAGTATTTAAAAAGAGTAAGATAGGCGGTTATAACGTAGAAGAAGTTAATGATTTTGTCGAGGAGGTCATTAGATCTTATCAAGAACTTATTAATGAAAATTATGCACTTAAAGATAAAATGAATATACTTAATGAAAGTATTCAATACTACAGAACTATGGAAGCCACTATACAGAATGTGTTGGTTTTAGCAGATAAAACAGCGCAGGATACCAAGAGTGCTGCCTATGAAAAAGCAGAGCAAATTAAAAAGGATGCAGAGCAAAGGGCCGAGAAAATGATTTTCTCAGCAGAAGAGCGTGTGAGCAGGATTTTAGAAAAAGGAAGGCAAGAAGCATTTGAACTTGATCAAAATATAGAGGCAATTAAAAGACAATATAAAGGATATAAAATACAATTCAATCAAATCCTACAAGCTCAACTTGAAATTATTGAAAATAATGAAGACAAGTCTTTGGCTAAAGAAGATGACCTATTTAAGGAGACACCAACTGTTACTGAGGAAGAAAAAGATCTTTTAACTGGGTTTGAACCGCTCAATTTAGATGAGGATAATAAGTTTTATACTAAAGAATATATGCCTATTTGTGATGAGGAGTTAGCATGAAAATATTAAAAGCAGTTAAAAGCAGGCCGTATGACGTTTGTTGTACTGATAATTTTGAGGAGCTTAAACAGTCTATCACTACAGTCTGTAAGCCAAGTAGTATTTGTATTATAACAGATAGTCACATAGCACCTATTTATCTTGAGACTGTTAAAAGCATAGTTGAACAGATTGCGCCAACTTGTGTTCATGTTTTTGAAGCAGGAGAATTATCCAAAAACATATCAGTCATTACACCTATTTTTGATACATTACTAGCTCATAAAATAGATAGAAGTTCAGTTATTATTGCGCTTGGGGGAGGTGTTGTAGGGGATATTGCTGGTTTTGCAGCAGCGACCTATATGAGAGGGATTCCTTTTATACAAATTCCAACAACTGTTGTTGCACAAAACGATAGCAGTATCGGTGGAAAAGTAGGTGTAGATTATTTAAAATATAAAAATATTGTAGGCGCATTTCATAATCCATTATTAGTTTATATTAATATTAGAACTTTAGAAACACTGCCTGCAAGAGAACTAATCGGCGGTATGAGTGAAGTCATAAAACACGCGCTTATTTATGATGCGAAACTGTTTGAATATTTAGTTGCGCACAAAGATCAAATACTTGCATTAGATAAAAAGATTATTAAAGAGATGACCTTTAGGTCTTGTAAGGTAAAGTGTGATGTTGTTGAAGCAGATCCAAAGGAATTAGGTGTTAGAAAAATTCTCAATTTTGGACATACCGTTGGACACGCTATAGAAACACTCAGCGCATTTAAATATTCTCATGGAGAGTGTGTAGCTTATGGCATAGTTGTCGCAGCTTACATGAGTTATAAAAGACATTTATTAGATTTAAAGCAAGTAGAGCTCATTATTGAGGTATGTCGTAAGTTTGGACTTTTACAGTCTTTAGATCATTATGCTACAGCTGATATATGGAAGCATATGGCATACGATAAAAAGAAATCTTATGGTAAGGTATCTTTTATTCTTCTGCAGGATGTTGCACACACAATAATTGTCACAGATGTGAAAGAAGAAGATGTAGAAGAGGCTATGAAATTTTTAATGAAAACGTGCAGCTAAGCACGTTTTTTCTTAGTCATTTTATTAATTGAAGGGAGTAAAATATGACGATTATAACATTATTAATCATAAGCGGCTTGGTTATTTTGGATCAACTATCAAAACTATGGGCAGTTGCTGCACTTGGACAAGGAAGGGATATTTTGCTATGGAAAAATATATTTCATTTAACGTATATAGAAAATAGAGGTGCAGCGTTTGGAATGCTTCAAGGAAAGCAATGGTTTCTTATTAGTATGACTATTTTAGTACTTATTGCTATCATTATTTACTTTAGAAAAATTCCATCTACACCCTCAGGAAAATGGATGAAGCTTTCATTTGTACTCATAATAAGTGGGGCAATCGGTAATCTTATAGATAGAATATCTCTTAGTTATGTAAGAGATTTCTTATACTTTAGATTGATCGATTTTCCAGTATTTAATGTGGCTGATATTTTTGTTGTAGTAGGAGTCGGGATTTTGCTTGTAGTTATTATTTTTGGAGAAATTGATACGCCCCAGGGTGCAGAGGAATAAGATTATGGCAGAACAAATTAATATTGTTAGTACAGATCAAGAAGGTATTAGACTAGATAAATACCTCGCGGAAAAATTACAAGATTATACAAGATCATTTCTACAAAAATTAATAGATGAAAAACATGTGACTGTAAATAATAAATATGAAAGCAGTAAATATAAAATTAAGATTAATGATAGTATCCTAGTTGAAGTTCCAGATCCTATAGAGGTTAATATTGTTGCTGAGCCTATTCCTATAGATATTGTCTATGAAGATAAAGATATTATTATTATTAACAAACCACAAGATATGGTTGTTCATCCTGCTCCAGGCAACTATAGAGGGACATTAGTAAATGCTTTGTTATATCATTGCAAAGATAATTTGTCCGGAATTAATGGTGAGATTAGGCCGGGTATTGTACATCGAATAGATAAAGATACTTCTGGGTTGCTGATGATTGCAAAAAATGATAAAGCGCATCTGAAACTATCAACACTCCTAAAGGAACATGACATTTCAAGGAAATATCATGCTATTGTTTATGGGGTCTTTAAAGAGATGGAAGGTATTGTAGAAGCGCCTATAGGGAGATCTCATCAGGATAGAAAAAAAATGGCAATAACAGATGGCGGAAGGTATGCAAAGACCCATTATAAAGTACTAGAGACTTATAAAAATTTTAGTTATATTGAGCTTACCTTATATACAGGAAGAACGCATCAAATAAGAGTTCATATGAAACATATAGGACATCCACTACTTGGAGATCCTGTTTATGGACCACAAAAACTTGCATTTGGCATAGATATGCAAATGCTGCATGCGAAAACATTAGGATTTGTTCATCCAAGTATAGGGAAATATATGGAGTTTGATAGCGACTTACCGCAATATTTTACAATAATGATTGACAAACTTAGAAAAACATGAGAAAATAAATCAAATTTGAATCCTTTAAAATAGTCCGAGAGGCTAATAAGGTGTACAATAACGAAATAATGATGCATGCACATGCGTGTATATTGTATATCTAGAAAGGCTTCTTATTGACTTAAGAAGCCTTTTTTATTTATCTATCTTAATTTTAAATAGGGAGCCTGATATGGAAGAACAAAAAATATTACTCGATGAAGCAGCTATGAATAGAGCGCTAACAAGAATTGCCCATGAGATTATAGAAGCAAATAAAGGGGCAAGGGATATAGTACTTGTAGGAATTGAAACGAGAGGCGTGCCACTTGCCAAAATATTATCTGAGAAGATAAAACTGATTGAAAATACTGATGTGCCTGTAGAAAAAATAAATATTACTTTTTATCGTGATGATTTAGAAAAAAAATTTTCCCAGCCTATTACTGGAGAAAGTATCATTAATTCAAATATTAATGGGAAAACTATTATTCTTGTAGACGATGTCATTTATACAGGAAGGACTGTTCGGGCGGCGATGGATGCACTTATGGATATTGGAAGACCAAGCTATATTAAACTTGCGACACTTATAGATAGAGGGCATCGAGAACTGCCTATTCGCTCAGATTTCGTAGGTAAAAATATACCGACATCTAAAAAAGAGATCGTCCATGTTCATATTAAAGAAATAGATGGCGATAATATTGTTTTGCTAGAAATTAAAAATTAATATAAATTACTTAAAAGGAGAAATGAATATGGAACAAATTAACATTAGTAAAAAGCTTATCCTTGGTCTGCAACACGTACTCGCAATGTTTGGTGCAACAGTACTGGTACCTATTTTAACGGGGCTAGACCCAGGGATTGCACTGCTTTGTGCCGGGATAGGAACTTTAGTATTTCACAGTGTTACAAAAGGTATAGTTCCTGTGTTTTTAGGATCAAGTTTTGCATTTATTTCAGCTATTGCTATTACATTACAAGCCTATGGCATTGGTGTAGTAAAGGGGGGGATTATTGCAACTGGACTCGTTTATGTTATAATGGCAGGAGTTATTAAACTAGCAGGTGTTGAAAGAGTAAAATCATTTTTTCCACCTATCGTAGTAGGCCCTATCATTATGGTTATAGGCCTTAGACTTAGTCCTGTTGCAATTAACATGATAGGCTATTCACCTATTGTAGAGCAGAACCCAGATGCACAGAAGATGGCTGAAATACTAACAAGTAATGGTTTTCAAATAGACAGCGCAATCTTCAATAATGTTTCTGGTGTTTTTAGAATTCCTTTTCAAGGTCTTTTAGTAGCGACTATCGTTATTGTTACCATGATTATTGTATCTATATTTGCAAAAGGTTTTTTTAAGATGGTACCTATTCTAATTTCTGTAATTGTAGGCTATTTAGCAGCAATGGTATTTGGTATGGTTGATATAGCAGCTATTGTTGATGCCCCTTGGTTTGGTTTTTCAGACTTAGGAACTGAGCATCTTTTCACTCTTCCTAAATTTACTTGGGAAGCGGCTATTGCAATTGCACCTATTGCACTTGTTGTTTTTATTGAACATATAGGAGATATTACAACAAATGGTGCTGTAGTTGGCAAAAACTTTTTTGATAATCCAGGGGTCCATAGAACACTGCTTGGAGATGGACTTGCAACAATGGCAGCGGGACTTTTAGGTGGCCCGGCAAATACTACATATGGTGAAAATACAGGCGTACTTGCAGTGACCAAAGTATATGATCCAAATGTTATAAGAATAGCTGCTGTTTTTGCAATAGTACTTAGTTTGTTTGGTAAGTTCACAGCAATTATTCAGACGATACCTACGCCTGTTATGGGAGGAATCAGTATTATTTTATTTGGAATGATTGCGAGTGTTGGTGTAAGAACGTTAGTTGATGCACAACTTGATTTTACGCATAGCAGAAATTTAATTATTGCAGCGATTATTTTCGTTACAGGAATTAGTATTGATAATATCGCAGTGGTAGGAACTATAACGATATCAGGACTTGCCATAGCAGCGCTGATAGGAGTTGTTTTAAATAAAGTGTTGCCACAAGATATTTAGTCATAATAAAACACTTATCAGCTATGATAAGTGTTTTATTATATTTACAAACAGAAGATAAAGATTATGCCTTAAGAAATAGATGGAATAGTACATAAAAATGAAATGATATAGACAGTAAAAGTCATTTTAGGTATAATAGAATAAAACTAAAATTCAAATAATATTATAGAGGGTTAAAGGGGAGTAGATATGCAGGAATATATCACGTTATTTTTATATTATTTAAAAGACGTTAAATCAGCATCCAATAATACCATCCAATCCTATGAGAGAGACTTGAAGTATTTTCTAAAGTATCTCCAACAAATTAATATTACGGATATGGTGAAGCTTACTGATAAACATATTAATACCTATTTAGAGTCTATGACAAGTGCAGGGAAATCTACTGCAACTATTTCAAGAACATTAGCTTCTATTAGAGCGTTTTGTCAGTATCTTATACATCAACAAGTGCTGAGTGAGAATCCTGCACATATAATTGCCCTCCCTAAGATTGATAAAAAAGTCCCTAAAATTTTAACTGAGGCTCAAATTACTTGTTTGCTAGATCAACCCAACGTAAATGATATAAAAGGGATTAGAGATCGTGCAATGTTAGAATTACTCTATGCAACAGGGATTAGGGTTTCGGAACTAATAGGTCTTAGAGTAACAGATATTAATTTGCAGCAAGGTTATATTATTTGCAGAGATTCTCAAAAAGAACGGACTATTCCTATTGGTAAGTCTGCTATTACCGCACTTAATCAATATATTGTACAAGTTAGACATGTACTATTAAGAGAACATGCAGATAATTGTCTATTTGTTAACTGTAATGGGCAACGGATGACAAGACAAGGATTTTGGAAAATCTTAAAGAACTATTCTAAAGCACTTAATATTGCAGAAGATATTACACCACACATGTTAAGACATTCTTTTGCAGCACATTTAGTTCAAAATGGTGCTAACTTAAAGTCAGTTCAGCAGATGTTAGGACACTCCGATATTTCGACAACACAAGTTTATATGCAGCTCAATAAAGAAACAGAAGAGCTTAAGGATATTTATAACAAGTCACATCCAAGGGCTTAGAAATAATACCAGAGTATAAAAACTCTGGTTTTTTTGTATACTTATTTATATAATAGAAGCATAAGTGGGATAAGGAAGGTGGAAAATATGAAAAGAGTAATATGGATTGTTTTAGATAGTGTAGGGATAGGCGCTATGCCAGATGCATATCAGTATGGCGATGAAGCCGCAAATACACTTTCACATGTTTATGCCAATTGTGGAGGATTAGATATAAAGCATATGATAGAATTAGGACTTGGGAATATTGACGGTATTGAACTTTTACCTAATCATATAGCACCTAAAGGGGCATTTGGAAGACTTGCGGAACTATCTAAAGGGAAGGACACAACTACTGGACATTGGGAAATGATAGGTATTTATACAAAGGAACCTTTTCCGACGTATCCTAATGGGTTTCCTAAAACACTAATTAATACATTCGAAAACAAAATAAAAGGTGGTATTATTGGTAACTATCCCGCTTCAGGGACCCAGATCATTGAGCAATTAGGTGAAGAACATATGCGGACGGGACATCCGATAGTCTACACCTCAGCTGACAGTGTATTTCAGATTGCAGCCCATGAAGAAATTATACCGCTTGAAAGGTTGTATGAAATATGTGAAATAGCTAGGCAGATGCTAGTTGGTGAACATGAGGTTTCCCGTGTTATTGCAAGGCCTTTCGTTGGTGAACCAGGACAATTTGTAAGAACTTCTAATCGTAGGGATTTTGCAGTAACTCCCCCGGTGCCTAATCTTTTAACTTATTGCCAGAAAGATAATATTCCTGTTATTGCTATAGGAAAAATAGAAGATATTTTTGCTAAGCAAGGGATATCGCAGGCTATTCATACTATAAGTAATGAAGATGGCATTGATACAACAGTAGAATGTATGAGACGGTATAAGGAAGGGATAATCTTTACTAATCTTGTGGATTTTGATATGAAATGGGGGCATAGAAATGATTATAGGAGTTATGGCCAAGGTTTAGAAGAGTTTGATAGAAGGCTTCCTGAGATATTAAATCTCATGACACAAGAGGATATTCTCATTATTACAGCAGATCATGGATGTGATCCTACTACAAAGGGATCTGATCATACAAGAGAATATGTACCCCTGATTGTAGTTGGGGAGAAGATTAAAGCAGGTTTTAATTTAAATACTCGATCAAGTTTTGCAGATATAGGGCAAACGCTCTGTGAGCTGTTTGGTATGAAGGATTTAGAAATTGGTACAAGTTTTTTAAAAGAAATTTTGAAATAGACTTTGGGATTAGATAATCAAAATGAGGAGGCTGTTTTTATGAGAATGTATGAAATTATAGAACATAAGAAAAAAGGAAAAGCCTTATCTAAAGAAGAAATAGACTATGTAATACAAGGTTATACTAGTGGGATAATCCCAGATTATCAGATGTCGGCGCTACTTATGGCAATTTATTTTAAAGGTATGAATATTGAAGAAACTTCTGATTTAACACTTGCTATGGCTAAAAGCGGAAATATGATGGATTTATCACTTATTAGAGGTATAAAGGTTGACAAGCATAGTACGGGAGGTGTAGGTGATAAGACGACAATCGTTCTAGGACCGCTTGTTGCAGCAGCAGGCGTTAAGGTGGCGAAGATGTCAGGAAGAGGACTTGGCCACACAGGAGGAACGATAGATAAGTTAGAAGCAATACCAGGATTTAAGGTAGAGTTAACTATGGATCAGTTTGTTGAACACGTTAATAAACATCATATAGCTGTTGTCTCTCAAAGTGGAAACTTAGCGCCAGCAGATAAAAAGATTTATGCACTTAGAGATGTTACTGCGACAGTGGACAATATTTCACTTATAGCAAGTTCTATTATGTCTAAGAAAATTGCATCTGGAGCGGAAGCTATTGTACTTGATGTGAAGTGTGGAAGTGGCGCTTTTATGAAAGAAACAGAGGAAGCTGTAAATTTGGCTGAAGTTATGGTGGATATTGGAAACCAAGTAGGCAGAAAAACAGTAGCTGTTATATCTGACATGAATCAGCCTCTTGGATATGCAGTAGGGAATGCTTTAGAAGTTAAAGAGGCGATAGAAACGCTAAAAGGTCATGGACCTAAAGATCTCACTGAACTAACAATTACACTAGCAAGTCATATGCTTGTCCTAGGAGAAGTGTGCAGTGATATTAAAGAAGCAGAGATCATTATAAAAGAGATTATCAAAAATGGAAAAGCTATAGATAAGTTAAAGGAATGGATAGCATTACAAGGAGGAGATGTTAATGCGGTAGATAATTATGAGCTATTAGGTAAATCAAAATATACAGAAAAAATTATTTTAGAAGATACGGGGTATGTTTATTCAATTAATGCCGAAGAGATAGGCAGGGCTGCATTGGTATTAGGTGCAGGCAGGGAAAACAAAACAAGTGTAATTGACCTTACTGTAGGGGTTGTTATTCATAAGAAAATAGGGGATTATATCAGAGAAGGGGAAGCAATTGCTACTATTTATTACAATGAAACAGCGCAACAAAAGGCAGCGCGCAGTATTCTGACCAATGCATATGTTATTACCCAAGAGGTGCCTAAGACCCCTCAACTCATTTATAAGTTCATAGGTTAGTCTATTGATAAAAAATAAGCAGCTCGTTAAGGGCTGCTTATTTTTTATCAATAGAAAAGCTCAAGTAAAGTATATTTTCTATAAAATGACAAATACTACAAGGGGAATAATAATAAGGAGGTACTTATGAAGAAGATACTGATAGTAAGTATGTTAATAAGCATAATGGTAACATCACAATCATTACATGCTACGGCTGATAAACCAAAAGAATCTATAGCGGCTACAGCTAGAAGTTATGTCCTGATAGAAGAATCCAGCGGCAAAATATTACTTGATAGTAATAAAGATGTCCCACTACCACCGGCTAGTATTACCAAGATCATGACACTTTTGCTTATAAATGATGCAATAGCGTCAGGAAAGATAACATGGGATGATAGGGTGACAATAAGTGAACATGCAGCACATATGGGTGGATCACAAGTTTTTATGGAACCAGGTGAAGAGCAGACGGTCAGAGACTTAGTGAAATGTATTTGTATTGCATCAGCAAACGATGCAGCTGTTGCGATGGGAGAATATATTGCAGGAAGTGAAGAGAAATTTGTGGAAATGATGAATCGACGGGCTAAAGAATTAGGGATGAATCAAACAGTCTTTAAAAATGCATGTGGACTCCACACAGAAGGGCATGTTTCAACTGCCTATGATATTGCGCTGATGTCGCGGGAACTTATGAAAAAATATCCCGAACTCTCTAAAGTTTTGACAATTTGGATGGATACAATTATCCACAAGACCAGACGGGGAGAGTCAGAGTTTGGTCTTTCAAATACAAATAAAATGATTAAATGGTACAAAGGTATAACAGGGCTTAAAACGGGGTACACTCCAGAGGCTAAACATTGTGTAAGTGCAACAGCAACTCGTGGTGGCATGGGGCTTATTGCCGTAGTTATGGGGGCGGCAGATGGCAAAACAAGATTTCAAGAAGCAGGTCAGCTTCTAGACTATGGCTTCGCAAATTATATGGTTAAGACAGGACCGCAAATAGGAACCGTAGTTGGCAAAACGCCCATTAAAAAAGGAGATAAAGCCCTTGTTGAAGGCGTTACAGAAGAAACGAAAGCATTTGTAGTTGGAAAAGATAATGCAAATATAGAGTTAACTTATGAAGTTAAATATGATAATAACTTATGTGCCCCGATTACAAAAGGAGATAAGATAGGTATTATCACATATTATCTAGAGGGGAATAAAGTAGGAGAGGCGCCAGTTGTAGCCGCGTATAATGTAGGGAAGGCAAAACTAAAAGATATGCTGCCCTATATGTATAGGAGATACTTTAGTTTATCAAAATAATGGCGTAAAAGCATAATTAGTGCCCATATCTAATTATGCTTTTATTTTTACTCTTGCATAAATAATAAGTAGGCTATACACTAAATATATATTAGTAGCATGTTTGTGAAGCATGTAAAATATGCAGGAGGAAATATAAGTGTCCGTAACATTTAAATTGCAAGATTTTGAAGGGCCGTTAGATTTATTATTATATCTTATTGAAAAAAACAAAATGAATATTTATGATATTGAAATTTCTGCTATTACAGATCAATACATGGAGTATCTTGAAGATTCTTCTCAAATTGAACTCGAGCAACTAAGTGATTTTATTGTAATGGCATCAAACTTACTTCTCATTAAATCAAAAATGTTGCTGCCTAAGCAGACAAAAGTAGAGGAGGAGTCAGAGGAAGATCCAAGAGAGGAACTAGTAAGAAAGCTACTCGAATATAAAAAATTTAAGTATGTTTCAGATAAACTTCATGAATGTCAATCTGCCTCCTATACATATTGTTTTAGAAATTCATCAGCACATATAGATATTCCAGAAGTTTCTATACCCTATGATGAAATCTTAGAAAATGTAACATTACAAGGTTTATATCGTACTTTTCAAGAACTTATTAAACAGAAAGAGTGGGAAATACGTGAGAAATCAGATAAAAAAATAGACTATAATATTTTAAGAAAAGATGTTTATACAATTGAACAAAAAAGCATTTATATTCTTCAACTGATTAAGCTAAATCAAAAAACAAGCTTTTTTGAAATATGTGATAAAAATATGCCCAAGATTGAACTGATAGTCTCATTCATGGCGTTATTAGAACTCGTACATAAGAAAAAAATAATAATTACGCAAGTAGATCCACTAGGAGATATAGTAATAACCGGAGGGTGTGAGTGTGATGAAAACTGAACTTGAAAGCCTTATAGAAGCATTGCTTTTCTATTCTGGAGATGTAATATCAAAAGAGAGATTGTGTGAAATATGTGATGCAGAAGAAATTACAATGCATATGGCTGTTTATAAACTTAATGAAATCTATAAAGCAACGAACAGTGGGATAGAAGTCATAGAAGTGGATGATGGCTATCAAATGTGTACAGCACCTAAACATACCAGTTATATACAAAAGTTAAGACAAAAGCCTATAAAGAATATGCTTACACAAGCGCTTATTGAAACGTTATCTATTATAGCTTATTCGCAGCCTATTACCCGTACACAAATAGAAGATATACGAGGGGTAAGATGTGAACATGCACTCAGCAGGTTAGTAGAGTATAACCTTATCGAAGAAGTGGGGAGACTTAATGTTATTGGCAGACCTATTTTATTTGGGACAACCCATGATTTCTTAAGACACTTTGGATTTAAAAATTTGGACGGACTTCCTAAAATTAAAGAAGAGTTATTACAGCGGTTTAAAGATGAGATAAGAGAAGAAATGAATTATTATGAAGAGGATAACAAGATGTGACGTTTTGTATTTGCTGCGCATAATCCATAAAGAATGAATAAAAGTTAGTAAGATGAGGGATGATTTTACATAAGTAATTATTTCATTATAAAGGAGCAAGTTTATGAAACAACTTATAGCAATCATACTATCTAGCACAATTATTTTTTCATCCTCACACTTATATGCTGATGATCTTAAACAGAAGATTCATTCTAAAGGAGCAGTATTAATCGAACAAGATAGTAAAAGGGTACTGTTTGAAAAAAACGCTTATGCAACGATGCCCATGGCAAGTACAACCAAAATCATGACATGTATTGTAGCCTTAGAAAAAGGCCATTTAGAGGATATTGTTACAGTATCTCAAAGAGCTGCGAGAGCCCCAGCAGTTAAACTGCATCTTAAGCCCAATGAAAAACAAAGACTTGGTGATTTGCTTTATTCACTCATGTTAGAATCACATAATGATACGGCAGTAGCCATTGCAGAACATATAGGCGGTTCAGTAGAAGAATTTTGCAATATGATGACAATGAAGGCTAAAGAGATAGGTGCTCAAAATACATGTTTTAAGACGCCTAATGGACTAGATGCAGCAGAGCATTATACAACAGCATATGATTTAGCATTAATAGGAGCGTATGCCCTTTCAAATCCTAAGCTAGTAAAAATTATTACCACAACAAGTATTAACATTCCGACACAAAAATTAGAAGGAAGCAAATCACATGGACTGCAAAATAAGAACCGTTTTATATATAGCTATAAAGGCGCAACAGGTATGAAGACAGGTTTTACAAACAAAGCAGGACATTGTTTTGTGGGTTCTGCAAATCAAGAAGGTATGCAGCTAATAGGAGTGGCACTAGCGGCAGGATGGGGAAATAAAGGTAAAAATCAAAAATACAGGGATGTTATGACACTAATGGACTATGGGTTTCACCATTATAAAAAGTATGATGTCATTGTTCCTCAAAAAGACTATGCAAGTATAGCTGTAAAGAAAGGCGTGCCAGATACTTTGACTTTAGAATGCAGCGAAAAAGTAACCTTACCGCTTTCTAAAGAAGAAAAGCAGAATGTAGTCCTTAAAAAAGTAATACCGACTTCAATAAATGCCCCAGTAGAAAAAGGAGAAATTGTAGGGCGCGTAGAAATCTTATACGAAAGCAATACATTGGCACAAGCAAGTTTAAAGGCACAAAATGATGTTAGAAAAGCAACAGTTATCGATTATATCAAAAAGTGGTTTAAAATGAAATAATATACCCAAAAGGGGGATTTTATGAGATTACAAAAATACCTTGCAAGCTGTGGGGTGGCATCAAGAAGAAAGTGTGAAGAGTATATACTGCAAGGAAGGGTACAGGTTAATGGAGTAGTTATCACAGAACTTGGTACAAAGGTCAATGAGGATGATTGCATAATGTGGGATGATAAGGTCATTAAAGATGAGCAATCGTATCAATATTATGCTTTAAATAAACCTATAGGTTATGTAACTACCGTTAAGGATGAAAAAGACAGGGCAACTGTTTTAGATTTTTTTCAAGAGATAGGTACAAGAATTTACCCGATTGGAAGACTCGATTATAATACATCAGGGCTTCTGCTTCTAACAAATGATGGAGATTTGACCTATGGACTTACTCATCCGAAATATCATGTCAATAAGACTTATCATGTTAAAGTAAAAGGGAAGGTTGAGGGCTGGGCGATAGAAAAATTAAGAAAAGGAGTAATTATTGACGGTAAAATAACTGCTCCTGCTATGGTGGAAATCATTGAAGGAAACCAAAGTATGACCTATTTGTCTATGACTATACATGAGGGAAGAAATAGGCAAATTAGAAAAATGTGTGAAGCGGTAGGCCATAGTGTACTTAAGTTGATGCGCGTTTCTATAGGTGAAATCACATTAGATGATCTATTAATAGGACAATATAGAAAGCTTACAGAAGATGAAGTGAACTATCTAAAGAAAATAGGGGGTATTCATGTTTGAGCGTAATATGACTTCTAATGCACACCAAATCATTAGGAGTCATTTAAAAGGTCTAAATAAAAACAATCTAGTTGCTGTAGATGGCACAGTTGGTAATGGATTGGATTTAGCATTTTTAATGCAGCTTGAAACGGTTGAAAGGGTTATAGGATTCGACATACAGCAGGAAGCAATTAATACTGGGAATAATCTCGCCGGGGAGTGTAATAAACATGTAGAGCTCATTTTAGATTCACATCATCATATTGATAAGTATATAGATAAAATAAATATTGCTATGTTTAATCTAGGCTACTTGCCAAAAGGGGATAAAAAGATAGTAACAAGGTGTGAGACAAGTATGCTGGCTATAGAGAAGACGATTGAGCGACTTGCAGATGGTGGTATTTTGACGATCATGACTTATCAAGGGCATGATGAAGGCAATAAGGAGTATCAAAAGATTGATACCTATTTATCAAACTTTTATGACCGTTCTGTTAATGTATTTAATCTTTCTTTAAAAAATACATATAAGTCATGTCCGAATTTATATGTTGTTATAAAAAACTGTCACTCTTAGATAGGAAAGTTTTAGTAAATGATTATAAACGACGAATATTAAGAATATATTTAATGGTATGCAATATTTCCTATTTAGGTTGCGTATTGCAAAATACTCTAGTATACTATAAATGGCGATTTTTGCACTTTGTTTTAAATAATTTTAAATGGAGGGTATTAGATGAGCACTTTAGAAAAATTATCTGAATTAGAATCTCGAAGAGCTGCTATAGAAAATAGTGGCAATGAAGATGCTAAAAAAGTGTCACTTGCTAAAGGCAAGCTATCAGCAAGAGACAGGATTACAAACTTACTTGATGAGAACAGTTTTGTTGAAATAGGAGCGTTTATTCGCAGCAAAAGTACAGCATTCAACATGGGTGTTCTAGATACACCAGCTGATGGTTTAGTGTCTGGATATGGTACTATTAATGGAAATCCTGTATATGTGTATAGTCAAGATGCAAATGTCTTAGGTGGTGCTATAGGTGAAATGCACGCTAAGAAAATTGTAAGAATTTACAATGATGCACTTAAGATGGGTGTACCGGTTATCGGTATACTAGATACTGTAGGGATAAGACTGCAGGAATCGATAGATGCACTAGAAGGATATGGCTCAATATTTATGCAAATGACTAATGCTTCAGGCGTCATTCCACAGATTGCAATTGTATGTGGAGACTGCGCGGGAGGTGCAGCATTTATAGCAGGACTCTCAGATTTCGTGTTCATGCCAGCCAAAACAGCAAGAATGTTTTTAAATAGCCCGAATACTATTGATGATAAATCAGCAGACTTTGATCATATTGCAACAGCCAAAGTGCATTTTGAAGAAAGTGGACTTGCGAGTTTTATTGCCGATCAAGAAACAGACGTAATAAGAGAGGTAAGAAATCTTATTACATATCTACCACAGAGTAATTCAGAAGACGTTCCATTTTATAATGTAACAGATGATATTAATAGAATGGATGCAAACCTTAATCAATTTGATTTTTCTGCAAATCAAGTTAAAGATATTGTAGCATCTATTGTTGATAATGGAGAATATTTAGAACTTAATAGTAAATATGGGGCTGATGCGTTAACAGCTTTTGCACGTATGAATGGTGGAACTGTAGGGGTTATTGCTAATATAACATCTACAGTGGATTATCATGCAGTAAAAAAGATGACTAAGTTCGTCAGTTTGTGTGATGGCTTTAATATTCCAGTCGTTACACTGACTCAGGCCACTCGTTTTACATCTACGCTTCTCACTGAAAAGCTGGGGATAATTAAAGAGTGCAGTAAATTAGTGCATGCTTTTGCAAATGCGACAGTGCCTAAAATCAATGTTATTTTAAATGAAGCTTTTGGCAGCAGCTATATAGCGATGAATAGTAAACATATAGGAGCTGATTATGTTTATGCATGGCCAACAGCTAAAGTTTCTACTTTAAATGCAGAGAGTGCTGTTAAAATTATATATGATGATGAAATTAAGAATGCATCCGTAGCGAGTGAAGTGCTTAGTCAGAAGATTGCTGAATATGAACATTTAAATAGCAGTGCCTATGCAGTAGCGGCTAGAGGATATATTGATGATATCATTGAGCCGGCAGCCACAAGAAAAAGAGTTATAGCAGCATTAGAAATATTATCTACAAAACAAGTAGATACGTTATATAAAAAACACCCAACAGTATAAGGTAGGTGAAAACAATGGATTTTAATGCAAATTTCAATCAATTTGTAGAAGGATTAAGTACATTTTTAATCGGAGTTAGTATTGTTTTTGCGACACTTGTATTACTTATTTTAATTATTCGTATAATAAGTAAAATAGTAGCATCTATAGAAAATGCAGGGGCAAAAAGCCAAGCAAAAATGGAACCAAAATTAACTAGCACAGTACCGGTGGTGCCAGTGGCAGAAAAAAGATCTGATGATCTTGAGCTCGTTGCAGTTATTACTGCTGTTATAGCTGCAAGTATGGGAACAACATCTGATAAGCTTCAAGTAAGATCTTTAAGAAAAGTTGAGCGTAAAACAAGATAAATAAAAATCAAGTGAGAATGATGAGGAGGACTTTAACTATGAAAAAATTTCAAGTAACTGTTAATGGTAATGCATATGAAGTAGAAGTAGAAGAAATAGGTGGAAGCTTTTCGCCATCTGCAGCACCGGCATCAGCACCAACGGCTGCGCCAGCAGCTCCAAAAGCAGTACCAGCAGCGGTGCCAGCTAATGCTGTAAAGGTAGGCGCACCTATGCCAGGGAAAATTGTAGGCGTAAAAGTAGCTGTTGGACAAACGATTAATGAAGGGGATTTAGTAGCTGTTTTAGAAGCTATGAAAATGGAAAACGAAATTTTTGCATCAAAAAGCGGAACTATTGCATCCGTAAATGTAACAACAGGCGCTATGGTTGAGACGAATGATGTTATTGTAACTATTAACTAGTTCCATACCCATATTTTAAAAAGGAGGAACATTAACAATGAATATAGGCAGTATATTTATAGAGTCAATCAAAGAATTTGCACTTGATTCAGGTTTTGCACATTTGTCAGATTGGCGATATATTATCATGATTGCTGTAGCCTGTGTATTACTATACCTTGCTATCGCTAAAGGATTTGAACCTTTATTACTTGTTCCTATTGCTTTTGGTATGTTGCTTGTTAACTTACCTGCAACTGGAATTATAGATTCAGCCAAAAGTGCTAACGAGCCAGGGGGGTTATTCTACTACTTAAAGTACGGTAAAGATCTGGGCATCTATCCGCCACTTATTTTTGTTGGAGTAGGTGCAATGACTGATTTTGGACCACTTATTGCAAACCCTAAAAGCTTGCTATTAGGAGCAGCGGCACAGTTTGGTATTTTCTTTGCTTTTTTAGGAGCCTTATTATTAGGTTTTACACCATCAGAAGCTGCTTCTATTGGTATTATAGGTGGGGCAGATGGCCCGACTGCGATCTATTTAACGGTTAAACTGGCACCACATCTTTTAGGTTCAATTGCTGTTGCAGCATATTCTTATATGGCATTAGTACCTGTTATCCAGCCACCTATTATGAGAGCTTTAACAACTAAAGAGCAG
Source organism: Cellulosilyticum sp. I15G10I2 (assembly GCF_900095725.1). Classification (NCBI taxonomy): domain Bacteria; kingdom Bacillati; phylum Bacillota; class Clostridia; order Lachnospirales; family Cellulosilyticaceae; genus Cellulosilyticum; species Cellulosilyticum sp. I15G10I2. The sequence goes on from NZ_FMMP01000006.1 coordinate 626,608, forward strand.
CGTATGGTAAAGATGGAGCAACTAAGACCTGTATCACGTGTTGAAAAAATAGTATTCCCTATTGCAGTTACTATTATTGTTTCGTTATTATTACCTTCAGCTAGTACACTGATCGGAATGCTTATGTTTGGTAATCTTTTAAAAGAAGTGGCTGCAACCAACAGACTTGCAGACGTAGCAAGTAATGCTTTAATGTCAATAGTAACCATTTTATTAGGACTTACTGTAGGTGCAACTACAAAGGCTGATACTTTTTTAACACCACAGACAGCTGGCATTATTATATTAGGCCTTGCAGCTTTTTGTGTTGGGACAGGAAGTGGCGTATTGTTCGGAAAGATTATGTATTATATGAGTGGTAAAAAGATTAATCCTCTTCTTGGAGCGGCAGGTGTTTCAGCGGTTCCTATGGCAGCTCGTGTAGTACAAAAGGTTGGACAAGAGGACTGCCCTTCTAACTTCTTACTAATGCATGCTATGGGTCCTAATGTAGCAGGTGTTATTGGGTCAGCTATTGCAGCAGGTATATTATTATCAATCTATGGAAACTAAAGGAGGTTATAAGATGTCTAATGTAGAGACTAGACCTGTTAAAATAATGGATACAACGCTTCGTGATGCGCATCAATCGCTTATTGCTACTAGAATGACGACTGAGCAAATTATTCCTATTGTATCAAAAATGGATAAGGTGGGTTTTCATGCTTTAGAAGTATGGGGTGGTGCAACATTTGATGCTTCACTGCGTTTCTTGAAAGAAGATCCATGGGATAGACTTAGAAAGATTAGAAATGAAGCTAAAAATACTAAACTTCAAATGCTTTTTAGAGGACAAAATATATTGGGCTACCGACACTATGCAGATGATGTAGTAGAGTATTTTGTTCAAAAAAGTATAGCAAATGGTATAGATATTATTCGTATCTTTGATGCCTTAAATGATTTGAGAAACTTACAAACAGCAGTACAGGCTGCTAATAAAGAAAAGGGGCACGCTCAAGTTGCAATCTCTTATACAATAAGCGATGTACATACACTTGACTATTATGTAAATCTTGCTAAAGAGATTGAACAAATGGGAGCAAATTCTATTTGTATTAAAGATATGGCGGGACTTTTAGTACCCTATAAAGCTGCAGAACTCGTAGGTGCTTTAAAAGCAGCAGTACCTAATCTGCCTATCCAGCTTCATACACATTATACAAGTGGGGTAGCAGCTATGACTTATCTCAAAGCTATAGAAGCAGGCTGTGATATTATTGATACAGCAATGTCACCACTTGCAATGGGAACTTCACAGCCTGCTACAGAAGTACTAGTAGCAACCTTTAAAGGTACTCCTTATGATACCGGAATTGATTCAGAGGCATTAACGGATATAACAGAGTACTTTAGACCACTTAGAGAAGAAGCTCTTAAGAGTGGGCTTATGAGTACAAAGATGCTTGAAGTAGATATTAATACATTACGTTATCAAGTGCCAGGGGGTATGCTTTCAAATCTTGTATCACAACTGAAACAGCAGAATGCTGAAGATAAATATTATGAAGTATTACAAGAAATACCAAGGGTGCGTGCTGACTTTGGTTATTTGCCGCTTGTAACGCCTACAAGTCAAATTGTTGGGACTCAAGCTGTATTTAATGTATTAGCCGGAGAACGGTATAAGATGGTATCTAAAGAATCTAAGGGCATTGTAAAAGGTGAATATGGGAGAACGCCTGTTCCTATTTCAGAAGAAGTTATCAAAAAAATTATTGGTAGTGAAGAACGTATTACATGTAGACCAGCTGATTTAATTCAGCCTGAGCTTGAAAAATTAGAAAAAGAAATGGGAATGTATAAGATGCAGGAGGAAGATGTTTTAACTTATGCGCTTTTCCCACAAGTAGCTACAGATTTCTTTAAATATAGAGAAGCCCAGCAGACTAAAGTGGATCCTAATATTGCAGATTCAAAACTTAAAACGTATCCAGTATAAAGAGAATATTCTATTAAAAGACAGTGTGATTTTTACACTGTCTTTTTCATTTCTTTTATAAAAAGGGTATGATATAATAGACCATGATATCATTAGAATAGGAATATAAAATGAAAGGATAAGCAATATGAATAAGAATGATTTGATTCATAGGATTAGAAAAAACATGTTGCAACTAAGCAAGGGACAAAAGCTGATTGCAAATTATGTTTTAGAACACTATGAAAAAGCAGTTTATTTAACAGCTGCAAAGTTAGGTACAATAGTAGGGGTAAGCGAGTCTACAGTTGTACGTTTTGCAAATGAATTAGGTTACGATGGCTATCCGAAATTCCAGGAAGCCTTAGAAGAGCTTGTTAAAAGTAAGTTAACTGCTATGCAAAGATTAGAAGTAACTACTGATAGAATCAACATGCAGCATGTTTTAAAAAGTGTACTGCAAACAGATGAAGAGAAAATACGTTATACGAGAGAGCAGATAGATGAAATAGCTTTTGATCAGGCTGTAGATAAAATACTAAAGGCAAAGACTATTTATATATTAGGCGTGAGAAGCAGTGCTGGTCTTGCTAATTTTTTGGGTTTTTATTTTAATATTATATTTGATAATATTAAACTTATAAGTACAAATAGTATAAGTGAAATGTTTGAGATTATTCATCGTATTGATAAAAATGATGTTATTATTGGGATAAGCTTTCCCAGATATTCAAAAAGAGTACTTAAAGCGTTGGAGTTTGCAAAAAGTAAGGAAGCTAGTATTATAGCCATTACAGATAGCTATATTGCGCCTATAGCAAGTTATTCAGACTATACGTTAGTAGGCAGAAGTGAAATGATTTCGTTTGTAGATTCTCTAGTTGCACCACTTAGTATTATTAATGCTATTATTGTGGCAGTTAGCCTTAAGAAAAAAGATGAAATTGCAGCTAATCTTGAAAACTTAGAAAATATATGGGTAGAATATGAAGTATATGATGACTCACAAAAAGATATTTATTCTTCACCTTTAGAAGCAGATTGAAAAATAAATTAGTTTTTACAAATGATTATAATAGAGGAGAATTTTATGAGTATGATAAGTATACGTGGAGCTATTACAACAGACCACAATTCAAAGACTGAGATTTTGCAAGCTACAAAAGAAATGATCGAAGCAATTATTGATTCCAACAATCTTCAAATAGATCAAATTATCCAAATTCTGTTTAGTACAACTAAAGATTTGGACGAAGTATATCCTGCTGTTGCAGCCAGGGAGATGGGACTTACTGCTGCTGCACTTATGTGCTTCCAAGAAATGTATGTAAAAGGTTCACTTGAAAAGTGTATACGTGTTTCAATATTGGCAGATGCCGAGGGTTTAAATACACATAATGTTAAACATCAGTACTTAAGACGTGCAAAATGTTTGCGTGTTGATTTAATGAAATAAAGGAGTATTCTATGAAAAAGATTTCAATTGCTATTGATGGCCCTGCTGGAGCAGGAAAAAGTACTATAGCTAAAGTACTAGCTAAAAGAATAGGATGTATTTATATTGATACGGGAGCCATGTATAGAGCAGTGGGCTTATATTGTATCCAAAATAATATTGACTATTATGATGAAAAGGCAGTAAATAGTGTGATTAGTGAGCTGCAAATAGATATTTATGCACAAGATAATCAGCAGGCAATTTATTTAAATGGCAGAGATATCAGTAGGGAGATTAGAACAGATGAAGTTGCAGCAGCAGCATCTAAAGTAGCTACTTATAAAGAGGTAAGAACTGCTCTAGTTAGGCAACAACGGCAAATGCAAAGCGAAAAATCAGTTGTAATGGATGGTAGAGATATAGGAACTGTTGTAATGCCAGATGCTACGCTTAAGGTTTTCCTTACAGCTTCTGTAGTTGAGAGGGCAAAAAGAAGGTTTGAGGAGTATCACAATAAAGGGGTAAATGTTACGCTAGAAGAACTTACTCAAGAAATTATAGAGCGAGATTATCAGGATTCAAACCGGGAGATTTCGCCGCTCAAAAAAGCTGATGATGCCGTTGAAATTGATACAACTTTATTAGGAATAGATGAAATTGTAGATAAAATTATGAGCTTCATTATAGAACACTAACTTGGGAGCTGATCAATATGAACATTATACTTGCAAAGACTGCTGGATTTTGTTTTGGTGTAAAAAGAGCTGTTGATATGGCATATAAGTATCAAAACACTTTAAACACCTATACATTTGGACCGATTATTCATAATGATGTAGTGATTAATAATCTTATAGAAAAGGGTATTAGCCCTATTAATCAGTTAGAGGATAAAGAGGTTGATACACTTATTATACGTTCTCATGGTGTTACCCCTAAGGTTTATCAATCAGCAAAAGAAAAGAATATTACATTAGTTGATGCAACTTGCCCTTATGTAAAAAAAATTCATAGATTAGTAGAAGAATATTTTCTTAAGGGATACGAGATTATTATTATAGGGAATAAAACACATCCGGAAGTTGAAGGAATTAATGGCTGGGCACATAATAAATGCTTTATTGTTAAGGATTTAGCAGATCTAATAGATTTAAATCTTAATAAAAAAGTGTCAAAATATTTACTTGTTGCACAAACGACTTATAAGAAAGAAGTAGTAACGCCCATCATACAATATCTTGAGGCAGAAGGGTACCAGCATAAGTATATTAATACTATATGTAATGCTACAAAAGCAAGGCAAGAAGAAGCAGTAAACATTGCACAAAAAGCAGAGTGTATGCTTGTGATAGGAAGCCCTTATAGTTCTAATACTTTAAAGTTATATGAAATTTGCAAACAGTATTGTGAAGACAGTTATTGCATTGCACAGGCACATGAACTCACTCATGAAATGATTTATAATTGCAATGTTGTTGGTATTACGGCAGGAGCTTCTACACCAGCATCTGTTATAGAGGAAGTTATTCAAAAACTTCATCAAATGAATACTTAGGGGGGGCTGATAATGAACTACGAAACATTTAAAATACAAGTGTTGGATTTAACTGGGATTAATTTAAGTGCCTATAAAGAAAATCAAATGAAAAGACGTATTGATGCAATTGTTAAAAAAAACCAATGTAATAATTATTCAGAATACATCATTTTATTAAAATCTAACGCATCGAGTTTGCAGGAATTTGTTACGTATCTTACAATTAATGTTACGGAATTTTTTAGAAATCCTTCGCAATGGGATATTTTAGAGAAACAGATTTTCCCTTTGCTCCTTCAGAAGAAGCGCCAGATTAAAATATGGAGCGCCGCATGTTCTACAGGAGATGAGCCGTATTCGTTAGCAATGGTACTATCAAAGTTTATGCCTTTAAATCAAATCAATATTATAGCAACAGATCTTGATAAAGAAGTATTAGAAAAAGCTAGGGCTGGTCAGTATATAGGACGAAGTATAGCAAATGTACCCAAGGAGTTTCAAGAAAAATATTTTACTGAAAATAAGGGTATATATAGTATCAGACCTAATCTTAAAGAGTGTATAACCTTTAAGCAACATAATCTCTTAAAAGATCCTTATCCTTCTAGTATAGATTTGATTGTTTGTAGAAATGTACTTATTTATTTTACAGAAGAAGCTAAAAAGCAAATCTATACTAACTTTAATAGGGCATTAGCAGATGATGGGATATTATTTGTGGGAAGTACTGAACAAATTATTATGTGCCAAGACTATGGGTTTGAATCTTATAAAATATTTTTCTACCAAAAGGCAGGACTCAAAAGATAGAGTCCTGTTTTTTTACATTTTTATCTAGTAGTTAACAAGTAGACAACTTGCTGTATTATAAAAGTTATAAGTTTAGGATCTTCTTGATATTCAATAAATAAAGCTTCATTATCATTATACCATTTATCAAAAGTTATTTTAAAAGGTGTATAAATACGTATGAATGTCCCTGCTTTAGTAACAAAACATTGTTTTTTAGAAACTTTTACTTTGAGATCTTTTGCAATGAATTGTGCAACAGACTTATGAATCAATTGATTTTGTCCTTTGATCAAATAATAATCTTTAGCAGGCGTTAAAAATTTTTTAAATACGCCGGTATAGAGCATAATCTTCAAATAGATGATAGATGTATTTGGCTGCCAACTCAAACTAGTACCTTCAAGTTGAATATCACAATGTGTGTGAAAATTAAAAGTTACTTGTAAGGCAATCTGTAAAGTGTCGTTATTTCTTGCAATCTCTATAAGTTGGCAGCTTGAAAGTTGGTAGAGCGTATTGTAATATTCATAGAATGAGAGTAAACTGCCAAGTTCTTCTAAATGATGATTTAAAATAATTGTTTGATAGGTTATTAATTGTGTGTTTTCAAAGAGCTTATAGAGTGAGACAAGTTCCTTACCCGTTACAGATGTTTTGCGTTGATAGCCTAAAACATTTTCAATAGAAAGTCTTTTAGGGTTTAGTATACAGAGCGTTTCTTTCATATCTATAAAGAGAAGGGATTTAAAGGAGTCAGAATTTAGTCCATGAGACTCAAGCCTTGCAAGGATGAATGGAATGTCAAACCTTTTACCATTATAAGTATAAACTTTTTGATAAGCAGTGCAAAATTCCAAAAAACTTTTAAGGATTTTAACTTCATCAGATCTATTTTCGGCAAACCATTGTATACTACTTACAGACATATCGTTTTTTTTATAGACAATACCTATACAGATAATACAATCATTAGTTTTGGAAAGTCCGGTTGTTTCAATATCTAATAAAAAACGTACATTTGACAATGTGGCAAATGGGTGATTGAATTTATCATAAATTATTTGCATAAAGGCATCCTCTTTTTAAATAAGGTGATCTGAAGGAAGGTTTAATAGCCTTGCTAAACTTAAATCAAGGTTCAGTGTATCACATAGATTTTGATACTTTGTATAGCTTAGCGTATCAAATGAAGCAGATGTTTTTAAAACAGCTCTTAACAAAATATTTTTTGGGGTGTGTACCATATCAATAAATTCTATTACATCAACTTTATAGCCTATTATTTCTAGAATATTGGCTCTCAAACCATCTGTCATAAGTGCGGCTATTCTTTCCTTTAAAAGTCCATATTTTAAAATAGGTTCTAAATTATCATTTTGAATTTGTGTATAGGCTTCATGATGACAACAAGGAACTGCGAGTATAACTTTTGACTGCCAGCCTATAGCTTTTTCAAGGGCACTGTCAGTAGCAGTATTACATGCATGTAATGAAACAACCATATCAATTTGCTGATCAGTTGTATAATGTCCGATATCACCTACTTGAAATATAAGATCATTATAACGTAGTTTTTTTGCTAAATCATTACAAAAGGTAATGACATCTTCTTTTAAATCGAGTCCGATTACCATAGCTTTTCTGCCAAGTATGGTATTTAAATAATGATATAGGGCAAAAGTTAAATAAGATTTGCCACAGCCAAAGTCTACAATACGTATAGGATCATTAGGAAGTGCTTCAAGAACATCTGAAACAATTTCAAGATAGCGATTAATTTGTTTGTACTTATCATATTTAGAGGGTTTTATTTTCTCATTTGCATCCATAATATCCAAAGCTTTCAAAAAAGGAGCAGAAGAAGGCGTATCTAGAATATAGCTTTTTTGTCTATTATGAGAAATTGCGATTGGGAGTTTTTGAGTAGGAGGCTTGGCTTTAATAGTTGCTTCTCCTTTTTTATTAACTAATATATGATAATCATGTAAAGTAGTAAAAAACTGTATTTGTTTAAACCCCACACAATGACTGTTTATAAAACTACTCATATTCTCTAAGTCGATATTCTCATGAAATGCTTTATTATCCTTAAACATAGTAAACTGTATATATAATGCATCATTAATAGTAACGTAGGCAGCAGTGATTTTCTTGAAGCCATCGTTTTTTCTGGGATTACTAAAGGCACATTTGATAAATGTTCCATCAGAGATTGCATTATTAATTAAGTTGATAAAGTTTTTCATAACATTTCTCCAGTATTTTAAATTTTACTCTAATCATACTATGAAAAAATAAGGTATGCAATAAAATGTATGTTATAATCAAAGTGAATAGAGGTGAAAATGTGTTTGAAGAAGATTATATAAGTTTAAATGAGGCACAAAGGCAGGTAGTCACTACAACTCATCAAAATGCGCTCGTTTTAGCTCCAGCAGGGACAGGTAAAACAAAGGTTATTGCTATGCGTAGTACTTATTTAATAAGAAATAATATATTACCAAAAGAACTCTTATGTCTTACCTTTACCAATAAGGCGGCTAAAGAAATGAAAGAGCGTATTAACTTATATTTGCCTGAGCAGTCTAAAGATATTACTATAAAAACATTTCATGCTTTTTGTTATATACTTATTAGCTCTGAAAAGCAAGCTTCACGTTTTTCATTTCCTTGTACGATTATTGATGAAACAGATAGTGATAGTATTATTAAAAAGATTATTGAAGCAGAGGGATTTAATGATGAGAGGATTTATTATCCAGAGCTGCGTACTTTTATTGAAAATATCAAACGACACAGTTTAAACTTTAATAGAGAAGAACGTTATTACTATAAAAAAATTGTAGCAAGTTATTTTAAAGAACAATTTGGTCACCAAAAGACAAAAAAAAATTTTATAATAAAGCATGGATTTATACTATTTAACGCTTATCAAAACTATCTAAAGGAAAATAATTGTATAGATTTTATGGACCTTATTGTAGAAGCTAGATATTTATTAGAGCAAAATGAAATAAAAGAGAAGTGGAACAAAAAATACAAATATATCCAAGTCGATGAAATGCAAGATACCAGTATAAGGGAATATGAAATTATTAAGATGATTACAGGAAGCAATAATCTAAGTATGTTTGGAGATTTTAATCAGACCATTTATGAATGGAGAGGATCAAACCCTAAAGGCATGGTAAGTGACTTTAAAAAAGATTTCAAGCCTAAATATATGACTCTTTCTATAAATTATAGATCAACGAAAGTGCTTTTAGAAGCTGCTAATAACTATATAAGAAATAGCCATTTATATCCTATACAATGTATGCCTACATCACACATTAATGGGGATAAAATCAGCATTATACAAGCACCCACTAAAAAAGATGAAATTAATCTTATTGCAGAATCTATTAAATTACAAAAAGCAAATCAGAGCATTGTGGTGCTTACTAGAACAAATGAATATGCAAAAGTTATATCTGAAACTTTTCAAAAACAACAAATTCCATGTACGCTTATCGAAGATACAAAATTTTTTAGGAGAAAAGAAGTAAAAGACTTATTGGCATTTTTTGATTATAGTATTAATCAAAGAAATGGTCATGCGCTTCTAAAAATATGTCATCATGCCTATTTGAATATGGAAGGATGGCTCTTAAGCCGCTTAAATCACACAAAAGATATTTATATGTTTTTATGTGATTGGTTTAGTGCGGAGTCCAAGGATCCGTATGCGAACTTGCAGACGGCCTATATGCAACATCAGATTATTGTTTTAGATGTAGAGTCAACGGGCCTCGATACGACTAAAGATGATATTATTCAAATTGCGGCTATAAGATATGGTAGGGATGGCATAAGGGATACGTTAGATATTTTAGTCAAACCGACTCAATGTGTAGGGAACTCTTATTTTGTACATGGCTTTAGCGATGAAGTGCTTCAGGAAAAAGGCTTAGATCCAAGCGATGCGCTGAAGAAGCTATTAGCATTTGTTGAAAACAGTGTAATTGTTGGACATAATGTAAATTATGATTTACAGATTATAAAAAGTATGTTAAACCGGTATCATCTTGAAACGATACAGCCAATTGCGGTTTATGATACATTAGATTTAGCTTATAAAATTTATCCACATATGAGTAATTATAAATTAGAAACGCTTGCAAATCATTTAAACACACATGCTAAACCTAATCATAATGCTCTGCAGGATATTTTAGCTACAAGTGAGATATTAACACATTTATTAAACCAGATTAGATTAAAAGCACAAGATAGATTTGAGATGCTTGAAGCACTCTATAGTTATATAGGGGAATATAAGCATAAGGTGCTTAATATCAGTCACCACATACTTAATCATTCTATACCGGACAGTATAAGTTATATGATGAATACATGTGAGTTTAAAAAATATTACTCACAACAAGAGATAAAGAGTATTAGAGAATTCTATAGAATCTCGAGAGAACTTTATGATCAGCGGCTTTCCATACAAGATAACATTATTCAGCTGCTTAATTATGCTGCAATGCATTATAGTGAAATAGAACAAAGTGAGCTTTTTAAAGACAGAATACCCATTATAACAATTCATCAAGCGAAAGGTTTAGAATTTGATGATGTATATATAGCTGGATGTAATGATAAAGTATTACCCCTAGCTAAAAGCATAAGAGATAATCATTTAGAAGAAGAAAAGCGACTATTTTACGTAGGTATGACAAGGGCACGCAAAAATCTTTTTTTATCTTATCATCATGAGGCACCCAAAAGCATTTTCATTGATGAAATTGGCCAGCAATATATACAATATAAAACATATAGCCAAAAACTCTAAATCACGCTATAATAAAGGTGAAATCACACTAAGTATACACTTAAACAGGGAGGATATAATATGAGCGAAATGAACGACGTTACCATTGTAAAGATGGAAAGACAAAAAAGTATAGCTTTAATTGCCCATGATAATAGAAAAAAAGATATGATTGAATGGGTAAAAGTTAATAAAGAAAGATTAGGTAAGCATTTTTTATGCGGTACAGGTACAACTGCCAGGTTGCTTGCTAAAGAAACGGATCTTCCGATAACAGCTTTTAACAGTGGACCATTAGGTGGAGATCAGCAAATCGGATGCAGAATTGTTGAAGGGAATATAGATTTTATGATTTTCTTTTGGGATCCACTAGCAGCACAGCCCCATGACCCAGATGTAAAGGCACTTCTTCGTATTGCAGCACTTTATGATATACCCGTAGCAAGTAATCAGTCTACAGCAGACTTTTTGATTTCATCACCTTTAATGGATCAGGAATACGATAGAAAGATTATTGATTATGCAAAAAGGATTAGGCTCAGAACAGAGGCTTATGCTGAGAACCAGCCATTATCATAATCTTGTTAATAGCCTGTTTTAAAACAAGTTAATAGATGTATCAAAAGGTCGCTTATAACTAAAAGGTTCTAAGGGACTTTTTTTGATGGTGAGATAAGAATAAATGTATCCATATTAATATTAACTACTTAGAAGAATAAAATGCGTAATAATAATTTTTTAATAAATGCATGTAAATAAAAGCACTTAAGAAGAGTTTTTTATTTATTATTATAATACACTTCGTAAAACTTGTGTTTCGCGAATAGTATAAGTTATAGAAGTACACGCTCTATTTTGTGTTTTTTTATTTTCAAGGCTTCTATTGTCTAGTGACAATAATATATAACCAATCATGACAACAAACGTATACTAGTACGCTTAACATATAAAGTATGAATAACAATCGCTTAATCTAAACTTTATTATTTCCTAAAAATACCATATACAATATCAAAAATACAAATAAAGAGAGATCATAAGATAAAGTATATCTTATGATCTCTTGTGTCCCTCGACATTAATAAAGAATTTTAGCTTATTCTTCGATGTCGCTGGCAATTTCATCCATATTCATTTCATAATTCTTGATGGATTTCTCAGTATTTATAGTGTTACTACTCATAGCTTTTGTACCAATAATGCCTGCAATAAAACTTTTAATGTCAATACCAAGAGCATCAGTTAAGCTATCCGTAATTTGAGTAGCAGATTTTGTGATATCTCCTACTAACCTTGTGGTATTACCCTCGCCGTACATTGTAATCTTATCGACTTTTTCAAGTGGTTTTGCAACGTTTGCAGCAATTTCAGGAAGAACTTTAAAGTACATTTCAAGTACAGCAGCCTCTTGCATTTTTTGCATCGCTTCAGCTTTTTTATCAATACCTTCAGCTTCTGCAAGTCCTTTAGCTCTAATACCATCAGCTTCAGCCAGTGCTACAGCTTTAATACCTATTGCCTCTTCTTCTTTTGCTACTCTTTCGGCCTCTGCTTTTGCCTTTAATGCTTCTGCCTGCTGAAGAGCTTCAAATTTTTCAGCTTCCGCTTTTTTCTGTCTTTCATAGAGGTTAGCGTCAGCTTGCTGTTGTTTAGCATAACGATCAGCTTCCGCTTTTTTCTTAATTTCAGCTTCCAGAGTTTTTTCTTTAATCTGTACTTCTCTTTCTTTCAGCTCTATTTCTTTTTCTTGTTTTGCAAGATTAGCATTAGCTGATGTGATTTCCATAGTTTTTCGTTGCTCTTCTTTTTGGATATCATAAGCCATATCTGCTTCAGCTTTTTTAATGTCCTCTGTTTTCTTAAGTTCAGCTTTTTTTATGGCTAACTGATTTTGTTTAATAGCAATCTCTTGGTCAGCAGAAACTTTTGCATCGTTAGATTCCTTATCAGCCATTGCTTGTGCCATATTTACATCTCTTTCAGATTCAGCTCTAACGATAGCTGCATTCTTCTTAATTTTAGTTGTATTATCTATCCCTAGGTCTTCAATAATACCATTTTTATCAGAAAAGTTTTGAACATTAAAGGATACAATTTCAATACCCATTTTTCGCATATCGGGTACTGCGTTTTCTTGTACCTTTTTGGCGAACTCTTGCCTGTCTGAAATCATGTTTTCAAGCGTCATTGTTCCAACGATTTCACGGATATTTCCTTCTAGAACATCTGTTACCATATCTACTATGTATTGTTCTTTTTGATTTAGAAAGTTTTCGGCAGCCAGTTTAATAAGTGCTGGATCTGATGAGATCTTTACTGTAACTACTGCATCAACATTAACATTAATAAACTCGTTAGTAGGTACAGATTCACGGGTTTTTACATCAATCTTCATGATTTTAAGCGTAAGCCTGTCTTTTCTTTCAAGGAAGGGGATTTTAATTGCAGCTTTTCCAATAACAATTTTTGCTGTTTTCTTTAACCCGGAAATAAGAATGGCTTCATCAGGACTAGCTTTTACATAGCCACTCATAATAATGACAAAAAATAATAATACACCTACTGCAATAATACCATATAACATCATAATTTATCTCTCCTTAAATAACTTATTTAACAGAAATTGATACTTCATATCTTTATATTTTGCTCCTTTCCTGTTTTTTAATTAGTTGATAATTTCATTATAACATAAAATATAAGTTATATAACAAATATTTGGAAATATCATACATTAAAATATTTAAATTTAAAATTTGAACTTCATAGTTAAAGTATTATATAATGTATTTAGATAAGGTGCGATATTAATCTAAAGAAGGATTACTGAAGGCAATCTAAAAGGAAGTGAAGCATATGTCCAGTTATCAAGAAAATAGAAAGAAGTATATAACCATTAAAACAAGAGAATTATTAAAAGAACTCCCCTCTTTTATCTTTGACTTTTTTAGAGGGATTGAACATACCTCAAGTGTTAATACAAGGCTTGCCTATGCCTATGACCTGCGTATTTTCTTTGAATATCTGCATAAAAATGTAGAAGTATTTATGGGCCTCTCTTCTATTACTGAAATCACATTAGAATCGCTAGATGATGTATCGCCAAGAGATATAGAGATGTTTTTAGAATATCTTTCATATTATGAAAAAACACTTAATGATCAGCATGCAATATATTATCAAAATGGCCAAAATGGCAAGGCTAGAAAACTTGCATCGCTCAAAACACTTTACCATTATTTCTATAGGCAAGAACGCATTAAACGTAATCCCACCTCTATTGTGGATATGCCTAGAATATATGAAAAGCCAATTATAAAATTAGAAATTGATGAAGTTGCTAGATTACTAGATATTGTTGAATCTGGAGAAGCACTTACTGAAAAACAAAAAATATATCATCGTTTTACTAAAAAAAGAGATTTAGCCATTATAGCTATGCTTTTGGGAACTGGTATTCGTGTTTCAGAATGTGTAGGGCTTAACTTAGAAGATATTGACTTTAATTATAATGGTATAAAAATCACACGCAAAGGTGGTAATGAAACTATTGTATATTTTAGCACTGAAGTTGAAGAGATTTTAAGAGACTATATTGAAGAAAGAAATATAAAAGAATGTAAGACTGTGGACCACCCTCTCTTCTTATCTATGCAAGGTAAGAGAATTTCTGTAAGGACCGTACAGCTACTAGTTAAAAAATATAGTGCACTGGTTACCAGCCTCAAAAAGATTACGCCGCATAAGTTAAGATCTACATATGGCACGCAGCTTTATCAGGAAACAGGGGATATTTACTTAGTAGCTGATGTTCTAGGCCATAAAGACGTTAATACCACTAAAAAACATTATGCTAAAATGGATGATGAAAGAAGACGCAAAGCTGCATCAATTATTAAGCTTAGAGAAACTTAAAAAGAACACATGTTTGCTTATTTGATTGAAACATGCTATAATATGGCTATCTTATAGGAGTTAGAGGGATATCATGGATACTACACTTACCAATAAACAAGAGCAAATATTAAATTACATCAAGCAAGTCTTACGGGATAAAGGTTATCCGCCTTCAGTGAGAGAAATTTGTACTGCTGTAGAACTAAGCTCTACTTCTACTGTACACAGCCATTTAAATACGCTTGAGAAAAAAGGTTTTATTAGAAGAGATCCTACAAAACCAAGAACCATAGAGATACTTGATGAAGAGCATGATTGGATTATGGATCATGTAAGTGCTGTTCCGGTTATCGGTAAGGTTACAGCAGGAGAACCTATTCTAGCTATAGAGAATATAGAAGAATATTTTCCGCTTCCTAATCATATGGCACGTAATGAAGATATCTATATGCTTAAAGTATCTGGAACAAGTATGATTAATGCAGGAATACTAGATGGCGATCAGATTATCGTAAAACAACAAGACAGTGCGCATAATGGAGATATAGTAGTAGCGCTATTAGACGACGATGTTACAGTTAAGCGGTTTTTTAAAGAAAAAGACTGTGTGCGTCTTCAGCCTGAAAATGACACGATGTCACCTATATATATCAATAAAGTTAAAATATTAGGAAAAGTAATAGGACTTTTTAGAGAATTTTAAGCAGATATTATTATAATGTCTGCTTTTGTGTTATATTATTGTAAGATAGATATGTAATTATATTTTTAGATAATTAAAATTGATAGTACAAAAGATAGGAGCTTATAGGATGTCATATCATTTTTTAAAGGTGTGTGCAGCTACACCACAATTACTGGTTGGAGACTGTAAATATAATACAGAGCAAATAATAGATTGTATGAAACAATCAAGCGGACACCGTGCAAGCCTTACACTTTTTCCAGAACTTTGCATGACTGGTTATAGCTGCGGTGACTTGTTCTTTCAAACTACTCTATTAGAAGAGACGGAAAAAAACATTACACTTATATTAGAAGAATCTAAAGCACACGAGCAGATTTTTATAATAGGAGCAGCGATCCCTCACGAGGGTAATTTATATAATACGGCTATTGTAATCCTTAAAGGGAAAATATTGGGAATTATTCCTAAGACCTATCTGCCTAATTATAATGAGTTTTATGAAAAACGTTGGTTTCATTCAGCGCATGATATGATTAGTACAACAATTACTTATTGTGGATTTACTGTGCCTTTTTCGCCGTATATTTTATTTGAAGCTAGTAATATACCTTATTTGACTTTAGCAGCGGAGGTTTGCGAAGATTTATGGGCTGTTGTTTCACCAAGTCTGTATCATGCATTAGCAGGTGCAAATATCATTGTTAATCCTTCAGCGAGTAATGAAATTGTTGGCAAAGATATCTATAGAAGAAGACTTATTGCTCAGCAGTCTGCAAGAACAATGTCCGCATATATATATACTTCTTCAGGAATAAGTGAGTCAACAACAGATCTTGCCTTTAGCGGGCACAAGCTTATTTATGAAAATGGTAATAAGATAGCAGAATCCGAACTTTTTGAAAGAGGTAATGCGCTTTTATTTGGTATTATAGATCTTGAAAGAATCTTTATAGAGAGAATTAAGCAAAATAACTTCAAACACTCCTCTATCGTTCGGAACTTAGAGTATCAGACTGTAAACTTTGAACTGACTCCTCTAGAATTTGAATGGGAAAGATTTATTGATCCACATCCATTTGTGCCTTCAGATGAAGCTGTAAGGACAGAACGCTGCAAGCACATCTTTAATATCCAGGCTAATGCACTTGCACGCAGAATGGAACATACAAGAAGTGAAAAACTTGTCATAGGAATATCAGGAGGGCTTGACTCTACCCTTGCACTTCTTGTGGCTATAAAAGCTATTCAAATCTTAGGACTTAATCCTTCTCAAATTTTAGGGGTAACTATGCCTGGATTTGGAACAAGTGACAGGACTTATAATAATGCTGTTAATCTGATGAAGTTATTAGGGATTACATTAAAAGAAATATCTATTGTAGAGTCAGTTAAACAACATTTAATGGATATTGAGCATGATATTAATATACACGATGTAACTTATGAAAACGCACAAGCAAGAGAACGAACTCAGATCTTAATGGATTTATCTAATAAATATAATGGCATAGTTGTTGGGACCGGTGATTTATCAGAACTAGCTCTTGGATGGGCTACCTATAACGGGGATCACATGTCGATGTATGCAGTTAATTCCTCTATTCCTAAAACATTAGTAAGATATTTAGTAGAATATGCAGCCTACTATGAGAGTGAAGAAAGTATTAAAGAAATTTTAATGGATATATTAGATACCCCTGTAAGTCCAGAACTCTTGCCAACTGATCATTCAGGTGGTATTGCACAAAAGACAGAAGATATTGTTGGACCCTACGAACTTCATGACTTTTATCTTTATAATATGCTGCGATTTGGGTTTAGTCCTTCTAAAATCTACTACTTAGCGCAGCAGGCCTTTAAAGATGTTTATGATGCACATACTATCTTAAAATGGCTTGAAATTTTCTACAGAAGATTTTTCAATCAGCAATTTAAGCGTTCTTGTTTACCGGATGGACCTAAAGTTGGGTCGATTTGTTTATCACCAAGAGGTGATTGGCGTATGCCTTCTGATGCAAGTAGCCGCATATGGTTAGATGAAATACAAACCCTAAAAGCTAACAAATAAGAGTAGGTCTAAGACCTACTCTTATTTGTTAGCTTTTAAATATTTGCAGGACCCTCCTTATAATGAAACAAGTCCCTTATCTTTCATTGTTTGCAAAGCTTTCATTACCCCAAGTCTAGCGTGATAAAAGGTAAGTCCTCCTTGGAAAAACACAGTATAAGGCGGTTTAATAGGCGCATCAGCACTAAGTTCAATTGAAGCACCTTGGATGAAGGCGCCAGCAGCCATGATAACCGGTGAATCATAACCTGGCATATCCCACGGTTCAGGATTTACAAAGCTATCTACAGGAGCACCTTTTTGAATCCCTTGACAAAAAGCAATTACATTTTCAGGTGATTGCATATTAATAGCCTGAATAATATCACTTCGCTTTTCCAGTGAAGAAGGCATCACCTGAAAACCAAGTTTTTCAAAAATAGCAGCTGCAAAAACAGCACCTTTTAGCGCATTAGCAACGATTTCTGGAGCTAAAAATAGACCTTGTAGAACAGGTTGCGTAAGACCTAGTGTTGCCCCTACTTCTTTACCAAGACCAGGCGCTGTAAGCCGCATGGCCGCATTTTCAACATATTCTTCTTTTCCTACTATATAGCCCCCAATAGGTGCAAGACCTCCGCCGGGATTTTTTATAAGAGAGCCTACACATAGATCAGCACCTACTTCCGTAGGCTCTATAACATCTACAAATTCTCCATAACAATTATCTACCATACAAATAACGTCTGGTTTAATAGCCTTTACAAATGTGATCAAATCTTTGATTTGTGCTATCGTAAGCGTTGGTCTGTAACTATATCCTTTGGACCTTTGAATGGTGATAAGTTTTGTTTTATGAGTAATAGCTTCTTTTATGCCATCATAATTAAAACTAAAATCTTCATTTAAATCCACTTGCTTATAAGCTATGCCATATTCTTTAAGACTACCATTTGTAGGTCTAATACCAATAACCCCTTCTAATGTATCATAAGGTTTACCAACTGGAGACAGAAGCTCATCGCCTGGTCTGAGGTTGCCAAATAAAGCAACAGTAAGCGCATGGGTACCTGATATAAGCTGAGGCCTTACAAGACCTGCTTCTGCTCTAAAAACATCGGCATAAATTTGCTCTACTACCTCTCTTCCTAAATCATTATAACCATAACCAGTTGTCGCAGCAAAATGGGTATCACTTAATTTATTTTTCTGCATAGCATGAAGTACTTTAGCACCATTAATATGCATAGCATTCTCAATATTTGACCATACCCCAGTAAGTTCTTTCTCAAGTTTTAAACAAAAGTTTTCAGTAACTGAATCTATTTTAAATAAGTTGTATAAATCACTCATTACTACTCTCCTTATTTTTTGTCAATGAATAAGCCCTCTTAAGGAAGAGGGCTTATAGTTTATTCGGCTGATGTATTTAAACTCACTATTTTAGCTGGTATAAGTGTTGATATTGCATGCTTATATATCATTTGCTGCTTGCCTTCACTTTCTAAAATAACTACAAAGTTATCAAATCCTTTTATAGTTCCTTTTAATTGAAAACCATTTGTTAGAAATACTGTAATGGCTACTTTATCTTTTCTAAGTTGATTTAACATAACATCTTGTAAGTTGATTGCTTTACTCATTATTATCTTTCCCCTCCTAAAGGCTGTGTTAAGTTGATATTATTGTATATTATATTTTTTGGCTTGTCTACCTTATTGTTAAAATTTTCTAATGAGACATTGTAATTATGGCCAATAAGCTTGAAATATATACTTTAAGTTCTTATTTTTTAGCAGTATTTTTCTAAATAAGTGCACATTTTATGAACGATAAGATCACTCCTAAACTGATACTTATCTACTTCAATAAAAATAGGGTCTGCTTGATGCTTAAACCAAGTCAGCTGTCTTTTAGCATAATGTCTTGTATTTTGTTTCAGCTTACTGATACATGTGTCTAAAGAAGCTTCACCTTTAAAATAAGGAAAAAACTCTTTATAGCCTATAGCTTTCATAGAAGTAAGGTCTTCACTATATCCTTTATCAAAAAAGGTTTGTACTTCTCTTATAAGCCCCTCTTCTACCATTTTTTCGACTCGTTCGTTAATACGGTGATAAAGCAAGTCTCTTTCCATCGTAAGCGCAAAAAAAGTATAATCATAAGGTGATACGTTTTCTGTCCTTTTGACCTTTTCAGCTTCATTATGAAAAGAAATAGGCATATGTGTCTGATGATAATATTCTAATGCACGGATGACCCTTTTAACATTATTAGGATGAATAGCAGCTGCGCTGACAGGATCTACAGTATAGAGTCTATCATGTAAAAAGTCAGCACCCTTTTTGGCTGCGAGTTCTAGAAGTTCACTTCTATAAGCTGAATCAGCCTTTGTTTCATCAAAGTGTGTATCATACAAAATGGCATTAATATAAAATCCTGTCCCACCCACTAAAATGGGGATTTTACCTTTTGAATAAATCAGATTTATATAATAGTTGACACGCTCTTTAAACCAAGCAACACTACAAGATTCATTGGGTGAGAGTTCATCGATCATATAATGCGGGATATCCTGCATTTCTTCATCTTTAACTTTAGCGGTTCCAATATCCATTCCTGTGTAAATCTGCATCGAGTCGGCAGATATAATTTCACCATTAATATGTTGTGCAAGAAGCACACTGGTTCCTGTCTTGCCAGATGCAGTAGGACCAGCAATTAAAATGAGAGGTTTTTTCATTTGATCACCTTTTTATCATATTCTTTTAAACATCTTTTCGATATCTGATTTGGATAAAACGACTAACGTAGGTCGGCCATGAGGACAGGTAAATGGGTTATCTAGTCTTAGAAGTTCTTCAATAAGATATTTACATTCCTTTTCGGTAATTTTGTCGTTAGCTTTTATTGCACTTTTACATGCGAGTTTGATAATCGTATCTTCTTTGAGAGAAGTAATATCTTGCAGTTTGTTAATGCTGAGTGTATCTAGGACGTCTTTAAAAACATGTGGAGGCAATGGTTGGTTAAAAACAAAAGGGACTTCCCTTATTATGATACTGTCTTCTCCAAAGGCCTCAAATTTAAATCCTAACTGTGCAAGTAATATAGCATGTTCATTAACAATTACTTGCTCTATTCCTGTAAGTGAAAAGCTCTCAGGTAACAGTAATAGCTGTGTAGGGACTTCTCCTCGCTTAAAACTAAGCATAAATTTTTCATACATGACACGTTCATGGGCTGCATGTTGATCCATAATAAATATTTTTTCATCGTATTGGATGATCCAATACGTTTGAAATAGCTGACCTATAATAGCATAATAAGGTATGTCATGATGATCTATATGCTCACTTACAAAGTGAGCATCAATCATAGATTGGTCTTTGGCTGGCGTATGTTGCGTATTATAAATCGGCTCTTGCATTTTACCGAATAACTTCTCCTCTTTATAGAGGAATTCCTTCTTATTTTCCTCAAAGGCCTCAGCAAGTACAGGTCTCGAAAGCATCGTTGATGCAGAAGGTTCGTTATAGGTTTTTCTAGGTGCAAAAAATGTATCGACAATTATTTGTTCGGGCTGTATTTTATTAGAAGAAGAGGTGATTGCTGGCGAAACAGATTGTTTTGGTACAGCTTGAGGTACCAAGTTTTCTTCTTTAAGGGAAGAGGTGATACCCTGATAAACGGTATTGTAAATGAGTTCCTCATCTCTAAATCTAACCTGCATTTTGGTAGGATGCACATTAACATCTAATCCAGCAGGATCTAAGTGAAGATGAAGTATAATAAAAGGAAATTTACCAACCATCACTAAAGTTTTATATGCAGCCTCTACAGCACGCTGTAAAAGTGTGCTTTTAATATAGCGGCCATTAATAAAAAAGTGTTCGTAATTTCTATTTGCCCGTGTAATAGAAGTGTTACCTAAAAGGCCAACACATTCTATAGCCTGTGCTTTATAAAAAAACTTAAAAGTGTTTCTGGCAGTATCTTTACCATAGATGTTAAGAACACAATTAATAAGGTCATGGTTGCCAGAGGTTGTAAACTGCATCTTATTGTTTTGGATATATTTAAAGGAGATCTCAGGGTGTGCAAGGGCAAGTTTAGTCATATGGTCTGAAATTTTTGCACCTTCAGCACTACTGCTGCCGAGAAATTCTTTGCGTGCAGGTACATTATAGAAAATATGTCTTATAATAAGCGTTGTCCCGTTTGGACAAGCTATTTCTTCAGAAGAGATAATTTTCCCGCCATTTACCTCTATCCTCTTACCTGTTAGATCCTCGGCTGTTTTAGTAATGAGTTCAACATGAGAGACGGAAGCGATACTCGCTAATGCTTCTCCTCTAAAACCAAGTGTCAATACTTTAATTAAATCATCAGCGGTACTTATTTTACTCGTTGCATGCCTGAGAAAAGCAATTTCTGCTTCTTCCTTAGGAATACCTACACCATTATCTGTTACACGTATAAAATCAATACCTCCATTTTTAATTTCTACTGTAATTGAGCTTGCTTTAGCATCAATACTATTTTCTACTAATTCTTTAACAACAGAGCAAGGTCTTTCTACGACCTCACCTGCTGCAATTTTATTAATGGTATGGGTATCAAGTATTTTTATAACACTCACATTAACCACATCCTTAGTTATCTAATTTTCTTTTGAAGGTCATATAAAACTTGAAGAGCTTTCATAGGGGTCAGATCCATCACATCTAATGCTTTTAACTCATTGATAACATGTACGTGCTTATTTTCAAATAGAGATAATTGCTGTGATGCCTGCTGAGCGACACCCTTTTTATCCATTTTTTCAACAGGTAAAGGTTTATCAGCAGTAACATTTAGATGATGGGTTTGATCTTTTTCAAGGTCACTTAAAATAGATTTTGCGCGCTCAAGAACCATACTAGGAACACCGGCTAGTTTAGCTACTTGAATACCGTAGCTATGATCTACGCTGCCAGGTACAATTTTGTGTAAAAAGATAATATCCTCTCCCATTTCTTTAACTGCTACGCAGTAGTTCTTAAGCGAGGGGATATTTTTTTCTAAGTCAGTCAGTTCATGATAGTGCGTTGCAAATAATGTCTTAGCGCCCAGTTTATCTTCAGTTGCAATATGTTCGATAATTGACCAAGCAATGCTTAGCCCATCTAGTGTACTGGTCCCACGGCCAATTTCGTCTAAAATAAGAAGACTGTCCTTTGTAGCATGATGCAGAATATTAGAGACCTCCATCATCTCAACCATAAAGGTACTTTGACCGGAAGCTAAATCATCTGATGCACCTACTCGCGTAAAGATTCTGTCTGCAACACCTATCTCTGCATTTTCAGCAGGGACAAAAGAACCAACTTGTGCCATGAGAACAATAAGTGCTACTTGCCTCATAAAGGTAGACTTACCTGCCATATTAGGCCCTGTAAGCAGCATTACTTGATGCGTCTTATTATCAAGATAAACATCGTTTGCGATAAAGCTATGTTCCCCAATTATTTTTTCAACTACTGGGTGTCTGCTGCCTGTAATATTGATCGTTTGACCATGATTAATAACGGGTTTGATATAATGATACTGATCTGCCACATCCGCGAGAGAACAAAACATATCAAGTTCAGCTATAAAGTGAGAGACCGTTAAAAGTCTATCCATCTGAGATACAATATTTTCTCTAACCTGCGTAAAGAGCTGATATTCGAGAACATTAAGTTTATCATCTGCGCCTAATACATCCGATTCTACTTGTTTTAATTCTTCGGTAATATAGCGTTCGCAGTTAGAAAGCGTTTGTTTACGTATAAAGTAATCAGGGACAAGATGGTGATAGGACTGAGTGACTTCTAGAAAATAGCCAAAGACTTTATTATATTTAATCTTTAGATTTTTAATCCCCGTCTTTTCTTTTTCTTTTGCTTCTATAGCCATCAGCCAAGAAGTTCCTTCTTTTTTTATTTGTCTTAGACGATCTACTTCTTCATTAAAACCATCCTTAATGAGACTGCCTTCTCTAAGTGAAAGCGGTGCATCTTCTAAAATTGATGCATCAATCATGCTAAAAACATCTTCTAAAGCGTCGAAATTTTGATAGAGCTTAATAAGTTTAGTGGAATTACACGTATGAAGCAGATTGTAAATAGCGGGAAGTACACCTAGAGATGCTTTAAGGGATAACAAGTCCTTTGCATTGCAAGTACCATAAGCAGCTTTACTCATTAATCTTTCTATATCATAAATATGGTCAAGCGCTTCAAATAAATCAGCACGCAGCAAAGCATTATTTTTAAGTTCTTCGGTCGCATCTAAACGTTCATTAATTTTATCGGCATGAATAAGGGGCTGCTCGATACATTTACGGATATACCTTGAGCCCATAGCCGTTTTAGTATGATCAAGAACCCATAATAAGGAGCCTTTCCTGCGTTTTTCACGAAGGGTCTCGGTCAGTTCAAGATTTCTTCTTGTAGACATATCAAGAAGCATGTAAGCATCTACGTTATATAAAGAAAGTGTATGCATATGTGAAAGTGTATTTTTTTGGGTCTCCTTTAAATAATATAAAAGGCTTGAAGCAGCTAAAGTATCAGCTCGATCATCGATAAGTCCAATGCCTTCTAGCGAAGAAACATTAAAGTGTCGGGTAAGAAGACTATACGACAAAGAAATATCTAAACAATGATTAGGTATTTGCTGAGTCATACAAACAAATTTACTTTTAATAAAATCATATATTTCAGCATCATTATATGTTATTTGATCAAGAAGACATTCTACAGGAGAATACTTAGCAAGTTCATCCAAGAGCTTACGTGTATTTTTTTCTCCTTCTATATAGGTAACGGACCATTCACCTGTTGTGACATCGCTAATACTAAGTCCATAGGCATTATCTTTATTTACAATTGCACAAATATAATTATTTTTGCCTTCACTTACCGTACTTCCTTCAAGTATCGTACCAGGTGTAACAATTCTAACGACCTCTCTTTTAACAATCCCCTTTGCTAAGCTTGCATCTTCAACTTGTTCACATATCGCAACCTTATAGCCTTTTTCAACAAGCCTTCCAATGTAATTATCTGCTGCATGAAAAGGAACGCCGCACATCGGAGCTCTTTCTTCTAAACCACAATCACGTCCTGTAAGTGTAATTTCTAATTCCCGTGAAGCTGTTTTTGCATCTTCAAAAAACATCTCATAAAAATCACCGAGTCTAAAAAACAAAAGACAATCCTGATGTTTCTCTTTAATATCTAAATACTGTTTCATCATTGGCGTAACATTCATCTTCATCATCCTTACTCAACTAATTCCCCAATTAAATAGTGAGTTTTAGTAGCCACTATTTTAACTTGTGCAAAATGTCCAATTAATGTGTCTGGGGCCTTAACATTTACAAGTATACTAGTATCCGTTCTGCCGCTAAGCACAGTCTTATCATTTTTACTTGTTTCTTCAAAAAGCACTTCTACAGTTTGTCCTACATATTTTTTCATATTTTCGAGAATGTGGTCGTTTGTTAATGTTAGAAGCTTATTAAAGCGCTTTTTAACAATTTCTTCAGGCACTTGTTCTTCCATGGTAGCAGCAGGAGTTCCCGTTCTTTTAGAATAAATAAAAGTAAAAGCTCCTGCATACTTAACTTTTTCTACCACATCTAATGTATCCAAAAAGTCCTCTTCTGTTTCGCCAGGAAAGCCTACAATAAAATCTGTTGTAATCTCAATATGGGGAATAGCTGTTCTTAATTTAGATACAAGCTCAAGATAACTTTCTTTTGTATATTTTCTATTCATAGATTTTAAAATATGGGTACTGCCAGCCTGGATTGGCAGATGAACACTCTTACAAACATTGTCGCACTCTGCTATCACTTCAATAAGTTCATCACTTAAATCTTTGGGATGAGAGGTCATAAAGCGGATTCTTTTTAGCCCCTCAATTTGACTCACTTCGCTTAAAAGATTTGCAAAGCTCACAGGGGTACTTAAGCTTTGGCCATATGAGTTTACATTCTGACCAAGAAACATTACTTCCTTTACGCCATCAGCAACTAAAGCTTTAACCTCGTTTAAAATATCAGAAAGCTCTCGACTGCGTTCTCTCCCTCTGACATAAGGGACAATACAATAAGTGCAAAAATTATTACAGCCATACATGATATTGACACATGCTTTAAAATTATATTTGCGTGTATTAGGTAAGTCTTCTACAATATCTTGATGCGAATCCCATATATCAATAACAGATTCCTGAGTTTCAAGGCGTGTTTGCAGAAGTTCCGGTAGTTTATAAATATTATAAGTGCCAAATATGATATCTACAAAGTTATATTTTTTCTTTAGTGTTTCAAGTACAATATCTTGCTGCATCATACAGCCACACAGTGCAATAATGAGATTAGGATTTTTTTTCTTAATAGTTTTCAGATGTCCAAGTCTTCCATAGATTTTCATTTCTGCATTTTCTCTGACACAGCACGTATTATAGATGACAAAATCAGCCTCATCTTCTTTCGTGATTTTTTCATAACCCATCTCTTCAAGCATACCTTCTATTTTTTCAGAATCCCGTGCATTCATTTGACATCCAAAAGTTGATACACAGTATTTTAGATTTTTGCCTTTGAGAGACTGAGATAATATATGGATGATGTCTGTTTGACGCTTAGCTTCTTCGGTCGATATATTAATAACTTGACGTTCACTCATTAGTTAGTCCTCCTTTTTATTCCTTTATCATTCTACATGAAATAGGTAGACGATTCAATGGATAAGTTGTATGTGCTAGATTTAGAGTATAGATAAAGTTTCAAGATCCAGAATTTTAATGGTATACTTATGATAGTCAATAAGCCCATCCATCTTCATATTAGCAAGTTCTCTAGATAACGAAGGCCGTGTTATGTTTAGAAAATCTGCAAGTTCATTACGATTAATGGTAAGCGATAAAGTTAAACTTTTGGTTTTCTTATATTCATCTAGTAAAAAAGCAGCTATCTTGCTTCGTACACTTTTAAAACTGAGATACTCAACTTTTCTATTAAGAAACATCGCTTTATTTGAAATAATATTAAGCATATTAAAAATTATTTTACGATGACTTTGACAGTTTTTTACACACCCTACAAAAAAGATAGCTTTATTAATAAAACATACGCAAACTTCATCTTGAGCAATAACAGTAGCAGGCCATACTTCCTTATCAGAAAAGGCACCTATTTCGCCAAATAAGCTTCCTTTGCCTAATGCACTCATAATTATACGCTCACCCAGTACATTTTCTTTAGTGACTAAAACATGACCACTTATTACAAGACCTATACTTGTTATTTTTTCACCAGCATAGACAATGAAATTATTTTTTTTATAAGTTGTAACAGTGATATTTTGAGTTGCAAGTAACTGATCTAATTCATCAGGGGTCAAATCACGGAATAATTTAGTACTTAAAAGTATAGATTTAATATTGTCCATAAAGCACCTCATTTTTTGTAACTATAGTTACAGCTATTATGTTTTCTCTATTATATAATAAACTTATCAAAAATAAAATAAAAATCTCAAGGGGAGTGAATATAGATGAAACGTAAAATAGTAACTATAGACCGAGAAAAGTGCAACGGGTGTGGCGTATGTGTTAGCGCATGTCATGAAGGTGCACTTAAAATTATTAATGGAAAAGCTGAACTTGTTTCAGATATCTACTGTGATGGACTTGGGGATTGTCTGCCAGCATGTCCCGTTGATGCTATTCATATCATTGAAAGAGAAGCTGATGCCTATGATGAAAAAGCTGTAGAAGAACATATTGCTAAAAGCAAACCTGTATCAGGGGTACCTTTTCAATGTCCTTCAACACGCTCAAAAGCATTAGTTAGAGAAAATAAAGAAACTTCTGCGCCAGTAGTACAAACAACTGATCAAAATATATCTCAACTGGGACAGTGGCCTTGTCAGATACAACTTGTTCCGCCAAATGCACCTTATTTTGAAGATGCTGAAATACTTATAGCGGCAGACTGTACAGCTTTTGCCTATGCTGGGTTTCATGCAACTTTCATGAAAAACAAAATTACACTTATAGGATGCCCAAAACTTGATAGTGTCCGCTATGAAGAAAAGCTAACACAGATTTTTAGTACGAATAACATCAAAAGCGTTACCGTTGTACGTATGGAAGTACCTTGTTGTGCAGGCATAGTAACAGCTACACAAAATGCTCTGCTTAATGCCAGAAAAATTTTACCTTTTAATATTGTTACAGTTTCTATAGACGGCAAAATTTTATAAAGCAGAAATTGGCAGGTAAGAAAAACCTTAAAACAACTCAAACTAATTATGAAAGGAGTTGTTTTAAATGGCAAAGGACAGTCAGATTGATCCGAAAGAAGTGCGTATGAAAAAGTGTAATTATCAAACACCGCTTACTTCTGAAGAAGCTAAAAATAGTAATCGAACAGAAAAAAAACATTCAATTAAAAGAGAAGGTTTTCAAAGTAAGCATATTAACTAAAGTATCTTAAAAATAATCATTTAATAAAAGGCAAGCCTATTCAAAAAATGAATAGGCTTGCCTTTTATTAAATAAGAAAATACTATTGTTCCATAAGTTTAATATCAATACCTATTACCCCGCGGATATATCCAGATGGGTCTTTTATAGGTGCTGATAGGGTAATACAGGGGATTCGGGTAATAGCAGAAATGTATGGTTTTGAGATGTAATACTCTCCAGATATGCTTTTTTTAAACCACTCTCTTACACTGCCATTTGCAATACCAGCTGGAGGAATAGACATTACAAACTTACCTTTATCTCCATTAGTCCATATTGCTTCAATAAAATCATTAGAATTTATAAGATCTTTTAGAACCTGAGAATGTATAGATTTATCAAGCTGAATAAATGCTTTATTATAGGATAGTTGTTCTATCATTTTTTTGAATTGATCTAAATAATGTCCTACAATATCTTGTTTTAAAACTGATATTTCATCAAGCTTATAGTCTTGTAATAAAAGAGAAAGCATATTGGAAGATTCATTTAAGCGACTGCTCATATCAGCAATATCTTCAAGACTATCCTTTTGTTTATTTACAGAATCAAAAACACCTTCTACGCTGCTTGCAGTTCGCTCCACTACAGATTCTACACTTCCTATACTACTATCTACACTTTGAGCTAAATGAGTTTCTTCTGTTGATAATACAGAGATTTCATCAACTAAATGAACGACTTCCCCAAAAGAAACTTTTATTTTCTCCAAACTCTCTTCTATTTTTTTTGATTTAGTTACGCCAATCTCTACTTTTTTAGAATTGTCTAAGACATGTTTATTAACTGCATTTAATTCATTTTGGATACTATCAATTAAGGTATTAACATCTTTAACAGCGTCAGATGTACTCATAGAAAGCTTCCTAATCTCATCAGCTACAACAGCAAATCCTTTGCCAGCTTCACCAGCCCGTGCGGATTCAATAGATGCATTAAGGGCTAAAAGGTGTGTTTGATCAGAAATACTATGAACTGAATCTAAAATATGTAAAATTTCTTTTGAAGTGACATTGAGCCTGTCCATATATTTAATAGTTGAATCTGAGGAAGTTTGTATTTCATTAATTGTATTTAAAATATCCATAATTTCGGTAAGACTTGTATTAATCACCTGACTAGAAGCAAGACTTATTTCTTTTAAATTAGAGGTTGTAAGTTCTACTTGATCTAAAACACTTAAGACCTGTTTAATGGCTGTAATAGTATGCGTAATATTAGTTGTTACAGAAGTATTTAAGTTTGACATCTCTTCGGTCTGAGCAAATAGCTGTTGTGTAAATGCGTTGTTTTCTTCTAAAGTAATATATAAATTTTGAGATACAGAGGAAACCTGACTAGAAGCGACATTTAATTCATAGCCTAGTTTTTTGTAATTATTTTCATGGTTTGAAAGCTTTTCTTGTAAGCTGCTTATGTAGGACATTTGTTTTTTATAAAGAAAACTTTGAGCTAATAATAGGCAGATCAAAAAAACACTATTAATCAACAAATACTTGGTAAAAGGTAAAAAAGTATACCAAATACAACACAGAATTAAAATAAATACTTGAAATAGTAAATACAGTTGCCTTTTCATAATAAATACCCCCTAAAAAAATAGGTGCCTAAACATTTTGCATAAAATGTTTAAACACCTTTGTTTAAATTCATATAATATAGTTTATCTTAATATAAATTAAAATTCAAGTATTTATTTTGTTAAAAAAGTAGAACATCAAGAGGTTTTTGATAAAGTTATTAAATCTAGAAATACCTGTATGAACATGATAAAATCCATCATGAAAAATAAAGTGTTTCTCAGGACACTTATTGGCGTAATTTTACCTGCTACGTTTATAAAACGAAAGGTGTATGTCAAGATAAGAAAAAGAGGTTAGTTAAAAGTTCAAAACTTTTAACTAACCTCTTTATTGTATTGAGTTTAATCTCAATGAGGTATACTATACGTATACACATAAGTACTTGTTATAATTAAAATAATTATTAGAGTAAACCACTTATCTTGTTTAGATAAGCGCGGAGCCGTATCTTTTGGGCCAAGCATATTAAAGTTTTCGATAAGTAGTCCTACGACCCAGCCAATAATTGGATTAATTGCAATACCGATTATAATACATGTTATAGCTACTTGAGATATTTCTACAGTCTTCATAGCATTTAGGCCAACTTCTAATAGTGGAATATACACACCAACAATTAGCACAAGCCATAGTAAAGGGGGGAACACTGCAATATCTATAGGAAAACCAAGTAATCCAAATAGAATGCCTATAATACCTAAAACTAAAGCACTGCCGACTATTGGACGTTTCACGGTTGCTAGAGGTATCATAAAACTTCTCCATATGGAGGCAATTTGACCACCACCCATCAATGCACCAGCAATATTTCTTAAAGCCACAATAATATATGTATCATCCATATTAAATAAAGCTTTATTTGCTTCTTTAGGATAGTTAGCTTCTTGAATCTTTTTAATTGCTAAAGCATCTATAGGCCATATTGCAACAGCAAGAAGTGCAAATGGAAAAGCCTTAATAAAATTGTTTATATTCATTCCAAAGCCTATCCCCCACTTTTCGTACCACCATGTGGTTGGGCTAAGAATAGGTACCCCTAGACTTGTAGTTAATTGAGGATAAATGCCAAATAACCCAGATAATATAAGTGCTAGAAGTGCAGAAAAAGGAATCATAAGATATTTAGCCTTTATTCTATTTAAAAATACATACATCAAGATCCCTGAAATAATAAGCAGGTTTGCAAGTAGAGGAACTTGTAAACCTGCAGACCAACTCCTTAAGCTTTCAAGTGAACTTGTTGTTCCTAGTAAGCCAAATAAAAGGATAATACCTGCTGTTGTTCCTTGGCCATTAAGTGTAATGACTTTCTTAAACCCTCGCATGGAGGATATTATAATTCCAATAATCCCAATCAATAAACTAAGGGGTAAAGGATGGACACCAGCAGCTACAATGATAGGTATTAAAGGAATAATAGGTGCAAGTGTTCCAGGTGGAGCTGTATGGGGAGCCCATACAGCAGAAAATAATATTGTAAAAAGACCTCCAATCATAAGTTCCAGACGAACGTTTTCTGTTACAAATGAAGGATCAACAATATTAAATCCCCTGGCCCAAGCTACAGCAAATGCTGCTACAAGAGCGATTTTTCCAATCCCTCCTGATAAAGCTGGGATAATATCTTCTAGTTTTAAACTATAATGCACAAAAGGGAGGTTAATGCGCCATTTATTAGGGTTATAGTTTATTAAGTCCTTGTATAACAAATGTTCTCTAGAACCTTTGTCCATGATGTAATCCCCCTATTGCATTAAATTTCTAGGTACTCTGATAATGTTATAAGGATAACTTTTTCTCCAGTTTTTATACAAACATCTGAATACATATTAATGACATCACAACCAGTTATCTCTTTTATAATGGCTGCCAAATATTCCTGACTGTTTTCAAAGAGCACTAGTTTTATTTTTTTAATAAGATCAATACCTTCATCATTAACAGCTAAATTTTGTTCGGACCAACTTAAAAAGCCCTGGAGCCTTATAATAATAAGATCATTAATGATTACAGTTTTAATTTGTTTTGCTGTACGACCTATATATTCTATTTCAAACTTATTGACAGCTTCAGATATTTTAGCTTCAAGTTGTTCTTTAATCATATTATAGCCTCCTATATATATAACTGCTATAATTTCATAGGCATAAGTTCGATGTAGTCATCTATAGTACCATCATTTAAGCAGCATTCTATAATTTTTCTTCCGAGTGGGTGAAGCTCTGGTGATAAATATTTAGAAAGCTCTTCTTTAAAGAAATCAAGAAGAATTTTTGCACCTTGATCGTAACCTTCATTACCTACTTCAGGCTGATAGTTAGTTTGTAAATATCCCTTGCTGAGAGTCATTCCATCAATTTTGAGACTGTCTAAAGCATAGCCTAATATAGCACATCTAGATTCTGCTAAATGTTCAGATCTAAATTTAGCGCTTCCTCTTCTTGCTAAATATTCTCTTGCAATCCATTGTGGCATAAAACTTACTTTATGCGCGCCCACATGCTGATTAGGAATAAGAATATAACGCGTGTTTGGTGTATTAATAATCTGCTCAAGTAAAAGGTTAGCTTGATCTACCATTCTTCCAGTAGCAAATGGCCAATAAGAACCTACACCTTCACTGCTCATTCCTTCCGAATCTAATATACTTGGGTTAGCAAATCCACGTGGTGCAACAAGCCTCCAAAGCCACCCGAGTGCAGGCGGTAATACGTGGAATAGTCCCATAATACCATAAGATGGTGTTTCTTTTGTACAAGCAGGCATTCTTACACCAAAGCTGCGTACATCAACTTCTACAGGTTCACTTACAATATCAGGAATAAATCTTCTAGGCATAATAACTCTAGGATTAGGGCATGGCTTACCAGGGGCATCCATAGTATGTTCCCATATAAGGCAAGTTGAGTTTGGTGTTCCTTGTAAGTTTAAGAAAATAAGTGGCTCTTTTGGGTGAATGCAAAGGTTTTCATAATGAGGATCTGTACCATAATGATCGATATGATTAATTCTTAAGAACCATCCTTGCTCAGCATCTGTTACAACAAGTTTTCCACTATCATTTTGAATTGAAGGATGGCATAACGCCATATCATCTGTTACAGGCTGAAGTTCGGAGCTATCACTAAGTTCAATGTAAGTTTTTTCTTTTGTAACCGTATTTGTACTAAGAACGATATCCCCATTAAGCTCAGTATGAATAGGTTCTAACATTTCACTTTTACCGCCGCCACTTGCTCCCTCATGCATAATAGTTATAATATTGTCATATGGTGTGATAACTTTTACTGTTGAAGCATGAGCTGTTACCCAGCCCTCATCTTCACCTATATTTAATAGAACGCCATAGATACCTTTTTTAGCACTTGGACCTGGATAGAGGTTGTATGAGAAGAGTTCATGCATTTTTTCAAGTCTATTATGAACTACAACTTGCTTACCATCAAAATGTGTATGTCTAAAAGGTGGTGCAAGATAAATAATGGCCCTTGGCTTAAAGTTATCTGGTACTTCACTTGCTGGAATAAATGTCTGTAGATCTGAAAGACCTGCTGCAAAGAAACCAGCATTTAATGGTGCAACTAAAAGTGCTGGATAGCCAAATTCACTTCCACCTGCCATAAATGGCATCACAATAAGGTCTTGTGACTTAAGCCAATCAAAGGTAATATCACGTAATGGGTTAAAATTTTCACCATATAAATCTTTATATTTAGGTTTGTCCGTTTCTTTAGTATCAGCAATTACCATAGAATCAGGGTCACGTCTTCTCATGTATTCATCTGTGTAGTTAACAACAGCCCCATTTTTACAACGTGCTACAGTTACTTCAGTTACAATACCCTTATTTGGAACATCATAACCAACTTCGTATATTTCATTAGTGCTATTTCCTAGAGCGAGATCATAAAGATGTGTACGGCTTTCTGGGATAACGATATTGCTTTTTTCTTCAAGAATACTTCTTAATTCTTCAGGTAATATCATTTTTTGAAAAATTGTTTCATTCATTTTAGAATCTCCTTATATTAAGTATTTTGCTGCAGATAAACTAATAACTTTTGTTTATGCGAATGTGATTATTATAAGTTAAGTAAAGATTAATTGTACAATAAAATTATAGACTAGTATTTGAATTATTTATAGGGCGGTTTGATTGGTAATTACTACAACATCATTGTAATTAATGTATAAAACAGTGCAGTAAAGGTCTTTTCAAATAAAAAAGGCCAGCATATAATAACTCAATTACTTGAATCATAATATACTGGCCCACTTTGCGACTGATTTAAAAATCCTTCGTTTGGTCTGCCATTATCTTTCATTGTTTTTCATTATTATTTGTTCTATGTTACAATCGCTTGTCAAAATAATAATTTTTTGCCCCGTCTTAGTACTTACATCAGAATGTGTACTTAGAATATTAATGTCTATTATTTTTTTGATCATATCTTCAAAATAGTCTCTGGCATTTTCAAACAAAGCTGTGCGGGCATCTTTGATGAGCTTAACACCCTGCTGATTTTCAGAAAGATTTTTTTCTGATTTGCTTAAAAAGCCATTTAGTTTTATAATAATCATATCTTGTAGAATGAGTGTATTAATTTCCTTAGGACCACGTCCCATAAATTCGATTTCGAATTTGCTAACTGCTTCACTAATTTTAGCTTCAATCTGTCCTTTAGTCATTAGTCCCCTCTCACCTACTTTAATCAAAAGTTTCTACAAATACTATAATAACTGAAAATTAATCAAATGACAAGATTTTTTTTAAGGAATTTGAAATATTTATAAACTAAATAACAAGAGAAGGTGGTGCATATACTCTGGCTGCCAGTTCACTATCTAATAGATAGAGGCCTTTACCATCTTTACCAAATAAGTCATACTTTTTAATGAGATCGTCTGCATTCTGTTCTTCTTCACCCTGTTCTTTGATAAACCAATCTAAAAATTGTGTGGTTCGGAAATCCTTATTTTCTAGGGCAGCAGCATAAATATTATTGATAGATTCTGTTACAAATATCTCATGTTCCAAGGTTGCGTTAAGAGGTTCACTAAAGTCAGCAAACTTTCTTTTTAAAGCTTTAATATCATCTAGCTCTACATCTTCACCATTATTTTGGAGATATTTAACAAACAACATTGCATGAGAACGTTCTTCTTGGGCTTGTACATTAAACCAATTACCAAAGCCATTTAAATTTTTTGAGATATAATAGTTTGCTATATCAAGATAGAAGTAAGCTGAAAAAAATTCTTTATTAATCTGTTCATTAATAAGCTTAACGATTTTTGCGTTCAACATAGGTTACATCCCCTTTCAAAAGTTAGTAATACTAAGACTATACTACTCTATTAATTTTAACATTGATTATTCTAAAAAACAAGAATCTTATACTCTTATCTAAAATGTTGTTTTATATTCAAATACAATTAGCCATATAGTATTATTAAAAAAAAATCCTAAGTTTATACTTAGGATTTTAGTAGTATTTAAATTGCAAAAAATCGATTATCTATTTCATCTTTGTTCTATCAAAAGCAGGATTAAAGGCATAAAAATTCTTTGAATCTAGTTTATCCTGTACGATACGAAGTGCTTCACCGAAACGTTGATAGTGCACGATCTCTCTTTCACGTAAAAATCTGATTGGATCACAGATTTCAGGATCTTTTATAAGACGCAAGATATTATCATAGGTAGTCCTTGCTTTTTGTTCTGCAGCCAAATCCTCATTTAAATCAGTAATAGGATCACCTTTTGACTGGAAATAGGTGGCGGTAAATGGCGGACCAGAAGCGGCTACTGGATATAGACCAAGCGTATGATCTACATAATATTTATCGAAGCCAGAAGCTTTAATTTCTTCAACACTTAGGTTTCTAGTAAGCTGATGTACGATAGTACTTACAATTTCCATGTGTGCTAATTCTTCAGTTCCTATATCTGTAAGAATCCCTGCTACTTCTCTATAGGGCATTGTATATCTTTGTGATAAGTAACGCATTGAGGCTGCCAGTTCCCCATCAGGTCCACCAAACTGACTAATGATAACTTGAGCCATTTTGGGGTTTGTAGCTGTAATTTTTACTGGATATTGTAATCTTTTTTCATATTTCCACATGCTATTATCTCTCCATTTCCCATGGCCAAGGATCTTGCACCCAAGACCATATATTTGTTGTATTAACATCATCTATCATTAAAGGGCCAAAGTAAGTAGTATAATCTTTTATTGCTTGTTTTCTGAGGGCGTTTACTTTTGCATAATACTCTAGGGCAGCTTTATCTGTAGGATGCGTATCAAGATAGAGTGTAACATCATCAATTGCGAAACTTGTTGTATCTATACATCTTAATAATTCTTCACGTTCGCTTGGTCTCATTCTCTCTCACCCCTTCTTCCGCAAAATGGCAAGTTAAGTTCAGGGAAAATCGTGCCTACTTCTAGAGCCATATTCAAATCATATACATTTCTCCATTTTTGCCAAGGAACATAAGCCATCGCAAGCGGCATTTTATCTAAGCTGTCATATTTATAAGAATCTGACATAACTAAATCCACTTTTTCATAATTATATACATCTAATTTATTAAAGTCTCTCATATCACCATATCCATGAATATTTCTTGGACTCATAGCAGGTGGCTGTGATTTATAATCGTTCATACTATAAAAACTCCTTTCAATCTACAGGCAGTAACAAAACCTAAAACCAAATATCACCATTTCTGGCAGTTCAATATTATAGTATGAATAATAAATAATAATGTGCCTGTATATTCTGTTGGAGAATAAAGTACTAAATGAGAGAAACAGATGAAATTATCAAAGAATATAGTTTGCTATGGTAATTTTATGATTCTTGAATTCTAAGACTATTTAAAGTAATATTTAATTAGAATAATAACAATAAACGACTTGGAAATTTTTGAAGCGCGTGCAAAAGAATCTTGCGATATGCATGATGAATTATTTTTTTTATCTTTTTAAGTACTTTTTAATATGACCGCAAAATATAATTTAAACTAATGATAAGCCTTGTAAATATACTATTTACATGATTTGACAGACTTGGTTCTAGCTACTGGTCTTATTAAAAGATTGCATGTAAAAAACGACAAAATTAGATTTTTTCTCGTCATAATATTGCAATTGTCTTAAAACTATTATAAAATTCAAGATACACTTTAGTTAATTACATTGATAATGAGTAATCTTTTTTTAAATATAATTTAAACACTTACGTAAAAGAAAGGAATTGATCACATGTCATACAAAATTGGGTTTCCCAAACAACAAGGTTTATATAATCCAGATCTTGAGAAAGACAACTGTGGTGTAGGTTTTATTGCAAGTATTAAGGGCAAAAAGAGCCATGACATAGTATCCAAAGGTCTAGAAATTCTAGTTAACCTTACCCATAGAGGTGCTACCGGTTGTGATGAGAATACTGGTGATGGGGCAGGTATTCTTACTCAAATACCTCATGAATTTTTTAAAGAAGTATGTAAAAAAAGTAAAATTGAACTTCCAAATGAAGGCGACTATGCTGTAGGTATGATCTTTTTACCACGTGAATCTAATGAACTTTTGGAATGCGAGGGCATTGTAGAAGGGATTATTTTAGAGGAAGGTCTTAAGATTTTAGGGTGGAGAGATGTTCCGGTAGATCATAACAGTATTGGAGAAATTGCTAAAGGGACAGAGCCACTTATTAAGCAAGTCTTTATTGCTCGTGAAAATAGAAATTATGAAGAATTTGAAAGAAGGCTTTATATTGTAAGAAAGCTCGCAGAAAAAGCTGTACGTCACTCTTCTATGCATAATAAAGATTATTTTTATATTCCAAGCTTATCAAGCAAAGTTGTTGTTTATAAGGGACTGCTGCTTGCAGAGCAAATTGGCTTTTTTTATAAAGATTTAAAAGATCCACTGTTTAAGAGTGCGCTTGCGCTTGTACATCAACGCTATAGTACAAATACATTCCCAACATGGGACTTGGCCCAGCCTTTTAGATATATAGCGCATAATGGTGAAATTAATACAATTAACGGTAACCGTAACTGGATGCATGCAAGAGAGGGCATGCTTAACTCAGAGTATTTTGGCAGCGATATTGAGAAGCTTTTCCCAATTATTACGCCGAACTGTTCAGACTCTGCCTCATTTGATAATGCTTTTGAACTCCTTGTGCAGACAGGCCGTTCTTTGACACATGCGATGATGATGCTTATTCCAGAAGCTTGGCAAAATAATGTAGCTATGGCTAAAGAAAAACGCGCTTTTTATAACTATCATGCCACAGCACTTGAAGCATGGGATGGACCAGCTGCAGTTGCCTTTACTAATGGCTCACAAATTGCAGCAACACTTGATAGGAATGGTCTTAGACCAGCACGCTATGTCGTAACAAAAGATGATACAGTTATTCTTGCTTCTGAAACAGGCGTATTAGAAGTAAAACCATCTGATGTTGCGTATAAAGGAAGATTAGAACCTGGAAAAATGTTCTTAGTAGATTTAAATGAAGGAAGAATTATTGGAGATGAAGAACTTAAACAAGATCTTTGTAAAGCACATGATTATACTGCTTGGATTAGCCGTAACAAATTAACTTTATCTGATTTTTCTACACCAGCTTACTTGCCAAAAGGAGATAATGATACCCTTCTTCAAAGACAACAAGCTTTTGGCTATACCCATGAAGATCTTAAGATGATTATTGCACCAATGGCGAAAGATGGTAAAGAACCTATTGGATCAATGGGTACAGATACGCCACTTGCTGTGTTATCTGATAAACCTCAGTTGCTTTATAACTATTTCAAGCAATTATTTGCACAAGTTACTAACCCTCCGATAGACCCTATTCGTGAAGAGTTAGTTATGAGTTTAGTTTCTTTCTTCGGACAAAACTCAAATCTGTTGAAAAATGAGGTTCAAGATTTTTCATTTATTCAGCTTGAGCACCCTATTCTTAGTAACGAAGATCTTGAAAAGATCAGCAAATTAAATATTTCTGATCTTAGAGCAACTAAAATACCTACACTCTTTAAGGCACCAGGAACAGGAAAGGATTTAGAAACTGCACTTGATATTCTATGTGAAAGAGCAAAACTTGCCATTTTAGAAGGTTATAATGTGATTATTTTATCAGATAGAAATATTGATAATTATCATGCACCTATTCCAACACTCCTTGCAGTGAGTGCACTTAATCAATATCTTATAAGAGAAAAACTTCGTACAAATATTAACATTGTTGTTGAAACAGGTGAAGCACGGGAAGTTATGCACTTTGCACTGCTTATAGGTTATGGTGCAACAGCTATAAATCCATATCTTGCATTTGAAACAATTGATGATTTGATCGATAATAATCTTTATCTTGAAGATATTCCAAAAGAAAAAGCGCATTATAATTATATGAAATCTATTAAGGGCGGCTTACTTAAAGTTATTTCAAAAATGGGTATTTCTACAATTCAAAGTTATAGATGTGCACAAATTTTTGAAGCGATTGGACTTAATAGTGATCTTATTTCAAAATATTTTACAGGCACAGCTTCTAGAATAGAAGGTATTGGTCTAGATATTATAGCCAAGGAAGCAATGACCCGTCATATAGTTGGTTATGCAAAACTACGTAATCCAATTGAAGCACTTGAACAAGGTGGACAGTATCACTATAGACGTAATGGTGAAAAACACTTATTTAGTCCAAACACAATTGCAAAATTACAACAATCTACCCGTTCAGGTAACTTTGAAACATTTAAAGAATTTTCACAGACAATTAACGATCAGTCTGAAGCGCTATGTACGATTCGTGGTCTTCTTAGCTTTAAAAAGCGTGAGCCTATACCTCTTGAAACTGTTGAACCAGCTGCAAATATTGTTAAACGTTTTGCGACAGGTGCTATGAGTTTTGGCTCAATTAGTAAAGAAGCACATGAAACAATTGCAAAAGCAATGAATGCGCTTGGCGGACGCTCGAATACGGGCGAAGGTGGTGAAGATACTGAAAGATTTGCAGATGACAGACGCAGTTCCATAAAGCAAATTGCTTCCGGCAGATTTGGTGTAACAACAAATTATCTTGTGAATGCAGATGAACTGCAAATTAAGATGGCGCAAGGCGCAAAACCTGGTGAAGGTGGGCAGCTTCCAGGTAAAAAAGTCAATGAGATTATTGGTAAGGTACGTCACTCTACCCCAGGCATTGACCTAATTTCACCACCACCACATCATGATATTTATTCAATTGAAGATTTAGCGCAGCTTATCCATGATCTTAAAAATGTTAATCCATTAGCGCGTATTTCTGTTAAGCTTGTTTCAGAAGTTGGCGTTGGAACAGTAGCCGCTGGTGTGGCAAAGGCAAAAGCTGATGTCATTCTTATTTCTGGGCATGATGGAGGTACTGGTGCCTCTCCGCTTACTTCGCTTAAGCATGCGGGTGTACCTTGGGAACTTGGACTTTCAGAAACACAACAAGTACTTCTTCTGAATGATCTTAGAAGCCGAGTAAGAATTCAAACAGATGGGCAGCTTAAAACAGGACGCGATGTAGTTATTGCAGCACTTTTAGGTGCAGAAGAATTTGGGTTCTCCACTGCTCCACTTGTTGTATCAGGCTGTATTATGATGAGGAAGTGTCATTTAAATACTTGTCCGGTAGGCGTTGCGACACAAGATCCTGAACTTAGAAAGAAATTTACAGGCAAACCAGAACATCTTATTAAGTATTTCTTCTTTGTAGCTGAGGAAGTGCGTGAGCTTATGGCAACTTTAGGTTTTAGAACAATTGATGAAATGATTGGTCGTGTAGATATACTCGAAGTTAATGATGCAATAAGACATTGGAAAACACAAGGTGTAGATTTATCAGCTATACTTTATAGACCTAACTTACCACAACGTATTATTGGTCATAAAGTAATGGAGCAGGATCATAATATTGATAAGGCACTAGATCATGAATTGATTGCTGCAGCAAAAGATGCACTCTCAGATGGAACACCTGTAAAAGCTGAATTTAGTATTAGAAATGTTAATCGTACTGTTGGAACAATGCTTAGTGGTGAGATTGCAAAGTGTTATGGGAACGATGGGTTACCTGAAGATACTATTACCTATACTTTTACAGGCAGTGCAGGTCAAAGCTTTGGCGCTTTTGCGGCTTCTGGTTTTACAATGATCCTTCACGGAGACGCTAATGACTATGTTGGCAAAGGTTTATCTGGTGGTAAAATCATTATTAGACCTGATCAAGCAGCTACCTTTGAAGCTTCTCAGAATATTATTGTTGGTAATACACTCCTTTATGGTGCAACCAGTGGCCAAGTTTATATCAATGGCCGTGCAGGTGAACGATTCTGTGTACGTAACTCAGGGGCTACTGCAGTTGTTGAAGGTATTGGTGACCATGGTTGTGAATATATGACTGGAGGACGTGTACTTGTTCTTGGAGGTACTGGACGTAACTTTGCTGCTGGTATGAGTGGTGGTATCGCCTATGTTTATGATGAATTTGGTACTTTTGAGCGCGAACTGAATCGTGAATTTGTAGAACTTGAAAAACTTATGGCTACAGACGATGAAGAATTTGTAAAAAGTTTAATCAATAAACATATTCATTATACAGAAAGTAAAAAAGCAAAAAATATTTTAGAGAATTGGTCTTCACAAAGCAAGAAATTCTACCGTGTTATTTCAACTGCTTATAAAGCTATTCTTGAAAATCAAAAAAAAGAAAATAAGGTAGGATAAGGAGGAATAAAATGGGAAAAGCAACAGGTTTTAAAGAATATGAACGCAAAAATTTTGGGAAGCGTCCTGTAGAAGAACGTGTCTATGATTATAAGGACGTCTATATCCCACTTGGATATGATGAAATGCAAGTCCAAGCAGCAAGATGTATGGATTGTGGTGTACCATTTTGTTCCTCAGAAACAGGCTGTCCATTAGGTAATACCATACCAGAGTTCAATGACTTAGTATACCGAGGGCAATGGAAAAAGGCACTTGAAATTTTGCATCAAACAAATAATTTTCCAGAATTTACTGGTACGGTTTGCCCTGCGCCTTGTGAAAGCGCCTGTGTATTAGGTATTAACGAGGCACCTATTGCTATTAAACACATTGAGCTTAGTGTGATTAATCGTGCTTATGAAGAAGGCTGGATCAAACCACATCCTCCTATTATGAGGACTGGTAAAAAAATAGCAGTGATTGGCTCTGGCCCAGCTGGACTTGCAGCGGCAGATCAACTCAATAAAGCAGGCCATACAGTAACTGTATTTGAAAGAGCAAATCGAATAGGTGGACTTCTAACTTACGGTATTCCAGACTTTAAACTTGAGAAAGATATTGTTGATAGGCGCATAAATCTTATGGAAGATGAAGGGGTAATATTTAGTCCTAGTACATGGGTAGGCAAAGATTATCTTACAAGTAATTTAACAAAGCATTTTGATGCGATAGTTCTTGCGGGAGGATCTACACAAGCACGGGATCTTCCAGTTCCGGGTAGAAATCTTGATGGTCTTCATGTAGCTATGGATTTTCTTAGACAGCAAAATGAGCGTATTCAAGGGTTTCCGCTTACGGGAAGTGAAATTACTGCTAAAGATAAAAACGTAGTAGTTATAGGTGGTGGTGATACGGGAAGTGACTGTATTGGTACGGCTATTAGACAAGGGGCAAAACAAGTTTACCAATTAGAAATTATGCCAGAACCACCAAAAGAACGTACAGACAAATACCCGTGGCCTAATTATCCTATGATTTTCCGTACCTCTACTTCTCAGGAAGAAGGCGGTATTCGTGAATTCTCTGTTAAAACAGCAGCTTTTAGTGGTAAAGGTGGTCAAGTCAAAACGTTACATGCTGTTAAGCTAGATGAAAGGCTTCAAGAGATTCCTGGCAGCCAATTCGAAATTCCTTGTGATTTAGCACTTTTTGCAATGGGATTTCTTCATCCGGAACACGAGGGGATGCTTAAAGAACTTGGTGTAGAGCTTGATGAAAGAGGTAATGTAAAGACCAATTGTCAAAACCAAACTTCTATTCCAAAGGTGTTTGCAGCAGGCGATATGAGACGTGGTCAATCACTGGTTGTATGGGCTATTTCAGAAGGCAGAAAAGCTGCTAAGGCGGTTGATATTTTTCTTATGGGAAGTACTAACTTAAAATAATAGATTCTATTTTTAGCAATAAACCACATAAAATCCCTCAATTTTGGATGTCATGCTCCTAGTTGAGGGATTTTATGTGGTTTATAAATTTTTTTAAGACACCTGTATTAATAAATGCCTAAACGTATTTTTAAGTAATGATAGATAGCTTTAGAGATATTAACATTGCAGCAGCTCTCGAGTCCTTCGAATCCTGGTGAAGAGTTTACTTCACAGATTTTAAAATGATCACCATAAAAGAGTAGGTCAACCCCAGCAATTTCTAAACCTAAGATTCTTGATACTTCAGTGGCAAGCCATTCTATTTCAGGCGTTAGCGGATATTCTCTTACCAGTCCACCAGCTGAAAAATTAGCCTTAAAACTATCATCCATAGCGCTTCTTTCCATACATGCTATAGCTCGTCCGCCAATAGTAAAGACGCGTAAGTCTTTTCCAAAACTATCTTGGATGAATTCTTGAAGAATGATATTAACATTAGGGTTACTACTTTCAATAAGCTGCATTAAATCATTGAAGGATTTTTTGTTTTCAGATAAGTAGACACCTTTACCTTGAGAACCTGATAATATCTTTACAACAACTGGAAACCCAAGGTGTTTCTCTATCAGCTGTATATCAACTGGAAATTTTGCCAGCATTGTTTTGGGAACAGGCAAGTTCTTTTCTGCCAAAATTTGATGGGTAAACAATTTATCTTTTACCATATCAATGT
Organism: Cellulosilyticum sp. I15G10I2; assembly: GCF_900095725.1. Taxonomy (NCBI): domain Bacteria; kingdom Bacillati; phylum Bacillota; class Clostridia; order Lachnospirales; family Cellulosilyticaceae; genus Cellulosilyticum; species Cellulosilyticum sp. I15G10I2. Next base: position 669,857 of record NZ_FMMP01000006.1, read on the forward strand.
TTAAAGAGGAATTAAAACAAGGAACCCCAAGCCGCTCCAAATGACGGATAACAGCTAATGCAAAGTAAGTTGTTCCAGCACCCATGCGAGGTAGAACAAAATCGGGTAAGGATACAGGATTGCCATCAACCAAAATACTTTTTCGATCTTCTCTTGTTACTATTAAATCAATTTGATCTGGTTTCAAAACCTTGATATTAATGTCTTCCTCTTCGGATATTTCTAATAGACGATTAATTTCATAAGCTTCTGGTTTTAGTTCGGAGCTATTGTTTTTATAAAGAATCCACCCTTCCACTTCATTCCCTACCCTTCTTTTTTAAACTCATGTATTGATTTTATACTAATATCTAATAATACACAATAAATTTTTAGATACATATTTTGACAAAAATCTAGGGTCTATTATTGGCTATCTTAATAACTATAGTTTTTCTTCCGCAATTTTTTTAACTACAAGTTCTACAACTTTTGTAACTACATCTTTTTCTGTTAAAATAGTTTTTCTTGATACTAACTTTCTACATGCATTACAGATATAACTATCAGATCCACAGCTGTACAACCGCTCTAATTTTGAATTGCAATCTGGACAGTAAAATGTTTCTTCCATATTTTTTTCACCTTCTTAAAAGTAGTTTTTATATACTTAATTTTAGCAAAATAATGTTGAAATACAACTTGTTTTTGGTTAAGATAATTCATTTAATTTTAATCAAAGGAATACTATAAAAGCAGCACATATTTACGAGTATGTGCTGCTTTTATAGTATTTGTCTATTAGATTTTTTTATTTGTTGTATCCAATATAGATATTGGAGAAATTGTTTTTATTTCAGTTTTTTTGTCTACTTTCTTTTTTTTAACTTCACGTTTTCTAGGACTTTTGTCTCCCATAATAACTACCTCCTATCTCAGATATATTAATATTTGAAATTATTTTGCTAGGCATTCTTCACTTAGTCGCAGGCTTTTAAACTCATTGTTGATAGTTTTAATGTCTGTTTGTACAGTGTTTTCGTCAATAAGCTTTTGGTACAATTCCTCTATGCTGTCATACTTTTCCATCTGTTTATAAGCATTAGCCAGACTGAACGCATGCGTTAATAAGGGCTCGATAGTATAAGCTCTTGAAAAGAGTTTTGCAGCTAGATTATACTTTCCTTTTTGAATAGCACTTTGACCTTCTTTTAATAATTCTCGTGTTGTTTTAATCTGATCAACAGCATCACTTTCTTTTTGATCTCTTTCAATATCACTTAAATTATTAATTGCTCCACGGTTATTGGGATCAATATGCAGTGCTTTTAAATACATGTTTTTAGCCTTTGTAATATTATTTTTAAGTTTATAATATTTTGCTAGTCTTGTGCAAGCAGCACAATTGTTACGATCTAGCTTCAAAATCATCATGTTAATCTTATAGGCGTTTTCACCCCAGATATTACGTAAGGCCATTTCACCAGCCTTGGCAGTTAACTTTTGCAAATCCATGTTATTCATCATATACTCCTTTTCGTTATACAAATATAAAAAGAGCGAAAAACTCATAATTAATTGAGTTTTCCGCTCTATAATTCCGAAATTATTCTTAAATAATCGAAGTCAGGCAGTTGAAAATACAATATTATTTTTACATTATATCATATACTAAAAAATAAAGCAATGCAAGAAAATAAATAGCTATTATGGAATATTTTGGATTGGTTTAACTGCCAAAATAAACTTTTATAAAAAAGCCTTTCGCAGGGTAATATAACTTTGGAGGTGATACTATGAAAGTAAAAGATATAATGTCAAAAGAAATTGCAAGCTTATGTACTGACGACTCTATTGAAAAAGCAGCTCAGCTAATGAAGCAGCATGATGTAGGTTCAATACCAGTATGCAGCCAAGAAAAAGTAGTTGGGATTGTAACTGACAGAGATATTGCATTAAGATCCGTAGCAGAAGGTCAGAATTCACAGCAACAAAAAGTTAAAGAAATTATGACCTCTAACCCTGTTGTAGGTAGTCCAGAGATGAATGTTAACGAGGCAGCAAAGATTATGAGTCAGGAACAAATAAGAAGGCTGCCTATTGTCGAAAATAATAACCTTGTAGGTATGGTTGCTTTGGGAGATATTTCGCTTGAACCTCAACTGCAAGATAATGCTGAAGAAGCACTCCACCACATTTCACAACATGGCTGTAGCCATCTATAAAAATTATTCAATTTAAATATAAAATACCTTCATCTTTAAAGCGTTAATAGATGAAGGTATTTTATACTTAACAGCCCGTTTAATGACTGTTTGAAAGAAATTATAATCTTTTCATAGATACAACATCATGAAAAAGGTCTTTTGGATAAAGCATAGAGATGATGGCTGTATGGTCATTTGTTTTATTTTTATTAATCTTAGTGACTATTGCTTCACATATTACCTGACCTTGTCTGTCTACTGCCATCACTTTTTGACTAATACGGGGTAAAGGTAAAAATTCATAAGGGAAAATTATAAGTGATTGGTTTTCGTTATAAGTATAATCTTTGATATAAATTGCTAAACCAGGACATTTAGATAAACAAAGGCTACAGCCTGTACATTGTGTCACATCTATCTTAGGCAAATTTGTAATTGGCTGACCTATTTTAATAGCATTTTTCTTGCATGTTAGTTCGCAAGGGTTACATGGAATTTCTTCTATACATTCAATTACTGCAGTAGGTCCTTTCATAAAGTCGTCATATGAAGGATAGCAGCCTAGACTTCTGAGCTCCTCTAAAGTAGGATAACCTTTGCTTTTAAGATTTAAACTTATCATTTTCTCCACTCCCTATAGTATGCCTCAAACATAATCTCTTTTCCTTGTTTTCTCTTTGCATCCATTGGTCCACTTCGAAGTGCATTAAGTCTTTTTAAAATTTTATTTTTCATTTTTTCATAGCTGCTTTTTGAAGTACAGCCTAAGGCAAAAGCCGCGTGAATACCTGCTAATCTGCCCTCTTCCATAGCGGTACTTGCTTCTTCAATACCACTTATGTCCCCAGCTATATAAATACCTGAAACAGTTGTTTCCAATCTATCATTATGTAAAGGTAAGTGTCCTCCAAGTTCTGGTATATAAGCAAACTTGCAGCCGCTAGTCCAAGCAAGTTCTGTTAAAGGCGTGAAGCCAGTTGCTAGACAAATTAAGTCTATATCTAATGTTTTTTCAGTTCCTGCAATCGGATGCCACTGATGATCTAACTGTACAATCTCTGCCGCTTCTACAAATGAATTGCCTATAGCACGCTTTATGGTATAAGGTCTAAAAAAAGGCACTCCAGCTCTACATATTTTGGCTGTATGAACGCCATAGCCTCCTAATTCTGATGAAGCTTCAAGTATGCCAACTACTTCTGACCCAGCTTGAAGTAACTGGTAAGCAATAATAACACCCACATTTCCAGAACCAACCATTAGAACACGTTTTCCAGGGAGCACTCTATGAATATTCATCATGGTCTGTGCTGCCCCTGCACCCATTACACCCGGCAGTGACCAGCCCGGAAAATAAATAGGCTTTTCAATTGCACCTGCAGCAATAATAACCTTATCTGCTTTTAATTGAATAGCGGACTTTGCTTGCTGAATCATCCAAAGTTCCTTATCCTGATTGATGCCGACAACTTCAGTGTTAAGCCATAACTCTATATTGGAGTTTTCATGTATTTGGTTTAATAAATCCTTTGCGATACGGAATCCTCTTACTCCTGCTTGATGTTCTTTTGAACCAAAGAACTTGTGGATTTGTTTAAAGAGCTGCCCACCAACAGTTCTGTTCTCATCTATCAGTAATACTTTGGCACCTGCTCTTGCAGCTTCTATTGCAGCAGACAAGCCTGCTGGCCCTGCACCTACTACAACCACTTCTTTATGCATCATAAACTTCACTTCTTTCCCATCTTCCAAGTCCCTGCTGGGTTTCTATAATCATACCATCTACTACCGGAGTTATGCATGTGCGTATATTAGGTATCCCATTAACGGTCATGATACAATCTGTACACTTTCCAATAGCACAGAATACACCTCGAGGCCTATGGTGTTTTGGTGTATACCGAAAGACTTTCTTACCGCAAGCCAGCAGTGCTGATGCAATCATTTCGCCTTCATACGCCATATATGTTTTGCCATCTACGATAATTTCTATTTCTTTTTGAGATCTTAATTCTCCTAAAATAGGGTGGCGTTTTATACGGGACAATGCGATCAACCTTTCTCGATGATATATATAATTTACCCATCTACGTTTAAAGATTTCAAGCTGCCTGTCTGAATAGGTCGAACAGGTTCTCTATATGTGGCAGGAGTAGTAGCTTGAGCGTCTCGATGTAGTTTTTGCTGAATGATTTTTTCTACTAATACTCGGCAGGTTCTTCCTTGACAAAGCCCCATGCCAGCCCTTGTAAATCTTTTTACTTCATTTGTAGTCTCAGCCCCTTCTTCAATGGCCTTCTCAATCTCTTCTGCTGTTATTTCTTCACACCTGCAAATGATTTCATTACACACAGTAAACAGCCCCTCTTTATTAGCATTAATAGATAAAAAATTAGTCAAACACTTGCAATCTAAAAGTCATTTCTGCTTGTTTATTTAATTAAGGGGTATCTTCCTGAATCTTTGGGGAGGAAGGAGGCGTTAATAAAGACACTACAATAATGAGAAACACTGAGATAACAAGTGCTGTTAATACTCTGTTTGCCCCCAATGCTGTAATTTGTGTAAGAATAGAACCTGAAACAATTCCAATCCTAGCGCCCCAAGGCGTAACTTTACTATTTTTTCTGCCCATCTCAAAAGCCTCGTCCCTACGTTCTTTCCACAATAAGCCTACAATCAGCAGTGGTACCAATCCACCTCCAGCCATCGAATAAGCTCTTGAGAATAGATCAAGGATTGAACTTGCATAAATAGCAGCCAAGCTTGCAAAAATACCAATAATTACAGTTAATATTTTTGCACATTTTACCAGCTGAGCATCTTTCAAGTGACTATTAAAGGGTTTAACAAGATCGTTAGTGATTAAAACAGATGCAGAATTAAGGTTAGAGTCTGCTGATGACATGCCTGCAGCTAATATGAGAGCAAAAATCATAGCTGCTATGCCAGTAGGCACATAATTTAACATAAACCAAGGCATAGCATCATCTGGGGCTAAACCCTGATTTAAAGTTAAAATAACCATGCCAACTAATGCGGTAAGTACAACAAAGATAATAGCTACAATACCACTCCATAATAGCCCATTGCGTGCAGTTTTCTTATCTTTGGCAGCAAAGCATCTTTGCCAATAAATCTGGGCTACCAAGATTCCAATACAACCTGTTATAAATTTAGTAACGAGTTCGATGGTATTGGTGCCTCTAAAACTCCATAGTTCAGACTTGCCGACTTCTGATAGGCGCATCCCAAGTTCAGCTAAACTCCAATTGACCGGCGAAAAAGCATAGATATAAAAGGCAGTTCCAAAGATGACAACTAATATGCCTTGAAATAAATCTGTCCAGACAACTGAATATACACCCCCTAGCGTCGTATATACAATGAAAACTACTGTAAACAAAAGAATAATAGGAATAGGATTTGCTCCTGTAACAATATTAAATATGTGTCCAAAAGCTTTGCCTTGCCCACCTACCCAGGCTATCATAATCATGGAAGCAAGAATACCTCCTAAAGCTCTTGTAACTTTATCTCGAGCGATGATGTCATCGATCATTTCTGGAAAAGTATTATAGGTAAACTTACCTGCAAGACCTGCAAAAAATAATGCAAAAATGATTTTAGAACCTTGTTCGCCTAATATAAATGCGAGCCAAGGCAGGCCTACCTGATAACCTTTACCTGCATGACCGATAAAATTACCTACTCCCATGATGGTTGCAAACTGAGTAAAAAGAATAAGATAAATAGGGAAGGATTTACCCCCTATAGCATAATTTAAGAAACTAGATTGTGCTTTACGACTTACCTTGAGAGAGATAACAAGAAATACCCCACACATTATAATTGTAATAATCCATAATAACGTTCCTAAATCCATTATGTACCCCCTTAGTTTTTAGTGGTTGTTAAATCTTTTTAAATTTAATTCAGCAATATTATACTTTATTTTTTTACCATTAATTAAATCCGAAATTAATTTGCCTGTTATGGGTGCTAAAGCTATGCCGTCTCCTTCGTGTCCTGCTGCAATATAAAATCCAGCTTTGCCAGCTACTTCACCAATAATAGGTCTGCCGTCACAAGAAGCAGGTCTTAGTCCAGCTAAAGTACGAATAATATGGACATTCTTAAGAATTGGAAAGAAACGTTCAGCCTCGTTGAGTATGATTTTAATAGCTTCAAATGTAGTGCCTTTATTAAAGCCTACATATTCTCTTGTGCTGCCAATAAGGTAATTTCCGGTAGAGGCTCGGCTTAGCGCAAAGCCAATACCCAATCTATTAAAAGCTTCATCCTGGTTTTTATGAAGCTCCGGTGCTATCTTTGTGACGATATACTCAGCTCCCCATACATTAGTTTCTCCTAAAGGCGGAATGGGCTCACTTATGGCGATTTGGCCTCTTTTAGGAACTATGGGTATAGAAAGGCCAATCAAATCGCCAATATCTGATGCCCAAGCACCTGCGGCATTCACAATACATTCACATTCAATGAGCTGCTGGTCATTTAAAATGATAATCCAGCCATCTTTTCTTTGATTAATGGCTTGGATTTTACATGTCTTTCTTATTTCTAGACCCATCTTCTTTCCTTTACTTATAAAACCTCTCATCACTTTTAATGGATTAATTTGAGAATCCTGTTTACAATAAGTAGAGGCAACAATATCTTGTTTGACATAAGGCTGTTTTTTAAGAACATCCTTTTTGTCTAACAGCTCAACTTTTAATCCAAAACTATTTTGTTGTTTCACAAATTGTTCCATTATTTTAAGCTGTTTCTCGTTTTCAATAAGCACCATACCCCCGCGATTTTCAAACTCTAAGGCTATACTGAGTTCTGTCGATAAGGATTTATACAGTTCCAGACTATCTATTGTTAACTCCAAATTAATCCCAGGTTTTTTGGATTGAAAAAAAATTGCTTCATCACAGGCACAGGATGCACCCGATCCCAATTCATTTTTTTCAATAATCACAACGTTTTTTCCGGATTTTAACAAATAATAAGAGACAGCGAGTCCAATAATACCGCCGCCAATTACAACTACATCAAATCTATTCAAACAAAGACCTCCCTAGGGTTTTGATAACTACATACTCACTTCTATACACTATATGGTCAAGTTATAGAAAATATTACCAAAAAAAGGGAAAAAAGGAGTTTTTATATGCATTTCATTATATTTGATTTAGAATTTAATCAAGAGTTTTCTTCTTTACAACACAGTGATAAAAATATATCTCAGTATCCGTTTGAAATTATTCAAATTGGAGCCCTAAAATTAGACGAAGAATTTAATACTATTGCAACTTTTAACCGTTATGTAAAGCCAACAATTTATACAAAAATAAGTCCATTTATTACAGAATTAACCGGTATTACTACAGAAAGACTTTTGACAGAAGCATTGTTTCCAGAGATTTATAAGGCGTATGAAGCCTTTATAGGTGGGAATGAATCGGTGTTTTGTATTTGGGGCAAGTCTGACATCAAAGAATTATTTAAAAATGCAGAGTACCATCAGTTAAGCACTAGGCTTTTGCCTAGACTGTTTATCAATGTACAGCCCTACGTTTCTAAGTATTTAAGTATTTCACAGAAAAAATTACTGCGGCTGCAGCATGCTGTGGAATTACTTAATATTCCAATGACTTATGCATTCCATAATGCACTTTATGATGCGTATTATACCGCTGAAATCTTTAAAAGGATCTATAGTATATCTGGCCAGCCAGTATTTTATGATCCGAGTTATGTTGCTGTTAAGCTAAGACAAAGACAACCTAAAAGAACAATAGATACAGATAAACTTTTACAGCAATTTGAAAAGATGTATGCTAGAAACATGACAGAAGAAGAACAAGAGATTATTAAGCTGGCTTATAAAATGGGAAAAACAAATCAGTTTTTAAAATAATTATATGGAAAGTTTAACTTATAAGTTTTATTTAATCAAAATAAAAAGACCAGAAATGATAAGATAAATTACAAAATAAGTTATCTTATCATTTTTGGTCTTAGCTCTCGTTATTAAAATGAGCAGTTTTAGTAATCAATTGATCTATTTTAGACACAGCTTCTTTTATAGCATACGTTCGTTTTTCTTCTGTAGTCCCTGTGCCAGATACGAGCAGTTCTTCAAATACTTCAATACCCATTGTTTTCATAATATCTTGTACATAGTGAAGTCCTCTATTCATTACTAATCTAAGCAGCCATGGGATGTCTCCACCTGAGGATTGTACATATACCATTGCCCTATATTTATCACTAAGAAGTCCATGAATCTTATCATTAGAAATACTTATGGTCTTACCATCCATGATGATACAATCTAAGTATTCTTTAAGAGGCGCTGGAAAAGAAAGGCTCCACATAGGTGCTGCAATAACATACATGTCTGCTTCTTTAAACTGATCGGTGAGTTTAACTATTTGATGAACTTCCTGCTGACCTTTTTCATCTAGTTTATGGAAATCTTTTTCACTAATCATGCAGTTTCTCTTCTCAAAGTACTGATATTCGAGTCTAGGAATATGACATTTGTAAAGATCTAATTCTTCCACTTGAAAATGAGGATACCGTTCTATAAACTTATTGACGAAGGCTCTTCCAACAGTTTTACTTGAAGATAAAGCTTCTGACTTTGAATTTACTGTAATATAAAGCAACTTGCTCATTACTTCCACCTCTTAGGTTTAATTTTCTTATATAGTATATCCTAAGAGGTAAAATTTATTTAATAGGGCATCACACTTTATAGATTTAATCTTATTCGTTTGATCTATCTCTTTTAAATAACTTAGAAAAATAATTTAAGATTTTTAAGTTTGTTAAAAGAAATATTTTTTTCTTCGGCTCATCCCGGTAGATTACTTTTACTGGCCCAAGATTTTTTACCATGATTGTCACTTCTTCATCATTTTTTACGACTTCTTTTGTCGCCGCAGATGTTTCAAGCTTAGCTTCCTGTTTAGGCAGCTTTGGGTCAAGCTCTTTAGGCGTCTCACTTTTTTGTTGACGAGCTTTTTCTACACATGCTTTAACGTATGCAGCTGTTGGGAGCGTTTCTTCATCTAGCAAGACACCAACATGTTCCTCGATTTCATATAAAGACATAATATCATCACTTGTTGCTAAAGTAATAGCTTTGCCGCTGTTACCGGCTCTGGCTGTACGTCCAATACGATGCACATAACTGTCTTTATCATTGGGCACATCATAGTTAATGACCAAGGACAAGTCTTCAATATGTATACCGCGTGCAGCAACATCTGTGGCGACTACAATACGAAGTAAACCTTTTTTAAATTTTTGGATCGTCCGCATGCGATGATTCTGGGAATTTGCCCCGTGAAGCGCTTCAGCTATATAACCCTTTTTAGATAAATAAGCTTGGACGCGGTCTACTTCGTCCCTCGTATTGCAAAAAATCATACAGCGTTCAGGTTGTTCTACTTGTAGAAGACGGTTTAATTGCATGCGTTTTTCACTGGACTGGACGCGGTAGTATATCTGTTTAACCGTATCTACTGTCTTTGTTTCAGATTGTAATTCTATTGTAAATGGCTGATACATATAAGACTGACATATTCTTTTGATTTCAGTAGGCATTGTAGCTGAAAACAATAGCGTCACACGTTTTTTAGGCAGTTCTTTAATAATTTGAATCATTTGATCGATAAAGCCCATATCTAACATGCGATCAGCTTCATCTAGCACAACAAACTGGATATTTTTTGTCTCTAAAGTCCTTCTTTTGATATGATCAAAAACTCTTCCAGGCGTTCCAGTAACAACATCAGCCCCCATTTTCAATGCTTGATTTTCTAACTTCATATCGTGCTGTCCATAAACAGCGGTTGTACGAATCGATAGATATTTAGACATTTTTTTAAGATCTTGATCTACTTGGACGGCTAGTTCCCGTGTGGGTGTAAGGATTAATCCACGCGGGCCATGGCCCTTTGAATCAATGGCTTGTAGTAAGGGGATGCCAAAAGCACCTGTTTTACCACTACCGGTTTTTGACATCACAATAAGATCCCTGTGTTTAAGAATATGTGGAATCACTTCCTGTTGAACGTCTGTTGGCGTCATAAACCCCATCTCTTTTATAGCTTCTATAATAGAGGTTGAAACCCCTAGACTACTAAAATTATTTGACATAATTACCTGCTTTCTTCACACTGTATTGTTTATAAGGTCGAATAACTGCTCTTATACGCTTTTGCATTACTGCAACACATTTTAATTCTATACTTTAGTTGAGACAATTTCAAATATAATTTTTCATTTTAAGTAATAGTTTATTCTATATTAGAAACTCCAAACTTTGTTTATTACAAATCACATTGGGAATAATAACATATAGGTTTGTCTACATCACTCATAAAAAGGAGAGAAATATGGATTCTAACAAACAATATAGGATGGAAAATGATGCGTTAGGCAGCATAATGGTTCCATCATCAGTCTATTATGGACCGCAGACTCAAAGAGCCGTAGAAAATTTTAAGATAAGCGGCATACACCTGCCACGATCGTTTATAAAAGCACAAGGTATTATTAAAGCTTCAGCAGCAGTTGTAAACGTAGAATTAGGCGCACTATCTCCCGAGATAGGAAATGCCATTATAAAAGCATCCGAAGAAGTTATTGAAGGAAAATGGGATGAACATTTCGTTGTTGATGTGTACCAAGCAGGAGCCGGAACATCACAAAATATGAATGCAAATGAAGTCATTGCAAATCGCGCCTCAGAAATCATTAGTGGTTCACAGCGCATCCATCCAAACGATCATGTAAATGTCTCTCAGTCAACCAATGATACATTCCCTTCTGCACTAAATATTTCAGCTTCTGAAACTATTATCCAAGGGTTACTTCCTGCTCTATCACAATTACAGAAAGAGTTTCTAAAAAAAGCAGATCAGTTTATGCCTGTTTTAAAATCAGGGCGTACGCATTTGCATGATGGTGTTCCTATTCGTCTGGGGCAAGAATTTTCAGGTTTTGCTGAAACCATCCAAGCGGCTTATCGGCAGATTGAAGAGCGGCTGAATGGCTTATACGAAATTGGTTTAGGGGGAAATGCAGTCGGCACAAAAGTGAGCTTACACCCTGCTTATACGCCAAAGGTTATTCAAGAAGTTTGTAAGCGCACAAGCCTACCTTTTCGTGAACCAGTAAACATTTTTTCATTTATGCAAAACATGAATGAGCCCATTCGCTGTATGCTAAGTTTAAAAGAACTTGCAATTCATCTGATTAAAATTACCAGTGACTTACGTTTACTTAGTTCTGGCCCCAGAACTGGATTAGATGAAATAACTCTTCCTTCTGTTCAACCGGGTTCGACGATTATGCCTGGAAAAGTAAACCCAGCTATTTTAGAAATGATGCATATGGTGTGCTGTCAAGTTATTGGTTATGAGACAGCTATTGCGACAGCAGGGATGGCGGGACAACTAGAGATTAATGTGATGATGCCAGTGATTGCACATACATTTCTTCATGCGATAGACTTATTGACAAATGCTATTCAAACACTTACAACAAAATGTATAACAGGGATTCAAGCAAATAATGAAGTATGTAAAAAATGGATGGAAGAAAGTCTTTCTTTAGTTACTGGTTTAAGTTCAAAAATGGGGTACGATATGGCCTCACAGATTGGGATGCAGGCAGATGATGAAAATAAAACTTTAAAACAGATTCTTCAAGAAAAAGGGATGCTTACAGAAGAAATTATTAAGGCAATTGATCCAAATGGAATGGTATAGCTAGTATTATTTACTTTTGCAGCTTTCCTCATAATGAATTATATTTATGGGCATACTATTTGTGGTATTTTTAAAATAAAAGTATACAACTTAAATTAGGAGGTATGGTATGCATCATAAACAAGATGATAGAAGTGATAATGTAGAAAACATTCAATATAATATTGGAAAAACCATTCAAAACATTGAGCTCGCAGAAGAAATGATTTCACAAACAAGTGACTCCAAAATGAAAAATACCTTAGAAGAAAAAAACGAACGAAGAAGAGAATCGCTTACGAGTATGAGAAAAGAGATTAAAGACGAAGCAAATTATAGGAAAAATAAATAACAGTTTTGTACGCTACCAAGAAGATCCACTCACCATTTAAGAGTGGATCTTCTAAATAATAGCTTAATTTTAAGAGTTTTTTGATTTTAATTCATCCATTATGCGAAAGATCTTTAACATAAGTGGAATGTAGGTAGCCACAAATACTGACACAACTATAAAAGCTACTGGTCTATGTGCTTTTTTTGGAAGTGCCATACCCCACATTACCCCTACAGCACATAGACAAAATTTAATAAGAGCAAGATCTTTCCAATCAGATTGTTTCATAAATTCCGTACCATAACTTAACAACTTCTTCATTTCTGCTACCTCCTCATATAAACTAAAAATACTTCTACTTATATAGTAACATTTCATTTACATAATTAATAGGCAAGATAAAAAAGTATTAAATTTATTTGGGATTTTTACTTCAATTTTTTAGAAGTAAAAACACGGCAGTTGCATCCTATTATTCTTTAGATTATGCTGAGCTGATTTTTAGCCTCGGGTAGGCACCTCGAAAAAGCGGAATAAAAATCCTCTTCATCTTTTAACGTCATCCGATAAAAGATATCTAGTAGGGATTTATTGATTGTTTTAAGCTCGTGATCATCTCGTACAAACTTTAGGCGAAACCTAAGCGCCTTTAAGAGGCGATACCAGGCCAAAATAAATGCTTTGTTTTCATGATTATTTTTAATACCAATCCATTCTTTCACTTTCACTTCTTTCAGATTGGATTTCAAGCAACTACCCACTTGTAAGAAATACTTGCAGTCATCCTCTTCATATACTCTTCCAAGAGGAAACAAACGGCAAATATCTGGGCGATGCCCATGTATTATACATCGATTTTCTATACCTAAAAAGCTACAGCGTTTAGAGTCTCCGTACATTTTTAAATGCGGCAATACGATTTTATTATTTTCACGTAGCTCAAGCTTATTTATAAGGAGTTCATCAAATGATACGTTTAAACAGCTTACCATTTCATAGACATCAAATGGCGTCAGTACAACTAGCTCCCCAACGTCATGACAACAGGCGCTGCAGCTGTCACAACCACCAGTATCTGCTTTTACCGTATCTTCAATGTCATAAATTCTCCCGTCTGAAATATCTTCTAGTGTCTTTAGTGACCTCATATTCTCTCCCTTCTAACTATGCTACTATAATTACTTATCATGATATGAGTTTAATCATAGATGCAAGTATTGTCAATCAGGCAGCGAGCACTTTCGCTTCTAACTTTATTTCATTTTCACTTAGCCTTCTTAAAATATATCAATGACAGCACCTTTAGGTAATACGTCTCTAACAATCTTTTCCTATGGTGTGCCCAGTACTTCATCCAGAAAGATAATTTTCCCTTTATCATTCTTTGTTCGAATAAGCCTACCACAACCTTGTTTCAGCTGAAGTCCCATTTCAGGATAATCCACTGTCACGGCAGGATCTAGTCCTTGTTCTTCTACTGCTTTTCGTTGTGCTTCTATTAATGGGTCTAATTTTGGAAACGGCAATTGCCAAATAACAACTAATGTTAAAGCATCACCTGGCACATCAATGCCTTCCCAAAAATCTGAACTCACTAATACAGAAGTCTCTTCTTTCTTAAACTTTCTAAGAAGATAGCCTCTATCGCCCTTGTCTTCATATAAGATTTCAAAAGGCAGTGCCTCTCTTTTCAAATACTGGCGAATTTTACGGACTTCACTTAATGAACGTGTCAATATCAGTGCACGTCCCCCATTGCTTCGGAGTAAAGTAATGAGTTGTTCAATACGCTTTGTCATCTTATCATGAGTTGTGCTGCTCTTTTCAAGCGTTGGTACAAAAGCTATACGCACTTGCTCTTCCATGTTAAAAGGACTCCCAATAGTGGATTTAGACGGTGATTCTAACCCCATCATACGAATAAAGTAATCAAAGTTCCCTCCATTACTTAATGTTGCAGAACTAAAGATGACTGGTAAATTCTTTGAATATAATGCCTGATTAAGCCTCTTCGTTAAATCTCTTGGCACCACACAAAAACTATCATCGTTTTGGTTTATCCAAGCAATCACATCTTGTCCTTTATCTTTGCATAATTGAGATAGGCCCTTCATCACCTTTTCAATTTGCCCTTCATAGCCTTGTATTAAACTTGTAGGTATAGATTCTAAGTAGAGTTCTTGTTCGATTTGAATCTCCATAAGGAGCTGATCAAGTCCTGCACGTAAGCTCTCTGCTGCTCTTAATAATGGCTCATTCATTTGAATTGTGAGTCGACCTTTATCTTCTCCGGTAGCAACAGACCTTTGGGCTACTTCAAAGAAATAATTTACTGCGCCCTCAAGTACTTCTGTTGTTGTATGCAATGCATTTCTAGCACCTTGTATATCTTCTAAGGAAGCAATTAAGGTATCCATTTCTTCTTTTATAAATTGCTGGCCTGCTTGCATAGCTGCTGGGAGCATGATTTTATGGCCTTCATCAAAAATAACAGCTGAATAATTAGGTAAAATCGGCATATGCCCACTTGCTATTTTTTCTTCTCTTGTCCATAAATCATGGAAAAAAGTCTCGTGATCTACAATAATTAAGTCTTGTGTAGCTCTGTAATGTGCTCTTGCACGCACCAGACTACAATAGCCACGATTTTGGCAAACCTCACAAGACATCGTTTCATTCCAGGAGATTTTTTTCCATATCCTATCTGTAACAGTTGGTATTTCTGAACGTTCTCCTCTACTTGTTTGTCCCATCCATTGTTGCACTTCTTCTGACACTTCACCAAATTCTTCTATACTTGCACTTGCACGAACATCACAAACATACTGTCTTGAATCTTTTGCCATTCTAGCATCTACTTCTAGACGAAGTAACTTAGACAGTTTATTGACATCGCCGCTCTCTGCTGCAAGCTGTTCTTGTAAAGCCGGTGATGCACAAGAAATAATAACGGGCTTACCTGTATATCTTGCATAAGGAATAGCTGATAATAAATAAGCAAAGGTCTTTCCAGTGCCAAGCCCTGCCTCAGCTAAATGAACCTTTTGATCCCGAAAAGCATCAGCTATTTGAAACGCTGTAAAGATTTGTTCATCCCTTACTTCATAACCCTGTTCGGGTAGTATATCGTATAAAACATCACCAATCCATTCTATTAATTTCTCATGAAACTCATATTTATTTGAATACTCAAAGGGTATTTTAAATTTTGCACTCATCTATTGTTCTCCTATTTGGTGACGTAAATTTCTAGCATATCTCAATAACGCCAACCGCCATTATAACAAGTACTGTAACTTTTTTCAAGCACTATATAACAGCTATTGGCTCATGTATTGATGGTAAAAAACTACGAATTTACACATTTACAAAAAAGACCTAAAAGCAAATTAATCTGCTTCTAAGCCCTTATCTTTTTCACTCTTCCTACAATACCACTCTCCAGCATAACCTTAATCCCATGATGATGCTCAGGTGAATTGATGAGTATCTTCTTTTTGATTATACATTATCTCACTTATTGCAGGGTCATGCACGCAACATAGTTGCGAAACGCTTACGGAATCCGTTAATACTCCACCAAGTAAGTAGACACCCGATCTTGAATCATACGGGCAACCTCGTCGGCAGTTTTTTCATCGGAAAAATAGGCGGATACTTCCTCATATACAATGAACTCAATCTGCATATCAGATGAGCTGACTGCCTTAGCTGATTCAATCAATTCCAGAATACGGCCAAAAGCAGCATCTGTCCCCTTGCCTTTAGCCAGCAGTCTGTCCGTCTCAGCGGTATAGGCATGGACGTTTATAGGCAGCGTGGGGGCAGCGGCCGTGGGAAGTGACTGCTGATATTCCAACTCCAGAAAAGTGCGGAGAAACTGCCATGCAGCAGCGGGATCGCTACATGTACTGGAGATGGCAAAGGAACTCCGAATATCTAAAACCACCTCTGAATCGGTGAGAGTCATAGAAACCATGTCGCTGCCATAAGGATTAAACACAACATCGACCACCTCCTCCACACCTACCGTCTTCATTAAATATGCTTCAAAATCAGATACCGTATATGGTGCAAAGAACTGTCGCCCCTCAAGCATGTACACCCCAGCAACATAATCCATCCATTCATCTCTATCTGCTGGCCGGTATTGGGGCAGATGATAGGCCGCCTCCAGCACATCCTGGAAGCGTTCGGTGATGAAGTCACACTCTCTCGTCTCCCAGTTAACATATAAATCCCAATTCTGGGACAACTCCATAGTAATCAGCTCCATGGAGGAAAGTCCACCAAATAACATATCATTTTCGGGATACAATCGGCGCAACTCAGGGATACGGTCAATAGGAAACCTGTTGCTGTTGCCGTACTCCGGCAGTCCCCAAATACCCTTCAGAGCATAGCTGATGGGAAAATAGAAAAGCGCATCATCCTGCTGAACTGTTTCTAGTAGCGTCGAAAAAAAGTCGTCTCGAGAAATAGTCGGATCATCATCTAAGAATGGATACAGGTCTGCAAACACACCCTGAGCGAGCAGGGCATCCATAGGCCAGCCCGGAGAGGACGGCACGATGTACATGTCGGGAATATCTCCAGTCACGACATCCTTGTATACACGAGTTAGTGTATCATTGGATAGCACACCGGAGTGATCACCATAGTCTCTAAGAGTTACAACTATTTCATCACTGGCCTGATTAAAGGCTGCCACCGCCGAAAGGAGACTGGCATCGAAGTCAATACCGGCTAAAATCAGTTCTTGTTTTTCCGGTCTTTCCACCACCGCTGAGCCAGCGCCATCCTGTGTTTCTCCACAACCCGATAAGCCAATACCAAGCAAGAACAAACCTGCAAACAAAAACAATGTTCGTTTCATAGTACAACCCCCAATCATATACTTGAAAAATACCCCTGTAAATAGCAATCAATTTATTGAATTGTGGTGTCGATGTCTTCTGCATCATTTATAGCTCTATCCACAAAATCGCCCCTTAATTGATTTCAATATAATAAGTATACCATATTTTTCTACACTATAAAGGATCATTTTGTTAAAATTCCGACAACTCTTCTGACGTAAAACAAAGGATTATCTAGTACTAAACTGGTAGTGCAGGGGCTTATCAAGGTTTTACACTGATATAGCAGTTTTTTGTCCTTCTAAGTTTACAGCCTCCTTAAAAAGTTAATGCTCTAAAAGGGTATTTACCCCCAATAACCTTTTAAGGAGTGTTGTTTTATGAATTATGAACAAACAAAGAATTTCCTCATTTCAGCTATGCAAGACCAAAATTATGCGCTTATACCCAAAAGAAGTTTAAAGTAGCTATAAAAAAGACTTAAAAGCAAATTAACATGCTCCTAAGCCCTAATCTCCTTCACCTTACCTACACTTCCATCCTCAAGCATCACCTTGATCCCATAAGGATACTCAGGTGAATTGGTAAGTATCTCTTTACTATTCCTTCTGTAAGCTTTCCAGTATGCTGATCTTGCTTTTGAATTTAATCAAAGTGATCATACTCATAATGTGTGCCTTATATTATTTTTGTAGCTTTGCCTTTACCCAATTAATTATAAAAAACACAAGAAAAGAAGTCATGTATCCTACTATCAAATAAAGAATTGCTTGTTTCCAGATGGGAGGAAAAGTATTGTTATACAAGTTTCTAAAAAAGAATCTTGGCAGAATACAGCCTCCGAGCGCTACTCCTATACTTGTACCAACTGCGCTTTTTAAAGATTTTTCGATCATTATTCATTCACCTACTCATCCACTAAAAATTAAATAAAATATCTTTAATTATATCTTAGCACACCTAAAATATTCCGACAATTAAACATTTGCGCAACATCTATACGTTGGCGCGAAATACAAGAATTTTGCCAAATAGTTTGTACCGCCCCCCCTAAAGATATGTTCCCACAAACAGCTCTTAACTCTAAAACACACCAAGCCCTAGAACGAATAATCGCTCTAAGGCTTGGTATTACTAGGTTTTATCTACTCAGCTTAACTACAGTCTCAACGTGTGTTGTGACAATAAAAAGATATAATTACGCGTAAATAGAAGGGGATACATAGAAAATGCACCCCCTTGCACCCCTAACGTATGTTCGGGTGTCTAATTTTTATTTCAAGTTATCATTTAATCTAATCAATATACTCATAAGTTCAGCTCTTGTTAGCGCTTTGCTTGGTGCCATATGCGTACTATCCATACCACTTATTAGACCTACCCTTGTACAGTACTTGATCGCTTCTTTATAAGTAGAATTTTCAATATCTATAAAAGCTATTTCGTCAATGAAGCAAGGGACTCGAACCCTCGTGGTTTTAGTCCTTTTGCTTCTATCATTCTTAATTGTTAAAGAAATGGATCGACATCTGCTCATAGCACTATCTATAAAAATAGCGGTATTAAAAAGGTTAACAATATGTAAAGCATTCCTGCCATGGCTACAAACAAAACTAACGGGATTTTTCTGCCTGCAAAACTATTAGTTAATGCCCCTTTCTTTGGACATACAATAATGCATTTTTGGCAGTTAAAACATTCAGCCGATATTACCTTCTTCATTTTATGCACCTCTAGATTTGAGGGACATTTCTTTGTACATAACGTGCAATTGATGCACTTATCTTCGCATCGGACGATACCACTGGGGCTAAACCGACCTGCAACTCCGGCGACAGCACCCTGTATGCAGATATATTTGCAGAAGAAATTATCAATAAAGAATGAGCCAATAATTGTTACAAACATCAACATAATACTTATCCAGGCTAATCCAGGCAATATTATGCTATATTGCTCAAACACATCGTCAACACTGACTTGTAGCAGAAACTTACCGCTTGCAATGGAAAATGCTGCAAAACCTGTAAGTATGATGTATTTCGCTGCTCTAAGATATTTATCGAGTGTTGCAGGAACTGTGACCCTTTTTTTAAAAAGCTTGAAGCCTATATATCCAACAACCCTTTGCAGCGCCCCCACCAAGCACAAAAAACCACAAAAGCTTCTTTTGAAGATAATGGCAAACAAAATAAATATTATTAGAACTGCCATAATGCTAAGTTGACCTGCATTTTCGAAAGTCTCCTCAATAAGGGAACTAAAAACAAACGGGAATATTATTAGAAAAAAAGGAATGATCGTTTTTGCTAATTTCTTAGTATTAATATTCATTACATGACCTCCTTATATTTGGTTTACATCTACCGATTCAGTATAGTTGTTGCAAATTAATATTACATAATAAAATGGCATGCTAAGTGATAAGCCAGATGGGGCTTTTGGTTGCCAGAAAGGTTTCTTCATAATTTGTAAACTTATATACCTGTTTTGCTATATGAATGAGCATTGCCTGATAGTGTTAATATTCTAACCTCATTTTCTTCTTTAATTAGTTCCCTCTTTAGATTTAGTACAGATGTCACCACCCCATTTATTGCAGGATAATACCAATCTGTTGTAATTAAAATCTTCACAAAAATACCTCCTGTTTATTTATGTGATAATAATATCAAATCACATTAAACAAATAGGAGGTATAAAATTAAACAAATCCTAAACTCTTTCTTTTTTAATTTAATTAATAACTATACTTTACTACTCTAACAAGCATTTCGAGCTTTTACTGCTATCTCCTTATTTTTTTCCAAGAGGATACTTATCGAAGCCTCTATCTTCCATTGAATAATCCGGTAATCATATAATTTTATCTTATCTATTCAACCGGTATCCCACACCCCATACTGTCTCTAAGATTTTTGGAGTTTTACTGTCATCCTCAATTTTTTCACGAATACGATTAATATGCACCATAACCGTCGCGCTATCCCCAACATAATCATATCCCCATATTTTTTCAAACAATTGTTCCTTCGAGAAAACAATATTAGGATTTTCAGCCATAAATTTTAATAATTCAAATTCTCGGTTAGGAAAACGAATTTCTTGCTCACCCTTATAGACCTTCCATCCATGCAGAAGAACTCTAATATTACCTATTAGTATCTCATCGCCCTCTATCTGATTGGCTTCTGTTAATCGACTATACTGTCTTATATTTGCATTTACTCTTGCTACAAGCTCAGTGGGATCAAAAGGTTTAGCAATATAATCATCTGCACCAAGTCCCAGACCACGAATTTTATCAACAGATTCCGTCCTTGCTGTCACCATGAGAATTGGAATATTTAATTCATCTCTTATCTCTTTGCATATCTCATAACCATTCTTCCCGGGAAGCATAAGATCCAGTAGTATTAAGTCGAAATTTTCCACATGCAGGAGTGGAAGTACTTTATCTCCATCATTTATAATGAATGTTTCAAACCCACTAGCTTCCAGATAAGCCTGTTCTATCATACTAATATCATCATCGTCTTCGACAATTAGAATTCTATATTTTGCATTCATCTAAATCACCTCATTCATCCAAAATTGGTAGTCTTATTCGAATAGTAAGACCGTTGCTGTTTTTTGCATCTACTGAGCCTCCCATAGCATCCACTAGATATTTTACAATATAAAGACCTAGACCATTCCCTTCATTTATATTCCTTGACTCATCACCTCGAAAAAACTGTTCAAAAATATGGGGAATCTTATCTTCTGAAACTCCACAGCCATTATCAGAGATCTCAAGTGCTACATATGCATGTTCTTCAAAAGTATTAATGGTAATTTCAAGCTTATCTGTTTCTGCATATTTTTTACTGTTTTCCAATATATTATCAAGTATTCGTTTCATTTGTTCTCGGTCAACATTTGAAAATAAACCTTTTTTTACATCTTTTATTTTAATTTTTATAGATTCATTCTCTATCAATAATTCGTATCTTTTCACATAGGCTTCCAGATACTCACTCCACTCTGTCTTTTCAAAAAACAGTGGCATATTACCTGTTTCAAGTTTTGAGAAATAAAATAACCTTTCCAAAAGCCGATCCATTTCTATCGTTCGTCTATAAGCTATATCAAGAAATTTTTCTCTTGATTCAGGTGTTGTAGCAACCCCATCCTTGAGACCTTTTATTGTTCCTCTAATTGCCGTTAATGGAGTCCTTAAGTCATGAGAAATTCCCGCCACCATTTCAACTCTCATCTTTTCATAAGACTCCTTTTCCGCATTAGCTTCCGTTATATGTTCCTGCATTTCATTAAATGCGTCACAGACATATTCAAATTCAATATCTCCCTTGTATTTAACAGGTTCAGAAAAATTTCCTTCTTTCATTCTTTTTGCTCCTTCTGACAATGCATCTAAAGGATTTGTGATATGTTCTATAAGTCTCTTAGTAAAAATCTGACTAATTATGAGTAAGGCACCTATGCAAAATATACCATCAATCAGCAATAGTATAAGTATAGTAGTCAAACTATTTTTTTGAGACCAGAATTCATGATATTCTCCTGCAATTGCAAACACTTTCATTTTCTCATTCATATTATTTTGTGTTAGCACAGTCATATAGTCTTGTACATAAATATGCACCTTTCCATCTGTTTCCAAATAATCTCCAATTTCATTTATAAGCTCACTCACAGGAAAATCGGTATTTGAGTAAATCACTTCACTATCTATTTCAACACAAATAGAAAATCCATACCTATTCAGTTTTGTTGCAAGATTGTTTATCGCCTCTTCTTTTGGGGATGGATTCCAATCTGTCAGGATATTTCTTATTTGTTCGGCATTATCTGCTAACTCAGACGAACCAATCATGCTGTTTTTATATGTGCTCTCATATAAATTTATTACAAACATATTAGCGAAAAGAAATAGACTTAAAGTTACAAGCACCATTCTGGTATTAGAAATAAAAATTCTGCGTTTCACGGTCTGTTTTTCCTTATTCATCGTCCTCCTCCTTGTAATAGGTGTCACAGAGAAAATCGTCAATGTTTCTTCTCTGTTACACACACTCTTTTAACTTTCTTCTTTTTCGTCCATCATAGAATTTCCACATTACTACAGGATTTTGAACCAGCATTAACAGTTGTGTTACAGATACTACAAATTTTGTAAAAAGGATTTCCACGGTTTTGGCATTATTTCGCATCCTTTTTCTTTATATGACCACATGCCTTACATGTTCCTTTAACTATTGAGTATAGATACAATGCAATAATGCCTCACAGATTAAAGATCATAGTTACAATTACCCAGAACGTTACGTTAGCACCTATCTGTGTAGATTTTCTATGAGATAAAAATATGCATAATACCCAGAGTACAAAGACAAAAAGACCTGCAATAATACTAATTACACCCTCCATTACCTTGTCTATGGTTGTCAGATTAAGATTATCGTATATATCGAGTTTTCAGTCTGCATAGTGCCTGATATGTATGTTATATGATCCTTCATGTCCATAGAAATCATATTGAGATTCATGCTGACTTCGGCTTCCATTATCTTGCTCCATCTGTTTCTGATATTCTTCTAATTGCAGTTCCTGTTGCTTTTGTAAAGAATCTTTTACTGTTGAAAATCTGTTATTAAAATTATTATACAACAAGAATCCCGATATAACATTAAAAATAAATCCCATTGTCAAAACTCCACTGACAGTTGCTCTTTCTACATACCCTTCTAAATACTCATCATATAAATAAAGTAGTTATATTTTTTACATCGTTTTTTAATTGTTTGTCACAATCTTGATTTATATCTATCCCTTTATCTGGTCTTAATCGACAATACTGCAATAATCCACTGCACGAATGGTAATGTTCATAACACCTGTAGCACATGGAATACGTTTTTGGTTTAGAACTTCATATGATTTTGGATAAAAAGAACAAATTTCACAATTTTGCTAAATGTACGACGTGGTGTAATAGAATTTTTATGATCGACTATAGTCAATGTGCATCCCTTATCATCTGTAAATCGTTTCATCTGTATTCCCATATATTTGTTCAAAAAAACATCGCTTTCACTATAACCCATATCCCGCAGATTAAGTACTAGATCATTTAACTGATTAGTAATATCATCAACTCAACCCCCCCCTAAAAACACATCAAGGCTCAGAGCGAAAAATCGATCTAAGCCTTGATGTTCAGTGAGTTTATCTAGATAGCTTAACTACAGTCTCAACGTGCGTTGTGACAATAAAAGGATATAATTTGGCGTAAATATAGGGGATGCAAAAGATATGCCACCCTTTGAACCCCCATAATATTTAATTATATTTCTTAATAACTTCATTATATATCTTTTTGTACTTAGAAATGTCACCGTCTCCTATATTAATCTCACTATTAGATAACACATCACTACTTTGCGTTTTTATAGTTTTTTTAGGAACGGGAAATTTTCCGTCAGTAATATTAATTATTTCATATACATTTTCTCTTGCTGTATCAGCCTCGCCTTTATCAAATAAAAAGAAAATGTATTCATCACCAATAATTGTGGGTTCATAAAGATTTATTGCTTGCATACAAACTTCACCAGTATTATTGTCGGTATACTGAAAGTACTCCTCGCCTAAAACAATAATATCATCAACTTTTAGATTTCCAGAATAGACTTTTGTTACTTTTAGTTTTGTTTTTGTAAAACCATAAGAACCTTCAAGCAATTCAAGGTTTTCACGTTCAGCCAGAACCTCTGCTTTTATAATAACATCCGAAAGCTCCTCTAAAGATACCATATCTTTAATTGCAAATATGGTATTCAAATGTATACGTTCAAATCTATCTATTTTTTTTATAGCACTTTCAGTTGATACTGGATTCACTGGCAAAGCGTATAATATTGTCGAGCCTAATACTATTACTATAAAAGAAACATAAATTTTTAATAGACGATTTTTTATCATGATATAATTCCTCCCTATTTCAATATTTATTCTCCATATAAATGCCTAAGAACAAACTTATCAGCATTTGTAATTTCATATGTAGCATATCCGCTGCCAACAAAAGTGGTTTGCCACATAATTGCAGGATATGGGCAGTAACTCGAAGGGTCTTCATTCGGATCAGCATTATCAGGATGAGGATGGTCTAGACCAAGTGCATGCCCTATTTCATGAGCACTTTCGCTTCTGTCTAAATTTTACACTATAGTTTAAGAATTTTCAATCAACTATTATCCTTTTGTTAATAGATAGATACCTCTTCCGTATAAAAGGGTATAATTCCCCCTTTCCCCAATTTTTCTAACACTATTCAATTAAGTAAAGTACTAGGTAGTATTGAAAATATATTTTGTATCGTATTTCAATAAGTAGAGCTCTTTAGTAAGTAGTCTTATAATTTCTTTCAGTGTAAATTGCTTTCTTACATAGTTTTTTAGCCTTCTGCAAACATACAATTGAATAAGGTTAGACGCAATGCTCATCAAATACAAAATAGCTTGTATAGCATTCATATCATGAACAAAACAATGTTCTAAAGCACAGTAAGTTTTGGGCTTATTGAAAATACTGTTTTCTATATCCCATCTCATGTGCATCATCTTGTAAAGTGTTTGCAACGGAAAATCAAAATCACTTGTAATAACAAGGACTTGCGAGTGGCGACCTTCGCCACTTTTCTTGCTAAACTTGACGAATCTCAAGGGAGTTTCTACATCATCCATTCTAAAACTATCCTCATAGGCTTTTACATCACAATCTCTTTTATAATCATGCCACGTTTCTTTACTTATCCCCTTATTAATTTTAGTTTTCACTTCTTTAATGCTTGTAACATTGTTATCCTTTACATGAATAACTGGAATAAGCTTTGATTTAAGGCAGTTGTTAATCCAGATGCTGTTGCAGGCAAGGGCATCATACACTACAACATCTATTGTATGTTTATGCTCTTTTACTACTTTGCTGAGTAGCCTTTTGGCTACAGTAAGTTCGCCTTCATCTTTTATACTACTGTCTTCAGTTCCTTTGTACATCTCAAAATCTATAATTAGCCTTGGCTCTTTGCCTATCAAGGACATAAATGCAGCGTTATGAAAATGATGTATGTGATTATTCCTTGTTTTTGTTTTGCAGCACTCAATACAGCTTTTCTTATTGCTTCCAAATAGCTTTGTACCATCGATAGCTGCAACAGTATAACCATCAATGGTACCGTTTCTGAGTACTTTGTTTTGCCTTTTTAATGATATTATTATGCATTTTAGATAATCCTTGATTATCAACAACTTTAAGTGTATCTCTTATAGTATCGATCTGTGGCAGTTTCATTTTTTTTGAAATGATATTTTTAAAATCCTTGCTTTTCAATCTAAACTTAAGTTCATTAAAACTTATATTCTTATCAGAAAGCCAAAAAGCGCTGGGAGGATGGCCTCAGCAGCGCTATATTTTGTATTTGTTCTTCGATCTTTTAGATACTTTATAGCATCCTCTATATGGTAAACTTCTTTCATATATTTCAGCAATTTTTTTAAGTAGTTGTTACTCATTTTTCACCTCTTACAATGTGTTTCTATTTAAGAAATGATTATAAGCTACCTCTTGACATAAAGCAACCTTATAGAGATAAAAACACGGAATTTAGATCATATGTAAAATGGGTCACAAACCTTTGATTCTATTAAAAGAAGTTGTAAGTGACCCGAAAGTCCTGTAATAATTTTAGATACATATCTCTCACTCTGTCACGAGTGCTTTGCAGTAATCGATTCCTTACAATTTTTCTAATTAACAGTGTTACTTATCTTTTTTCCTATTTTCAATATTATGAATCGTTTCTCCTTGAATTAAGTTATATAAGCGTCTCTTTGGATCATGTATGGTTTGAGACGGCCAAAGACCGTGATGCCCTGAAACGATGTAACTGATTATACATACTATAAAAAAATACTCAATTCCTTTTCCATCAAACATTTCAATTCCTAATATAAATGCTGCTATTGGTGTGTTAGTGCCACCACAAAAAAGAGCTATTAAACCTATTGCTGCTAAAAAAGACATAGGTAATCCGAATACACCTGATAAGACATTTCCTAAAGTAGCTCCCATGATAAATAACGGTATGGCTTCTCCGCCCACAAAACCTGTCCCCATTGTAACGGCAGTAAATACTAATTTAGCCAAAAATGCATATACTGGCACACTTTTATCGAATGATTGTTCTAAAAGTTCTAAGCTACGACCATTATATTCACGTGAACCAACAACAAGCATTAATACAACTATAATCACACCCCCAACAAAGGCCCTTTTAATATGACTGCTGTTGAATAGTTTTTCAGTAATCCTCTGAATGGCATGCCGTAATTGACAATATAGTAGCGCTATCAAACCAAATATAACAGAAAGCAAAATTATCTTTGCAAATGTTATAATAGATAACTCCGGAACACTCTCAATAATAAATTTCTCATGTTCTAACCCCCAAATTTTTGATGATACATAGTGACTAACAAAACTCGAAACAAAGCATAAAACCAATGATTGATATTTCATCTTTCCTATTGCAATCATTTCCATTCCAAAAATAGTTGCTGTAATAGGTGTACCAAAAGCCGCTCCAAATCCGGCACTAATCCCACTCATTAAAATAACTTTTTTATCCATTATATTTACTTTAAATTTTTGATTAATAGTTTCAGCTACACTGCCACCCATTTGAATAGCTGCACCTTCTCTTCCTGTTGAACCACCAAATAGTACGGTAATAAAAGTTCCTATATATACAATAGGGCCTATTCTTTTTAGTATTGTGGCTTTTCCTTGAACCCCTTCTATTACAAGATTGTTACCTTTTGCACAATCATTCCCATTACTCTTTCCATAATGCATATAAATATATCCAACTACTATGCCTGCTAATGGAAGAAAATAAATAAGCCATTCATTTTCAGTTCTAATGTCCCCTAGGTAATCGTTAACTTTTAATAAAATTGTCGTAAGCGTTCCAACAATTGTGCCTATTAAACTCCCCAAAAAAATCCATTTTAATATAGTTATTATAAAAGTTTTATACGTTTGTTTCATATCATTCTACCTCATTACTTTTTTTCTTTACTTCAGTAAATAAATTAAAATCTTCACCCAATTCAATGCTAGAGTT
This sequence comes from Cellulosilyticum sp. I15G10I2, assembly GCF_900095725.1. NCBI lineage: Bacteria > Bacillati > Bacillota > Clostridia > Lachnospirales > Cellulosilyticaceae > Cellulosilyticum > Cellulosilyticum sp. I15G10I2. The sequence goes on from NZ_FMMP01000006.1 coordinate 697,204, forward strand.
TCGAATACTATTATTGTCAATATTTTCTTGAATTAATGAAATAATAAATTGTATATCCTGTTTTGTTGCAAATTGTTTTTCGGGTTTCAGCATGTAGCCCAATTGACCATTGGACTCAATGGTAGCCCATTCTATATCACTGATATTCTGAATACCTTGTTGTCTTATTCGTAATTCCAACATATCAACTGTTAACCGTAATTTTTTTAAAGTTTCTACATTTATATTACCGTTTTCCACTACTATTTTTGCACTTCCGTAAAAGAATTTTTCAATATTCTGGGACTTCATTACGATAAACTCTATAAAAATTAGTGCAAGTACAAGTATTAAAGTAATGATCATAGTAATCCAAATATTTTTGTCACTTACAGGCTGAATAATTAATGAACCCACAGCTATCATCATGGTGGTTTGAGCAACTGTAAGTTGAGATATTGATTTTCTACCTGCTATTCGCAATATAAGTACTCCCCCAAAAGATATCACTAATGCTTTCCAAATAAAATCTAAATCCAAGTTAAGGTCCTCCTTATAGATACTGAGATTGTATGATATGGATTATTATATCAATATATTCTTGAATAATGCATGATTACGAAACCATTTTAAAAGTATTATATTGGGGTCATTGATACAGTAGCGACAAACTCATATAATCTAATTGCTTCAAATCTATCTTAAAAGTCTGTTTTTTAACTACTCACTTCTTTTTTGCACCCATATCCATAAGACCACATCCTTCCTGTAAATAAATTCTTGACACCAAAAAGGGACTTGTCCATTCTCTATTAGCTGAAAATAAACGGTCTCACGACTTTTTTTGTTTAGTTGAATAATAAAAAATAGTAAAAATGTTAACTGTATTTCTATGTGTTATCGGACACCATATCAAGAACCCCTGATACATTTACCCCATCAGAAATTGAATTTTTCTTCCCTTTTTGTTCACTTTGTGCAAACTGAAGAAACCTCTCAAAGTGCGTGAAACCAAGGGCTTCTACGTATCTCGCATGTGTAGTTCCACAATGGTCTCCACACGTAATAGTTAGTCTAAACCAATCCGCAAAATTGCACCCCCCCCTAGCTATTCATCCCCTTGATTTTTTTCTATCTTCTTTGCACTATAGTGCGTACCTTTCCTTTTAGCTTTGCCATTTACTAATTCAATATTACTCCTATGCTTCATCTCTTCTTGTACCTGCTTAAATACCCCAATATTAATAATAGGTTCGTGGGCGTCTTTCATTAAATATTGTTCCTGTGCTCCACGATTTACTTTTTGCTGGTTATTTGGGAATTGCCCAGTATATGTTTTTCCCAACATGACGTTTCCTATATATTTTTCATTGGTAAGCATGGTCTGAATAGCACGCTTGGACCACTTGTCTTTTCCTTGAGGAGATATTGTGTTGGTATCTGCTAATTCTTTTATAATCATATCCACACTATACCTTCTTAAATATAAATTAAAGATTTTCTTACCACTACCGCCTGTTCTTCATTAATAATTAATTTGCCTTCTTCATTCTGTTTGTAAGCAAAGCATTTCCGTGTATAGAGCTTTGAACGACCAGATTCAAATCCACGCTTTAATCCCCATTTGATTGCTGCACTTAATGACTCACTTTCTGCTTAGGAAATTGAGGTACGGACTGCTATAAGCAGATCTTCATTTGTTTCACTAGTTCTAATATTTTCCTATTCAAATACTATTTCAATGCCTAATGCTCTTAGCTTATTAACGGTCCCTAGTAAATCAACAGCATTTCTACTAAAGCGACTGATTGACTTGACCAAAATAATGTCAAAGAGATTCTCATAACAATCAAGAAGCATACATCTAAAACCTGGACGATGAGTGTTGCCACCAGAATCTTGATCCTCATAGACTTTAAACAAAGTCCAGTTGGGGTTGATTTTAACAATTTGTTGCAAGCCATACTTCTGTGCTTCTAAACTTTCTTCTTGTGAATAATGCGTTGTACTCACACGGCAGTAGATCGCTATTCTCTTATCAGCTCTTATCCTAGCTGGAATCAATCGTACATTGGGCCTTCTATTGTTTTCCATAATAAAACCTCACCACTTGAATTTTGACTACTTATCTTTTGAGTATTACCATCCAGATGGTAAGTAGTCAAAACCGGAGATTTTATCTTGAGATATCTCTAACTTATCCATTCAAGCAATCACTAAAACAAAAAAAGTTCTCAAGATTACTGGTCATAATACTCAACATATCATAACCTAAAACCTTAAAAACCCTTTATTTATCAGTGCTTCATGAACTTAACTATTGTTTTTTAAACAGTAAATATCCTTTGCCATATCCATACCTTTTCGCGTTGCCCTATACTTTTACGCAAAACTAATGACTTACGCGTAAAAGTACACCCCCTATTCGTTTGGGAATATATATCTGCTCTAGATATCTCTAAAAACACATTAAACCCCAGAACGAATAATCGCTCTAAGGCTTGATATTACTAGGTTTTATCTACTTAGCTTAACTACAGTCTCAACGTGTAATAGTTAGTCTAAAATTCAATCTTGCTAGTAGGCCTATTATTATCCTTCTGCCTGTCTTTTGACAAAGTTCTTATTTTATCTCATTTACTCTACCTACAATGCCACTTTCCAGCATTACTTTAATCCCATGGTGATGCTCAGGGGAGTTGGTAAGTATCTTTTTCACAATTCCTTCTGTCAATTTTCCAGTACGTTGATCTTGTTTTTGAACAACTAGAACTGACTGTCCTATTTTAATATTACTTCTCTTTGTTCCGTTCATTTTCCTCTCCTTGATGCTATTAATCACTTTCAACACAGCGTACTACTTGCCCACCACATTTTTCACATTTTCCTCTTAAAATAATACCATGTGGTGCATCATCATGAACGGTAAATCCTTCTTCTAAAGCAGTTACACCACACTTAGCACAGAATACGTTTAAACTGAGTACCTTTCTTCCATGTTCAGGAATAGCCTTCCACTTTTTTATTGCAGGCAAATCGGAAATGCTATCTTTTCTGATATCTCTGTGTATTTGTATAATTTCTTTTATAATATGCATCATTACATTAAGTGCATCTTGCTCTTGATATTTAATCCTTGCACAGCTCTTGCCCAGTGATGTAGATGGCATCTCTGCTTTAAACAATTCTAGAACACTTGCTTCATCTGTATAAAAAGAAAAATAATTCTTTTGTGCTGCAAAAGCAATATAGAAGTCATGTCCTTTATATGTTGGCATCTTGTAATCAAAGCACTCTTGTAATTGTGTTTCTTCTCTCATAAATAGTACAAGCTGCTCTATCCATTCTTTTTTGGTATTCTCAAACTGATTAATATAATCTTGTATTTTATCCATTGTAGCCCCTCTTATCTATCCTTAGCATTTACCTTATTGTACACTAAACTAAGTATAATTTGAACTGCTCAACCAGCTATTCATTTTGCCGTTTTATGTCCTTTGCGCTGTAATGGGTATCTTTCCTTTGAGCTTTTCCATTTACTACTTCAATATTACTCCTACGCCGGATCTCTTCTTGTACCTTTTCAAATATATCTTTAGTAACAATCGGACTATGTGCCTCTTTTGCTAGGAATCGATGTCTCTCTCCACGATTAATCTTTTGCTTATTATTTGGATATTCTCCTGTATAGGTTTTCCCTAAGCATACATTACCCATATACTTCTCATTGGTGAGCATGTTTTGGATCGTACGCTTCGACCACCTACCCTTTCCGCTAGGTGACTTAATACTATTCTCTGCTAATACCTTCATAATCATATCCACACTATAGCCTTTTAGATATAACTCATAAATGTATCTAACTACTGTGGCTTCTTCTTCATTGATAACGAGATCACCATATTCATCCTTGCAATACCCAAAGCATTTACTCCTGTATAATTCTGATGTGCCGCTTTTAACTCGCTTTTCAGTCCCCCACTTGATTGCTTCACTTAACGCCCTACCTTCTGCTTCTGCAATAGATAGGCGTATTGATAGGTGTAAGTCTTGTTCCGGATCCTGTGTTGAAATGTTTTCCTCTTCCATTTCCACTTGAATACCTAGCCTCTTGAACTCTCTAACTATTTCTATTGCTTCTTCTACATTCCTACTCAATCGGCTAGAAGACTTAACCAGCACAATATCAAAGAGACCATCATGTGCATCCCATCTCATCCTTTGGAATCCTACTCTAGCAGTGTTCTTGCCTGAAGCTGTATCTTCATACACCTTATACAACCTCCAACCTAAGGTGTTTTTTACACGTTGCTGTAGACCTTCCTTCTGCGCCTCTAAACTTTCTTCTTGTGAATGCTTGTTTGTGCTAACACGGCAGTAAATTGTAATCTTTTTATCCGTTCTTATTTTGGCTGGAATAATCCTAACCTTTGGTTCCTGGTTATTTTGCATGATAAAACCTCATCTTTCGTATTAGACTACTTATCTTTTAAGTATTACCATTCTACTAATACGTAGACAAAACAGATGCTGTTGTTTTCTTGTGGTGTAATAGACATGTCATACTACACAATGTAACTTCTCCCTATTTGTTCATTTCTTGTCTTGCTATTAATTCCCCCTAGAGCTAACATGTAGTACTACCCGAAAGGAGGTATTACCATGTATAATAGACCTGTATTAGGCGTATCAATTCACTGCCAATCTCCATACCGCATAAGATCTTTAAAAAACTATCTGTGTATATTAAAGAAATTCGCTCAAATTTTACAGCACCTCTTATATGCCTATACATTGGGGAAGCTAAGCCCTCAAGAGACATAATATGCATAAACGCACCACTGCACGAGACAAGTATAAGCACTACCCTATGTTTTATTGTAAAAGATGCAAACCAATTGGATAAGGCGCTGATTGCTTTGATCCAACTTGCCCACGATTACCTTAGTCAAATTGACGAACCTCCCAAGAAATGTGAGTTAAGTATTTTAGTGCCATACACTTTTGCTGAAGATTCTAATATGGTTTATCGTTTTGGATGGGAACTTAAATATTAGTATTTTAGACTACTTATCTATAGCATGATGATAAGTAGTCTAAATTTATGTTCAGGCTCCCCAAACGATTGAACTGCTTTTATCAAACCCTATATACATCAATGCTTTACATACCTTTTCGCAGTACCTTATACCTTTTGGCGTAAACCTTACATTACGCCAAATAGTGTACCCCCCTATCCTTTGGGAACATATAATTTTCCCCTAATTACTCCTAAAAACACATCAAGGCTTAGAACGTATAATCGCTCTAAGCCTTGGTGTTCAATGGGTTTATCTACTCAGCTTCACTACAGTCTCAACGTGTGGAGTCTGTGGAAACATATCTACACACATTAGTTTATCAATGGTATAACCTGCTGCTTTAAGAATCGGTAAGTCTCTGGCTAACGAGGTGGGTTTACATGAAATATAAAGAAGCTCTTTAGCATTAAAGTTGATGATCTTTTGTATAGCTTTAGGGTGAATGCCATCTCTTGGTGGATCAAGTACGATAATGTCAGGGGCGGCATTTAGTTTATCTACTTCTGTAAGGACATCGCCTGCTATAAATTCACAGTTTGTAAGTTGATTAAATGCTGCATTCTCTCTGGCCTTTTCTACAGCTTCTTCTACTATTTCGATACCATAGACTTTTTTGGCACGGGTAGCCATTATCTGCGTAATGGTTCCGGTACCACAGTATAAGTCAAATACCACTTTATTGTCCATATTTTGAATAAGATTAAGTGCATTTTTATACAGTACTTCTGCACCTTGTGTATTGGTTTGGAAGAATGAAAAAGGTGAGATTTTGAACTCTAGGCCTAAGATTTTTTCGGTAATGGTATCTGTACCATATACAAGGCTTGTGCTGTCTGGTTTAACAGCATCTGACAAGGTATCTGTAATAGTATGCAGAACGCCAGTTACAGTCCCTTGTAATTTCAAAGCCGAAAGCTCTTTGGCAAGTTCAGTAAAAGAAAAATCTTTTTGAGAAGAAGTTACAATATTTATAAGTATCTTCCCAAAGGTTTTAGATTTTCTAATGACTAAATAGCGCATAAAGCCTGTATGGATCAATTTTTTATAATAATCTAGGTGGTGTTTGACGCAATAATCCAGAGTATACTCAAGAATAGTTGTAAAATCTGGATCTACAAGCTTGCAGCCGCCTACTGTAATAATATCATAAGTACTGCTTTTTTTATGCATGCCAAGGGTCATAGGACCATCTTTAACGGCATCTCCAAAACTAAACTCCATCTTATTGCGGTACTCTGTTACCTCTGGACTTGCAAGGATGCCTAAATCTTCATATTCTGTAATACCAGCATCTTTTAAAAGTCTTGTAACTTGCTGATGCTTAAGATCAAGCTGCATAGTATAAGGCAGATGCTGTGTACTGCATCCACCACATGCACCAAAATAACTGCAGCATGGATCAGTTAAATAGTCAGGATGCTCCAGCACTTCCAGCAGTCGTGCTTCCCATTTTTGGTTCTTTTTTTTAATAATTCTCGCTTTAACCACCTGGCCTTTAAAGGTTCCTGTTACATAAATCGGCTCATTATTGATCAGCATAATGCCTTTGTTAGGAAATACAGCATCTTCTATGAGACCTTCAAGGATTTGATTTTTTTTAGGCATATTTAAACTCCTTTTTAATACGTAGTGAGTTCATTAACAACTACTTCGGAAATGTATTTATTGACTTCTGTAGGCTTGCAGTTACTTGTATCTTTAGCTACTACACAAGCTGCACCACAAGCAATCGCATATTTGATAGTTGTAATGAGGTCAAACTCTTCAAGTTTTCCTATAATAAGTGCAGCAACCATTGCGTCCCCTGCACCTACTGGATATTTTAGATCTACACCAACCTGTACAGCATTGGCATAGTAGTTTTTTTCTTGGTCGACAAACAGTGCGCCGTATTGCCCTAGAGAAATAAGAGCATTTTGTATTTGCGTCTCTCTTACTTTTTGTATGATATAAGGGAAATCTGCCTTGGTAAGCTTTCCCCAATATTCTTTGGGGATAAAATCCCGGTAACTTATTTTAATCATATCAGGTTTTGCATCTAGCGCCTTTAAAAGTGCTTCGCCATGAGCATCTAATATCACAGTGGCACCTTTCTTTTTTGCAATCTGAGTAAGCGTATAATAAATATTCTTTGGGACACCAGGCGGCGGTGTTCCAGTAAGCACAATAAGGTCTTCCGCATGGCACATAAGTGTAAAAGATTGTATAAATTTTTCGAGTACTTCTTCAGGTACAAATGGGCCTTTTTCGTTAATAGCAGTACACATACCGGTATCAGTATCTATTAGCTTCGTATTGATACGGGTATCTTGCAATAATTTAAAGAATTTAGTTTCTATGCCAAGTTTCATCAGCTTAGTGCGAAATTTATCTGTCCAGATACCTCCTACAAAGCCTGTTACAATACATTTGATTTCAAAATTGTTTAAAACTTTGGCAACATTAATACCTTTTCCCCCGATTTCATAATAGACTTCGTCTATGAGGTTAACACATCCTTCTTTGTAGTTGTTTACAAAAATGGTTTTATCCATAGCAGGATTAAGTGTAACACAAATTATTTTTTTCATTACCATAGCCTCTTTTAAAGTAAAGTTAATTTTCAAAGAATATTGTTACATATTACTAGCGTATTTGCAAGTAGTTTAGAAATATAATAAGATTACGGTTAAGAATTGAATGATAAGAGTTGAAAAAACAGGATTAATTAAAGTATAATATATTATGACGGAGCAAGATAGGATAGGAGGGTGGACTAGACTTGGGTATTGATGATGGATCTAAAAAAGATGAAAATGCTATTAATGAGAGTGTCGAGTTATATAAAAAGGTAATCCTCGATGATATTAATTTAAAACTTAGAGTGATTAATAAGGAAAAAACATATATTACAAAACTTATTGACTGGCCAGGAGAAAGATTTATTTTTGCCGCACCTTTAGATAAACTGGATTGGGTATTATTTGAAAAAGATAAGGTTGTTCAGATAGCTTTCGTAACAAGAACTGCTATATTTATTGCTAAAGTTCAAATCCTAAATCGATATAGAAAAAATGATATGTTATTTTATAGCGCGGTTTTACTAGAGCCGTTAGTTAAACAACAGCAAAGACAGTATTTCAGAGTAGATGTACTCCTAGAATCAAGTTTTAAATGCTTACCGGAAGAATGCAAAGACTGTGTTATTGAGGAAATTCCTTCAAATAAAGGAACAATCGTTAATATTAGTATAGGTGGACTATGCTTAGTCAGCACGCGTCAGCTTAATAAAGGTGAAAAAATCATTTTATACTTTAGATTTATGAACACATCGTTTGAGCTCTTAGGTGAAATCCTTTTTCAAGGCGAAAAAAACGCTGTTGGAAACTATATGCATCGGGTAAAATTTATAAAGTTGGAGAACAATATAAAAAATATGCTTAATAAGCTTATTTTTGAAAAACAAAGGCTTATAATGAGTAAAAATAAAGAAACTTTAACATAAAGATAGCTTTATCATAAAAATACCCCTACGAACGCTTACACGGTTCATAAGGGGGATTTTTTAATGTTCCCAGTTGTGATACACCTCTTGAACATCATCATCATCTTCAAGTAAATCCAACATTTTATTCATGCCTTTAATATCAGCATCACTTGTAAGCTGTGTATAGGTCTGAGGTATCATCGCTACTTCTGCCGATGCCATTTCAATGCCAGCAGCTTCTATTGCCGCGTAGACGTTGCTGAAGGCCTCAGGCGAGGTTGTAATCGTATAACCTTCTTCCTCGGATTCAAAGTCGTCAGCACCAGCTTCTATTGCTAGCATCATCAGTTCATCTTCTTCCATATCAACCGCTCCTCTTTCAATAACAATTTCGCCCTTTTTATCAAACATGAAAGATACACAGCCTAAGGTCCCCATGTTGCCATTACCTTTGGTAAAAGCTGAGCGGACGTTGCCTGCTGTACGGTTTTTATTATCTGTAAGTGTTTCTACAATAACAGCTACTCCACTTGGGCCATAGCCTTCATAAGTAATATATTCATAATTAACAGAGCTATCTTCTCCAGCAGCTTTTTTGATACTGCGAGTGATGGTGTCATTCGGCATATTATTAGCCTTAGCCTTTGCAATTACATCACGAAGCTTGCCATTAACTGCGAGATCAGCTCCCCCTTCTTTAACTGCAACGGCTATTTCACGCCCAATCTTTGTAAAAGCCTTTCCTTTTTGAGCATCATTTTTAGCTTTTCTGTGTTTTATATTAGCAAACTTTGAATGTCCTGACATATTCAAATAATCCTCCTTAGTAGGTATATCTTTTAATCTATTTATTTTAACATAAATAACCAGCCTTTAGCAATAATGCGGCAGAGGTATAGTTATTAGCGTATACTCCCCTTCCTGTACTAGAATTTCAGCATTAGTAGTATCTATAATCCAATTATAAAAAAAGTCTTCTTGTCCCATTAAAACTTCAACTTCAAAGGTAACTGCTTCTAGATAAGTTGTATGCCTTATCGTATACCCTTTATCATTTAAAAGATATTGAACTTTACCTGATAATGAATAGGCTGCTTCTAAATAAAAGATTTTAACATGTCTTTTTTCTGCAATTCCCGCAGCATAGAGACCTTCTTTGGCAGCTCGGCCATAAGCTCTTACTAACCCACCTGTTCCAAGCAACGTACCGCCAAAATACCTTGTTACACAAATCAATGTATTTGTAATCGCTTCACCCTTTAAAACATCTAAAATAGGCTTGCCAGCAGTACCTTGAGGCTCGCCATCATCACTGCATTTTTGGATTTCGCTTTGTTCGCCTATTTGGTAGGCAAAGCAGTTATGAGATGCATTATAATATTTTTTTCTTAACTCTCCTAGGATCTGATCTGCCTCCTCAACCGAAGTTACGGGACATACTGTAGCAATAAATCGAGATTTTTTTTCGAAAATCTCAATCACATTTTCATGACTGATCGTTTTGTATCCATTCAACATAATATCACCTATATTTTTTAATTGCTTTTATACTAACACACAGCATTATAAAATGGCAATAAACTAAAAAACTGCTAAGTTAAAAAACTTAGCAGTTAAGTTGGCTAAACGGCAAACTGTTCCATGCTCACATAGTCATCTAGTATTTCTATAAAAGTAACAAGGGTAACACAACCTTTGTAGAGTAACCTCGCTAATCGATCAGCAGATTCATAATTTGATGTAAAATATTCACTTGCACTTAATAGCTTACTATCATACTCTTCTATGATTTCTATGCCATAAAGGTCATTTTTCTTTAATATATAATAGCACCTATTAACACCGTTGATTTGGTTTTTCCCGATATATTGTTTCTCTACTAACATTGCATTCCCTCCAAGTCTTAATTAAATCTATTAGGATAAAGATTCTCTATGTCAAATTATATAGTAAATTTGAATAATTTAACAGAAAAAGATATCGCATAATTAATTGAATTATTACTACTTTCTACAAATAATATACCTATTTATAGACTACATTTATAATAAAAGAGGAAATACGTAAGATTTAGTGCGCATTATATATAAATTTGCGATATTTATTTTGGACTAATGTGCACTTTGAAGGATTTTCGCCATATTATGCTATTTTTTATAGGGCGTAATTTTATAATATCTTTCTTTAGGCAGATAACCTTTCAGTTCTATTTCTTCGTTACAATACGCTTCCTGTATGCGTTCACCGTAATTATGACAGAATGTTACAATGTCCTGTCTATCATAAGGAATACCTATATGAAACGGCATCATGTTTTCATAGATAATTTCTTCGAGCAAGGTAAGCAGCTGATCGCAATGAATGTGGTGTTTAGCTGAGATCTCCAGTTCGTAATCAGCAGTTTCATCTTTTGGATACGTCTCGCCTGCCTGATCTATCTTATTATAAACAGCGATAATAGGAATATCTTTAATAGCAAGTTTTTCTAGTGTTTCATAAACTACTTTCTGATGTGTCATAATATGCGGAGAACTTATATCCATTACATGTAATATAATATCCGCATACTTTGCTTCTTCTAAGGTAGAGTAAAAAGCTTTAACAAGGTGATGAGGGAGCTTACGTATAAAACCAACCGTATCAGTGAGCAGAATTTCTGAGCCGCTTGGCAGTACTACTGCACGGGTGGTTGGATCAAGGGTCGCAAAAAGTTGGTTTTTTACATAGACATCGCTTCCGCTGAGCGCATTAAGCAGCGTCGACTTCCCGGCATTGGTATAGCCTACTATAGCGACAATAGGAGTATTTGTTTTATCTCTGCGGGAACGGATAAGATGCCTATGTTTTTCCACTTCTAGAAGCTCTGCTTTTAGGATTTCCATACGTGTTTTAATGTGTCGTTTATCTAACTCTAATTTTTTTTCGCCTGGGCCCTTACTGCCTATGCCTCCACCCTGTCTAGAGAGCATTTCTCCAAAACCCGTAAGACGAGAATACTGGTATTTAAGCTGAGCCATTTCAACTTGAATTTTCCCCTCTTTAGATAGGGCTCTTCCAGCAAAGATATCCAGAATAATCATTGTTCTGTCTAATACTTTTAGTGTCATTAGCTCAGATAAGTTGCGCATCTGAACAGGAGATAATTCATCATCAAATACTAATCCCGTTGCTTCATTTGAAAGAGCGATTTCCTTAATTTCTTCAGCCTTGCCCGTTCCAACGTAAAAAGCTGAATTGATATGGTCAACTCTTTGAAGAATTTTAGTGATAACAATACCACCGGCAGTCTCTACTAATTCTTCAAGTTCATCTAAACTTTCCCATGCATCTCTTTCATCATATTGTTTTTTTTGAGCCGAAACGAGTATTAAGCGTTCTTGTTTTTTTTCAATCTGATCCATATTAGTCCTTTCTTAAAACAAAGATGTGCTAATTTCTTTGATTTTAACTTTTTTTGAGAGTAACTCTATATCTTTTCTTGAGCATATAGGTTTATTGACATCACAGTTAGCCGCTAGAGCAGCGGCTAAGCACATTTTAGAGAATTTCTCCTGCTCATATTTACGGTTGATACCTAAAGCAAAAGTGCCAAGAAATGCGCCACTTGAAGCAGAATTACTTATTATTTTATTAAGAGACATGGGCGGTTCAATAAGGCAAAATTTATTTTTAGAGAGCATGAGAGCCCCCTGCTCTTTGAGATAAACAGCTATATAATGTACCCCTTGCTTTAAATAAGGAATAAGTGCTTTAATAATTGCTTCTTTAGAGTCAGTAGCTATTTCGAGCTGATTTAATTGTTCCTCAGTAAACATAAGTGCATAAGGGGTCTCTTCTAATGCATGGATTAAAACATCCTTTTGACCAGTACACACTATCGTTTTAATATTATGCAATTTTGCTTCTTTTATCCACTCTCTAAAGAGCGTAGGCGTAGTGCCAGGTGGGATATAACCGCTTAATAATAAAGTGGATACTTTTTTTATATGTGCTTTTAACTTCTGACTAAGTTTAATAATTTCTTTATCAAAAGGATAGGTCTCATCCCGTTTAAGTAAATAATAAGTATTTGTATCTCCAAGTAATATTCTCATTTTATGAGGGGTCTCAGTATCTGTCCAGATAATATCTGTTTTAATACGGGATTTATCTAGATAATGCTTGATATATTTTCCGGCAAATCCACCTAACATACTAAGCAGAATAGGCTCATCTTGAAGCAGTTTAATGATTTGAGCACTGTGAATGCCTTTGGAAAGAATATTTAGAGAAACTTCTTTTGAGTTAATAGCACAATTAGGTTCTAAAAAATCTACATCATATATGTACTCTACCGAAGGAAACGGCGCAATGGTTATAATCATCATATCACCAACCTTTTAAAATATAAAGCGACTGCTTATATATAGTTATAGCACATTTTTTTATAAAATATCCAATAGTTTTTAGATAAGCAGTAAAAAGGCCGCCAAGTATACCATTAAACATTAATTCGCAGGATATGAGTCAGAAGGAATCACCTCAAGAATATCTTTCTCTGGAATATTAACGTAATTTGGAGGAACATCTCCAGAGATAACTTTATCAATAAGAACTACACGTCTTTTAACAATTACTTGATCTGAAAATAACGGTACGACAACTTGTACAGTTGCTTCAACATCCAGCCATACAGTATGATTAACTTGATTGATACCTGTTGAGCGGATACTATTATCATAATTAACACGTACTGTTCCAATAGGAAGTACATCAACGCTTATTTCAGGTCCTATATTTGCAAAAAGTCTGCTGCCAGTAAGGTTACCAAGAGGGATTTTGAACTTAACTACTCCAATAGTTTGCAGCTCATCCATGGTATTATCTACAATACTTGCACATAAGTTGTTGATCATAATGGAGTTAACATTCCATGATACAAGTTCACCTGAATCGTTATAATCATAGCTCATTAAATCCTGCATTGTGGTTTGATTCGTTATAAGAGATTGGGTAATACCCTGATTGATAGCTTTCGTTGCTACAGAGTTTGCTTGAATTTTAGCCATAGCAAGAACAGTGGGAATAATTTGTCTATCTAACTGGATATAAGTTCCCAAAATTATGGCAATAATAATAATAATAGAAATAACCCCCTGTATCTTGTTGGGAGAATGATGGGGTCGTCTATGTTTATAAGCGTTTTTGTTCTTATAGATTATTTCAGGCATAGTAGCCTCCTAAACAGTGCTTTGTACAAATTATATTCATACTACCTTGTACAAATGCTATAATTAAATGGGTTTATTATATATTTCTGATTTCATTTGATATATAATATAGAAAAACAACATATAAGCACCAGTTATTCATTACTATAATGTTGATTCTCAGAATGAGTTCACATCACATATTGCTATGAATACCTAAAATTTAAAGATGTGAAATCTATGGATAGGCTGCTACTATTTAAATTATACTTTGCTCATAGTCAATATATTTGATATAATACGTTATTGAGGAGGATGGAGCATATGAATTACTCAAAAGAATCCAGAGTTAAATCAGAGAAACAAAATAATGATACTAATAAGAAAATACGAAAGAAAAGTAAAATAGTTATCTTTAGATTAGTATTTATGGCATGCATTATCAGTTTATTTGCTGTAGTAGGTGGGGGCTTAGGTATTTTTATAGGCATTATTAAAAGTACCCCTGATGTATCACAGCTTGATCTTAAGCCAACGACTAACTATACATCGTTTGTATTTGACGCTAATGGTAAACAAATAGATAGTTTTTCAGGAGCAGAGAACAGAATTTATGTAACATTAGATAATATCCCTGCGTATTTGCAGCAAGCTTTTGTTGCACTCGAAGATGAGCGATTTTATGAGCATAATGGGATAGACATCAGAGGTATTTTCAGAGCCATTTTTACTAATTTAAAAAGCGGCGGACTTAGCGAGGGTGCCAGTACAATTACGCAGCAGCTTATCAAAAATAATATTTTAACTTCAGAAAAAAAATTCACCAGAAAAATTCAAGAGCAGTATCTTGCTATAGAATTTGAAAAGCTTTACAGTAAGGATCTGATACTAGAATATTACTTAAACACGATTGCTTTAGGTCATGGGGTAAATGGTGTACAGGCAGCATCTAATCGCTATTTTAATAAAGATGTGAATGACTTAACGTTAGCCGAAAGTGTTGTAATAGCTGTTATTACTCAAGCGCCTACCCGGTTTAGCCCTATTTTAAACCCTGAAAATAATAAAGAAAAAGTTCAAATAGCTTTAACTAAGATGGCTGATCAAGGTTATATAACTGAAGCACAGATGCAGCAAGCTTTAAAAGATGATCCTTATCTAAATATTCAAAAGGTACATCAAGAATTTGTTGAAAAATCTAGCCGTAGTTATTTTGTAGATGCTGTGATGCAGGAAGTTATTAATGATCTTCAATCTCAAAAGGGCATGACATCTACTAAAGCTAACAATCTTATTTACGGCGGAGGTCTTCAGATCTATACAACACTTGATCCGCATATACAAGAAGTTGTAGATAAATATGTTGATGATGAATCATTATATCCTAAAGAAGCTTATGAACTTAAATTAAGCTATAGTGTTAATGTCAAAAAAGCAGATGGTAATGTCGTTAAGTTAGGCGGAGACGGTATTGTAAAAAGTGAGGCAGATATTGAGAGCTTTAAACAAGCCAAACTTGCAGATTGGGGTATTACTGCTCGAGATAAAATTGAAAAAGAAACTCTTCTTAAGATGCCTCAGCCTCAAACTGCTTTTGTCGTTACAGATTATCGTACCGGTCAAGTTAAAGCTTTAGCAGGAGGTCGTGGAGATAAACAAGACAGAGGTTTTAACCATGCAACACAAGCTAAAAGACAACCTGGATCAACATTTAAAATACTCGCAGCCTATGCCCCAGCAATAGACACAGGTAAACTTTCACCAGGGTCTGTTTTAATAGATGAACAGTTGACACTTAAATTGGACACGGGTGCAACTTGGTCTCCTAAGAACTGGAATGGAAAATTTGAAGGGCCTACTTCTGTTAGAAGAGCTATTTATAACTCTATGAATGTATTGGCTGTAAAAACACTCCAACTTGTAGGACTTGATACAGCGTATGATTATTTATTGAATTTTGGCTTTACAACACTCTCCCCTACTGATAAAGTATATTCCTTACCTTTAGGTGGTCTTACTCAAGGGGTAACCTCTTTAGAACTTAATGCGGCTTATGGCGCAGTAGCTAACGATGGTATTTATATTAAGTCTATTCTTTATACAAAAGTGTTAGATAAAGATGGCAATATATTGCTTGATAATTCTGCTGAGGCTACTCTGCTAAAGTCTCATCCTGTTATCAAAGAATCTACAGCACATATGTTAACAGACATGATGCAGGAAGTTATTACAGCTGGAACTGGCGGAAAACTTAGAAGTACATTTAAAAGTATGCCGATAGCTGGAAAAACTGGAACAACATCGGATGATAAAGACTTACTGTTTTCAGGATATACACCCTATTATGCAGCAACGATATGGACTGGGCACGATACGCCTAAAAAACTTAGATATGGATCTACTGGAAGCTATCATTTAGATATATGGGGCAAAATTATGAATGAAATCCATGAAGGGCTGCCTTATAAAGCTTTCCCTAAAGTGAGTACATCTAATAGTGGTGTTTCAGAAATACAGATTTGTACTTTATCCGGAAAATTAGCAACTGACTTATGTAGGGCAGATCCAGATCATGTTGTTAAAACAGAATTTTTTAACAGTCAAACTGCTCCTAAAGAAGTATGTGATATACATGTGCAGGTTGATATTTGTACAATATCGAATAAGATTGCATCAGAATTTTGTCCAATAGAAAGTATCCTCAAAAAGACAGTAACCCGTGATTCCAGTGGTAATATCAGTGGTATTGCGAGTGGCGTATGTGACCTTCATGGGCCACAAGAAACACCTGGTGATGACTGGCCATGGCCAACAATACCACCAAATAATCCAAGTGACCCTAATACACCGCCAACTGATCCAACCCCTCCACCAAACACAGAGCCTACGCCACCACCCGTTGTAGATCCTTCTCCAACACCTGGGCCGGATGATCAGGATAATTTCTTTATTCCACAAAATTAAAATATGACACTAAAAAAGCTTGAGCTGCAGCTCAAGCTTTTTTAGTGTATAATCTCTTCAAAGAGATTAAGAAGGGTCGAGTCATTAATAATAGGATCTTGTGAAGGCGGTTCTATCGGTGTAAGCGGCTGATTTTCACTTGACTCATTAGTATGAGGCAGCTCGGGGTTATCCGGATTAAACACTGGTGTGTCAATTCTTGTGCCCACCCTAATTGTTGCACCACGCGGTCTATAATAACTATTATTAACAAGTTCCTTTTTTACAAGTGTATTCTCTTTATAATATAATTTATAAAGTTTAACTTTTTTGCCGGATAAGGCTTTTAATTCCTCAACTTTTGTCCCTTGCGCTAACTCCGGATCTTCAATATACTTTGGAGCTGGCGGGTTAATTACTTCTGTGGTAACTGAATCAAATTTAATTTCATATTCAGATTTAACAGAAGGATGAGCAAATAAATTCACATAGACTTTATTATTTTCACAATAACTTTCTATAAACAATGGATAGTCCGTAGTATTTTTAAATTTAAAATCTATGGCATTTGTGGCATAAGTTGCATCACGCCCCAGGGGCACATAAGCTACTGGGAGGGAATGATTCTGCCTCATTGTAATATCAAGGTTAGTAAGCAGTAAGGAATTGTAGAGAGTTGATGCAATTTGACATATACCCCCACCTATCCCATCTTCTAATCTACCATTAACAATTACCTTAGAAGCCCTATATCCTGAATTATAATTAATAGGCTCTAGTTGTTTTGCAAGTGAAAAAACTTCTCCTGGCAATAACATAGTATTAATCTTATGGGCTGCAACAGCTAGATTAGTATTACGGTTTGCATCAGCGTTATTAAAAGAGGTGGTGAAACTTGCAACGATACTTTGGATGTCTTTAAAAGACTCACTTGTATACTTTGCAGGGATTTTATTGACTTCAGCCTCAATCTTAATATCGGCTTCAGGTTCAGAATCCAGTACGGTAAATATTTTCTCTACTGTAGCAACTAAATCTAATTCTTGTCCTTCTAACTCGGGTGTAACAATAAATTGCCTGTCTTTTCTCTCAATGGTAGCGTCTATAGGTGCTATATGAAATTTAGAACTATAAGCTTCTACTGTCTGATGAATTTTCTCTTTATCATAAATATGTTTTAGATCAAATACAGTATCTTTTTGAGGTGGATTTTTCATATAGCGGTATTTTTCAAACAAGTTCCCTTGATGGCCAACTGCATACGCTTGGTCTAATACTTCTTCCATATTATATTCAGAGCCTAAATTGCTAAAAGGGATTTTATAAGAAATATCTCCTTTATATATAACTAAATTTTTGTTTTCAGTTTGTTTATTTAAGCTATCTTGTATTTTTTGATAGGCTTCCATCCGAGTAAGTCCACTTATATTTGTTTCATTAATTAATACGCGCTCAGCAAATACTTTATCAAACTCAGAAACTTTTGTGTATATGTAAGTAATGGCACCGATCGAAAGGCCACTAATGATTACAATAACAATAAGCATAGTCCATTTGAAAGTACGATTGATACTCATATCAACTCCTCCTAGTCGTCAAAATAGTAATAATTAAGTGTTCCATTTCATCGTTAATTGTATGGTAGAATGAGCTGCATTATATACATAAATCAATAAGTTGTATAGATATATAACAGTTGTGCAAATACTCCGAATAACAGACTGACTACAACTAATAGACTAACTGTACTTACAATTAATTTTTTATTTTTATTTATCCACTTGTAAAGACTTAATTTTCTCTTTTTATTTGGTTTCATAAACTATTCCTCCCAATGTATTATACCATTATTAATACAGTAATTACCATCTATTTTTCGTATATGATAGGGTCCAAATTGTACCTCTAGAATATTACCGTCTATTACTTTTAATATTTCACCCTGTCCAAATTTATTATGCATAATAAACTTATTATGCATAATATGTGTTAATAACCTGTTAGTTGCTATTTGCTCAATAAAGGTCGAAGGACTAACAGGTTTGGCATATTTTTCAGAAGGGGTATATAAGTATAGATTTTTTTTAGCACGGGTTATTGCAACATATAATAATCTTCTCTCCTCTTCAATTTCTGACTCACTATGACTTTTATGATGGGGAATATTCCCTTCTATAACATTGATAATAAACACATAATCAAACTCCAGTCCTTTTGAGCCGTGCATTGTAGTCAGCGTAACAGCATCTTTTACAATAGATCTGTCAGAAGCCTGTTCTTTGACTTGCTTCGCAACATCTGCTAAAGAGTCTTCCCAAGCTGATGCTTCCTTAAAACCTATAGAGGCTTCTGTTAGCTCATCTAAGACGTCAAATAATGTATCAGGGGGAAGTTTGCGATATGCCGCATAATCTAAGATATATTGATCATAGCCAATGTTTTTGCGAATATACATTATAGCGTCTGAAAGAGATTTTTCTTTTAAATACTGTAAATCTAATAAAAGTTGCTGAATATAGTTTTTTTGCCATGCTGTTAATGCATCTATTTCTAATAGATTAAAGAAGAAATTACCTCCTGAATGTCGTGCTTGTTCAATAACAGCTTTACTGATATAGCGTTTAGGTTTATTAATAAGTTTAACCGCTAGATCTGTGTTATTGGTGTTTTGAGCAAGATAAAGATACCCTAGGATATCTTTAGTAATCCATTGATCATATAAACTTATCATACCGTCTCTTAAACAAAAAGGAATAAGTGATTTTAAAAGCATTTCTACAATAGGTCGTGCTTCTATATTTGTTCTATAAATAATCGTCATATCACTTAATCTTTGCCCCTCATTTTTCAAACGAATTATTTCTTTAAGTATAAGATCAGCCTGATCCTTCGCATCTTTACATGGAATTAGTTGAGGCGGTATGCCTAGTTCGTTTGGTGTAGTTAATTGTTTACTATATCTATTTTGATTAGATGTGATTAACGCTATACTATAATTTAATATATTTTTTGTAGATCTATAATTTATCTCTAAAAAATATTGCTGTGTGTTAGGAAAATGATTCTTAAAGTCAAGCAAAAACTCTGGTTTAGCACCTCTGAATTTATATATACTTTGATCATCATCACCCACAACAAAAATATTTTTTTGGTCTCCTGCAAGAAGTTTAATAATTTCAAATTGTACAAGATTAATATCTTGAAATTCATCAATAAGTATATAACGATACCGCTTGCAAAGTAAGTTTAAAAGGTTAGGTTGATGACATAATAAATGATAGCAATCTACTAACATATCATCAAAATCAAATTTTTGATGGGCTTCCTTATATAATTCATAGTGATTCAAAAGCTTAAGGAACATTTCTTTTGATAGACCATCAGGATAAT
Organism: Cellulosilyticum sp. I15G10I2; assembly: GCF_900095725.1. Classification (NCBI taxonomy): domain Bacteria; kingdom Bacillati; phylum Bacillota; class Clostridia; order Lachnospirales; family Cellulosilyticaceae; genus Cellulosilyticum; species Cellulosilyticum sp. I15G10I2. Next base: position 717,252 of record NZ_FMMP01000006.1, read on the forward strand.
AATATTTTGGACTAATTAACTGATTTTTCATTAAAGCAAGGTGTTTAAGAAACTCTTCAATAAAATCTTCATATTCATCAGTTTCTAACTGCATAAATAGCTTTTGTAAAATGATTTTCTTTTCACTTTCACTTAGTAAGTTTTCAAGCGCATATTTAGAAGGATTAGCATTTCTAAGAATTCTATAAAATATGCTATGCAGTGTGCCAAAGGTTACGCTTGTATTCTCCTGATAAAGCGTAGTAAAACGCTCCTGCATCTCCCTGGCTGCGAGTTTACTAAATGTCACGACTAAAATATGAGAAGGATGACACGCCAAATGCCGTATCATATAATGGATTCTATTAATAATAACATGGGTTTTCCCAGATCCTGGTCCTGCAATAACAAGAGTAGGTTTTAAAGAACAAGTAACGGCTCGTTTCTGACTTTCATTTAAATCTAAAGGCATATTATCTTCAACTCACTTATTATAAACTTTATGTTATTCATTATACCATAACTTAGCCTTTAAATTAAATTCAATTTATATTATAATTAAAATAATGAGTTTAGAAAGGAAATGAGTATGTTTCAATTAGAAAGAATGCTTCCTCTGATTTTTTCGGTATTAGGCGTAGTAACATTATTTATAACTTTTAAAATAAAATTAGAAAGAGATACTCAAAGACAAAATAAAAATATCAGAACCTATTTTACACAGGAACAAAAGGCACTTTTTGCTAGAAAAAAAGATATTCCTGAATCCCTCTTTATAAAAATCTCTTTACAGGAGCTTCCACTGAATGAAGAACCAGAATGCAGACGGCTTTATGAGCAGCTTAGACGTTATGAGCATCTTAAGCTCACCAATCTTAAAGGCTATACAAATCTTGAACTTAAACAAGCTTACGGTATGGCTCAGTTTGAAGATTTGGTCCAATATGAAAAAAGTTATTTAACTTTTATGGACATTTTAGTAAAATATGGTAGTATATTATATGAAAAAGCTTTTCTTCCTGAGGCTAAAAAAACCCTGGAATTGGCACTTGATTACCAATGCGATCTATCAAAGTGCTATCTTATCTTATCAGATGTTTATTTTAAACTAGGTGAGAGTCATTTATTAGACAATCTTGCTCAAACTGCTCATCGAAATATGAATGGTTCCCATTACTTAACTAAAGTTCTTGAAAAAATCGAACAGATAAAACGAGATATTGATTGATGAAAGAGAGATGATATATTATGAATATTGGTATTTTTACTGATACATATTCGCCCCAGGTAAATGGTGTTGTAAGTTCTATTCTTACACTAGAAAAAGAACTTAGAAAACAAGGACATAATGTCTATGTTTTTACAATAAGTCATCCGCAAGCGGAGGAAAATTCAAACTTCGTTTATAGAATAGCAAGTTTACCTTTTATTTTCTTAAAGGACCATCGGGTTGGCATTTTATATTCTAACCGTCTCGTGCGTAAAATCAAAAGACTGCGACTTGATATTATTCTCTCTCAGACAGAGTTTTCCTTAGGGATATTTGCAAAACTTGTTTCTAAAAAACTATCTATACCCATAGTACATACATATCATACAATGTATGAGGAGTATATGCATTATATTTCTAAGGGTATCGAGTTTTCTCCTAAAATTGCTAGAAAATATAGTAAGTCTTTTTGTAATGGTGTCGACGGCGTAATTGCGCCTACTAAAAAAACTGAGAAGCTGTTAAAAAGTTATGGGGTTAAAACACAGATACGCGTTATTCCAACAGGTATAGATTTTTCTCCTCTTGAAAAATCTCATTATTCCCGTGAAGAAGTCGATGCTTTAAAACAAATTTTTAATATTCCTCTAAATGATCCTGTCATTTTATTTGTGGGGCGTGTTGCCAAAGAAAAAAGTATAGATGTAGTGATTCGTGCAATGTCGCATCTTATTTTAAAAGTTCCTGAGGCTAAACTCGTTATTGTAGGCGATGGGCCATCTAGGCTGGAACTTGAAGAATTATCTGCTCACTTGAATATACGTGATGCCATTATATTTACAGGCATGCAGCCGTGGAGTACGATAGGCAGAATTTATCAAGTAGGTGATATTTTTGTAAGTGCATCTGTTACTGAAACACAAGGATTAACTTTTGCTGAAGCTATGGCCGCTTCTCTTCCAGTCGTCGCAAAAGAAGACGAAAGCATAGCCGGACTTATAAGAGATGATTATAATGGTAAATTATTTCAGACAGAAGAAGAATTAGCTATGATTTTAGAAGAACTTATTACTGATCCTAAAAAACAGCAAATACTTGGCCATAATGCGGTACATTCTGTAAAGCCTCTGTCGGCAGAAGTATTTGGCTTAAATGCATGTAATTATTATTCAGATGTTATTGAAGAATATATAGAGAAAAAGAATCAAAAAAAAGAAAAAGGATTTAAAAAATCAGTATAGAAATAGCAGCTAGATTAATCTAGCTGCTATTTCTATTAATACATATGTCCTTTAGCGAGTGCTATCTGTACTTCATTTGGAAGTATTTCTAAACAGGCTTTAAGACCAAAAGGACATACATGTAAAAACATGCATAGGCTGCATTTGGGGCTTCTAGCTGTGCAAATTGCTCGACCATGTGCAATAATCTGTGTAT